>JAEZCD010000051.1 GCA_023430145.1 Pseudomonadota bacterium
GCGCCACGAGCCGCTGGATCGCCTATTCGTGCGCCGTGGTGCTCGCCGTCGCCGCCTTCCTGCCGAAGACCGCGGCGGTGTTCCTCGCACTGCCGCCAGCCGTCGCCGGCGGCATGCTGATCTATGCAGCGGCGCTGATCATCGCCTCCGGCTCGGCGATCATGGTCTCGCGCGGCCTCGACAGCCGCGCGTCCTTCGTCGTCGGCATCTCGCTCGTCCTTGCGCTCGCACGCGAGGTCTTTCCGGGCTACTTCGACGCCCTGCCGCCGCTCCTTCGCACCTTCACCGGCGATGCGGTCGCGGTCGGCGTCCTCTCCTCGTTGTTGCTGACGCTGCTGTTCCGGATCGGCGCCAAGCGGCGCGACGAGCTGCGCCTCGAGGGCGGCACGGGCACCGGCGACGATTTCCTGAAGCTCATCGAGACGCGCGGCAAGGCATGGGGAGTGCCGGCGCAGGCGATCGAGCGCTGCCGCGAGAGCGTCGCCGAGTTCTTCCAGCAGCTCGAGGGAACGCCGACACGCGTCGCCGAGGCGCAGGTCACCTGGGACGATCTCGACCTCGCCGCCGAGCTCGATTGCGAGGGGCCGCAGCCGCCGCTGCCGCCGACGGCCGCCGGCGGCAACCACGCCGGCCAGCACGAGGAGGATCATCTCGCGCACGGCGTCGCCAGCTGGCAGGCCGGCGCGCTTCCCGATCGGGTCGAGACGCATAGCGACGGCGCGCTGACCCGCGTGCGGCTCGTCTTCAGCGCGTGAGACGGGGCGGGGGGGACGAAGCTCGGGAAACGCCGGCTCGTCAGGCGGGTCACCGCGCGCCGATTGTGCGCTACTATCGCGCGGATTCGGAAAACGGAGCAGCCGATGGCCGAGGTGACGGACGCGCTCGTGCTCGATCTCGTCGAGTGGGTGGCTCGCGAGCCGAGGCCTTACTCCGAGCTGATGGAGGCCTGGCGCACCTCGTGCCCGCGGCTCACCGTCTGGGAGGATGCGGTCGACCGCGGCTTCCTGGTGCGTCGGCCGCGACAGGGCGGCGAGGCGATGATCGAGGCGACGGCCGCCGGCCTCGCCCTTCTCGAGGCGGCCGGCCGCATGCCGCCATCGCGCGCGCCGCGGCGCGCCGCCTGAGCACGCGCGAGGAACCATGTCCGATCCCTATTCGCCGCAGCGCCAGTCCGTCCCGCCCTATTCGCCGGACCGGCCGGATCTGGAATCGCTCCGCACCATCGTGCTCGTCATCTACGGGCTCTACGCGCTCGGCCTGTTCGTGGGCGGCCTCGCGACGGTCGTCGGCATCGTTGTCGCCTACGTCAAGCGCGACGACGCCCGCGGCACGATCTACGAATCGCACTTCCGCTGGGCGATCTCGACCTTCTGGATCTCCATCCTGATCGCCATCGTCGGCGCCATCACGACGCTGATCCTGATCGGCTGGCTGATCATCGCCGTCGGCGCCGTCTGGTACATCTACCGCATCGTCAAGGGCTGGCTCAGGGCGACCGAGCGCCGGCCGGTGGAGTGACGGTCCGCCATATGGCTCAAGGAATTGAGATTCGATGCCCAATCTATGGTTTCATCGCCATTGATGCTTGGGAGCGGGAGATTATTTCGCAACCCGCATTTCAGCGACTTCGAAGAATTCGACAGCTGGCTTGGACTGAGCACGTCTACCCTGGCGCGATGCACACGCGATTTGAGCATTCGCTTGGCGTCATGCACATGGCGACGATGCTCTATGACGGGATTGTCGAGCGATCCAAGGAGTTTCTCGAACGCGAACTCGGCTACAACGACGCGGGAAGAAAGCGGTACCGCCAACTAATAAGGCTTGCAACGCTTCTGCACGACGTTGGTCACGGTCCTTTTTCGCATGCAGTAGAGGAACTTGCTCCGGAAAAAGCGGCAGGTTATGGACAATACACCCACGAAGATTACTCGACGGCGATCATCAAGCGGCACTTTCAGGATCTTATAGAGAACCATCCGGATAACAACAATTATGGCTTCAGGATAGAGGAAGTCACAGGCTTAATCGATGGAGGCGAGTCAGTAGGCCGAGGGGCTGTATGGAGGGATCTCGTTTCTGGGCAACTGGACGCGGACCGAATGGATTATCTTCTGAGAGACTCTTACCATTGTGGGGTCGAGTATGGTCGCTATGATTGGCGACGGATCGTTGCGACCGTTTCTCTGGTGCGAAGCGAATCGGGGGCGCCTCAACTCGGGATATCGGAAGCGGGGCGGCATGCCGCTGAGGCGATGATTATCGCTCGCTATATGATGTTCAATCAAGTGTATTTCCACAAAACAAGAGTCATACTAGATTATCATCTCCACTATGCCGTGCAAAGCATGTTGTCAGATGGCCTTTTTCCTCCGCCTATTGGTAGCGGAATTGATGAATATCTTCGTTGGGACGATTGGAGAGTCTTCGGTGAGTTATCAAGTGGCCGTGGTGGCGACCATGGTAGGCGTCTAATGCAGCGAGACTTCTACCGCGAAGTGTGGCACTCTCCCGAGTTCCCCAATGAGTCTGATGAGCTGGAACTCGTTAGGGTCGAAGGAATCTTGGGGAATTTGCTCGCCGCTCGAAGAGACGCTGGGAAATCCTGGTACAGGGTCGGGGAAACTGACATCCCAATTATCGAAGCGTCACCGAGGAGGGCGATCCCTCTGTCGATGCGCTCCACGATCGTCGGCAATATGAAGCCAACTCGCCTGGCGCGCCTCTACGTCGACCGGCACAATCGAGGCGAAGCGATTCGCCGGATCGAAGCGGGAGCTTGACATGACCTCGGCCGAGCCACTCTCGGAGTTTCGCCTCGCGACGATCGCTTCGCTAGCCCAGCGATCGGAACGAAGGCTGGGAAGAACTGCGGTTATGAAGCTGGCGTTTCTTCTTCAAGTATTGCGGGGGTACCCGCTTATGTACTCGTTTAGATTGTACACCTATGGACCGTATGATGGTCAGGTGCTTGAGGACCTCAAGGTGGCTGAAATCCGCGGCGGGATTCATAGCGCTGCATTTATATGGGCTGGGGGAGTCGGGTACGAGATCTCAAAGGGGGACAACGTCGAGAGCTTGCTCAAGGGAGCGAACCTGACAGAGAAGCAATCGAACGACCTAGATTGGGTCCTCAGCGAGTTTGGGAATCGAACTGCGGGCGACCTGGAGATCGCAAGCACTATAGTTTTCGTCGATCGAGAGCTGGAACGACAAGGTAAGCGCGGATCAATCGAGGATGTTGTAACCCGTGTGCACGCTATTAAGCCACATCATAGCGTAGAAAGAATCAACGAGGAGGCGAGGCGGCTTCAGTCTAAAGGATGGTTGAGCTAGATCGCGAGGCCCCATGACCGAAGCAGCCACCGCACACACCTGGCGGCAGGCCGTCGCCGTCTATTTCCAGCGCCGCATGCTGGTGATGGTGCTGCTCGGCTTCTCGTCCGGCCTGCCGCTGCAGCTCACCGGCTCGACGCTGCAGGCCTGGCTCACCGAGAGCAAGGTCTCGGTCGAGGCGATCGGCCTCTTCAGCCTCGTCGGCATCGCCTACACCTGGAAATTCGTCTGGGCGCCGGCCGTCGACGGCATCGCGATTCCGGGCCTCTCACGCCTCCTCGGCCATCGCCGGGCTTGGCTCGTGATCTTCCAGCTCGGCCTTCTCGCCACCATCGCCGCGATGGGCTTCTTCGATCCGGCGCGGGAGCCGCTGACGATCGCCGCGCTCGCGGTCGTCATCGCTTTCCTGTCGGCGAGCCAGGACATCGTCGTCGATGCCTTCCGCATCGAATCGCTGCCCGAGGACGAGCAGGCGGCGGGCGCGGCGAGCTTCGTCGCCGCCTATCGCGTCGCCATGCTCGCCTCCTTCACGGGCGCGGTGATGATCGTCAGCGCCGCCGAAGGGCTCGGGCTCACGGGCGCGCAGGCCTGGTCGGTCGGCTACTGGGCGATGGCGGCGCTGGTGCTGTTCGGCATCCTCGGCACGCTGCTCGCGAAGGAGGACTGGGCGAGCCAGAAGGCGCGCTTCCAGCGCAGCTGGGGCGAGCGCTTCGAGACCTCCGTCATCCAGCCGTTCCGCGACTTCTTCGGCAAGGATCTCTGGTTCGCGATCCTCGCCTTCGTCGTGCTCTTCAAGCTCGGCGACAGCTTCACCTCCGAGCTGCGGACCTATTTCTTCCTGTCGCACGGCTTCGAGCGCTCGGCCTATGCTGCGATCCAGTGGCCGTTCGGCCTCGGCGCGCTGCTCGCCGGCGGCTTTCTGGGCGGCATCATCGCCAACCGCTACGGGCTGATGCGGGCGCTTTGGATCGCCGGCCTCGCGCAGATGGTGACCAACCTCGTCTTCATCTGGCCGGCGCTGACGCTGCCGGATCTGACCGCCGCCATCGGCATCGCCAATGCGACGACCGGGGCCAAGCAGCTCACCTTCGCCGCGCTCGAGGCCGGCGGCAGCCTCGGCTTCGAGGCGACCGCGACGCTCGCCGGCTCGATCTTCGTCGAGAGTTTCGCCACCGGGCTCGGAGCGACGGTATTCGTGGCCTATCTGTCGAAGCTCTGCAGCAACCGCGCCTATACGGCGACGCAGTACGCGCTCCTCACCTCGCTCGCCGCCCAGGCCCGCGTGCTGCTCGGCGCGCCGGCCGGCTTCGCCGTCGCCGCATTCGGCTGGGTCTGGTACTACGTCATCGCCACCGCGCTCGCGGTGCCCGGCCTGATCCTCCTCTGGTGGCTCTGGTCGCGCGAGGACCGGGCGGCTTCGGCGGCCGCGGAGCCGGAAGCGGTGCCGGCGACCGCGCCGACGGGGGGCTGACCCTTCGATGCGGCTCTACTCCCGCTGGCAGAACTCGGCCGGGGAGCGCGTGCGCATCGCGCTCAATCTGAAGAACGTGCCCTACGACTACGTTCCGGTCGGATCGCTGCCGCAGGGCGCGTACCGGCGGCTCAATCCGCAGGGCCTGCTGCCGGCGCTCGATGTCCACGGACGGATCATCGCGCAATCGACCGCGATCCTCGAATACCTCGAGGAGATTTTTCCGCAGCCGGCCTTGCTCCCCGAGGACCCGATCGAGCGGGCGCAGGCGCGGGCCTTCGCTCAGCTCATCACCAGCGATCTCCACCCGCTCAACAACCATCGGGTCCGCGTCTACCTCTCGCGGCAGCTCGGCGCCTCGGACGAGGCCGTCTCCGGCTGGTACCGGCACTGGGTCGCGGCCGCCTTCGCGGCCTTGGAGGAAGCCCTCGCCGCCCGGCCGCGCCAAAGCTCGTTCTGCTACGGCGAGGCCCCGGGCTGGGCGGATCTGCACCTCGTGCCGCAGCTCGCCAACGCCCGCCGCTTCGATTGCGACCTCTCTGCGTATCCGCGCCTTCGGGCGGTGGAGCGGGCTTGTGCAGGGCTCGACGCATTCCTGCGCGCCCGTCCCGAGGCGCAGCCGGATTATCCCTCGGCGACTGCGCAATAGTCGGTTTTCCGGCTTCCCGGTCGCGACGGACGGCCGGCTTCCGCCCGGCGCGGATCGGCGCTACAGCCGGGCGCATGCAGTTCCAACCCGACACGCCGCTCGCCGCCGAAATTCTGGCCTCGCCGAACTTCGACGAACGGACCGCGGCTCCCGACATCATCCTCCTGCACTACACCGGCATGGCCGACGCGGAGTCCGCGCTCGCCCGCCTGCGCGATCCGGCGGCAAAAGTGTCCTGCCACTACGTCGTTCTGGAGGACGGCCGCATCCTGCAGCTCGTGCCGGAGGACAAGCGCGCCTGGCATGCCGGCATCGCCTCCTGGGAAGGGGAGGGCGACGTCAACGGCCGCTCGATCGGCATCGAGGTGGTCAACCGCGGCCATGATTTCGACTATCCGGACTTTCCGCCCGTGCAGATCGAGGCGCTGATCGCGCTCTGCCGCGACATCGCCGAGCGGCGACGCATCGCGCCCGAAAAAGTGCTCGCCCATTCCGACGTGGCGCCGCTACGAAAGGTCGATCCGGGCGAGAAATTCCCGTGGAAGAAGCTGTTCAAGGCGGGCGTCGGCCATTTCGTGCCGCCGGTGCCGATCGGCGATCTCGGCGGCTGGAAGGAGGGGGATTCGGGCGACCGCGTCGAGGCGCTGCAGTCGATGCTGGCGCTCTACGGCTACGGCGTCGAAATCACCGGCCGGTTCGACACCACGACTGCCGCCGTGGTGCGCGCCTTCCAGCGGCATTTCCGCCCCGCCCGCATCGACGGCATCGCCGACGCCTCGACCGTCAACACGCTGCGCGATCTGTTGGCCGCGCTGCCCGAGCCGGTGGCGGAGTAGGAGTGCCCGGCCCTTGACCACGCCCCCCTCGCGGCCCCACATCCCACACGTGCCAGCCGGCCGGACGGCCGCTCCGCGTCAAGCGGGGAGGAAAGTCCGGGCTCCACGGAGACACGGTGCCGGATAGCGTCCGGCGGGGGCGACCCCAGGGAAAGTGCCACAGAGAGCAGACCGCCGCGCATGCGCGGCAAGGGTGAAAGGGTGCGGTAAGAGCGCACCGCGCCTCCGGTAACGGCAGGCGGCATGGCAAACCCCACCGGGAGCAAGACCGAATAGGGGCGGCGCGGAGCTTTCTTCCGCTCCAGGCTCGTCTTCAGCCCAGCCGCCCGGGTTGGTTGCTCGAGGCGCCCGGCAACGGGCGTCCCAGAGGAATGGCCGTCGCGCGGGCGAAAGCCCGCCCTACAGAACCCGGCTTACAGGCCGGCTGGCACGACTATTAGGAGCAGGTCACTCGAGTACCTCACTCGGGAGCGGCGGCGCTCGTTTCGACGAGGACCTCGTGTGAGTGATGCTCTGTGAGCCGGATCAAGGCGGCTGCAACTTCGCTCTGTAGGCTGGTCAAAGCTCGCTGCAGACCAGCGCGGTCGTGAACGGAGTGTCTTTCGCGACCACGACGCTGCCACCGGATCGCCCGGTTGTCCAATACTCTACGGTCTTGTTATTAGCATTTGGAGCTCCCTTTGGCGGGAGGAGTGCTGAGACGTAAACATCCATCCCGATGGCAGTCGCCAGAATTGCGCACCCTTCAAAGGTTTTCGAGAACACTACTTGATAGCGGCCAAGGGCGATCCGAGAAGCGCTTTTCACTCCTCGGCTGCGCAGCAGCGTACCATTCTCCGCCACGCCTGCGAGACAGAGATCACAATTCCGGACGGCAGCATTCTTGTCCTGAGCACCAGCCTGCCCGGCAAGTATCAGAATGGCCAGAGCAAACAATGTAGCGGGTCCGCGCATAGCGTATCTCCGAGCTGCGATGGCACACGCAAAATCCTTACCGCTAACTCGCGACAGGCGCACCGCCGCTGGGACGGCTGCGGCTTGACGGATGCGCGGCCAGCCGGAGCATTTCCTCGGGTACCGCCGCGTCGAGAAGGTCTCCGAAAGAGGCTCTTATCGTTGGGCGTTGAATCTCCCTGAATGTGGGCACGGAAAAATTCACCGGCTGGCGCCTTGGCCTGCAAGTCCGCGGCGCGCCCGGGCCGGTGCGCCGGCGAAGCGCCTCGTCCAGGCCAGGCCGCGGGCTGAACCTGCGACGTCGCATAGGTGACGGGGAACGAGGCGGCCGTCGGAAGCCCTCATTCTCTCGGCTCTCCAAGGGCCATGTTGCCTGCGCGCCACACCCCGGACTCCGCGGAAATTGCAGCCCGTCGCGCAAACACACGCTTAACCTTGATGATTCCCAATGGCCCGGCGCGACACCGGCCCCGGAGCCTTCAGAATCCCGTGTTTCCATTGACGACCATCTGAGCCCATGCTATCCCAAGCCATCCCGCCGGGGGGTCCCGGCGCGCCTCGTTTTCCAAGTCTCGTCGGCATCGACGACGCGGCCCATGCGGCCGTGACGGAAGACCTGTGCGCGTCGGGTGCGGCGGGACGAGCGGTGCGGAATGGCGCGGAAAATTCCTCCGCGCGCCGGTCCGAGGGGAGCGATGGACCGTTTCGTCTCGCACTTCACCAACCGCCTCGACTCGAAGGGTCGGGTGTCGGTTCCGGCGTCGTTCCGGGCGGTGCTGGCGCGCGACGGCTTCGAGGGGCTTTACGTGCATCCGTCGCTGGATGCGCCGGCGCTCGATGCCGGCGGCAATGCGCTGCTCGGCGAGATCGACTCGCTCCTGTCGCAGCTTGCGCCATATTCGGAGGAGCGCGACAGTTTTTCGACCGCGCTGCTCGGAACGAGCGAGATCCTGAAATTCGACACCGAAGGCCGCATCGTCCTGACCGACCAGCTGAAGGCGCACGCCGAGATCGGCGAGGCGGCGACGTTCGTCGGTCTGGGGACGAAGTTCCAGATCTGGGAGCCGGAGCGCTTCAAGACCCACCTCGCCGAGGCGAGGAGCCGGGTGCGGGAGCTGAAGCAGCGGCTCGGAAGCCCGGCCGGCGCGCGCGGAGCGCAGGCGTGATGGCCGGGCGCAGCCTCGCAGAGGCCGCCGCCGTCGGCGGACCGGTCCGGCATGTCCCGGTGCTGCTCGACGACGTCGTCGCAGCGCTCGAGCCGCGCGACGGCGAGACCTATGTCGATGGCACGTTCGGTGCCGGCGGCTATTCGCAGGCCGTGCTGGAGGCCGCCGACTGCAAGGTGATCGGCATCGACCGCGATCCGGATGCCGTCGCCGGCGCCTTCGGCCTCGTGCGGAAGATGCGCGGCCGGCTGACCGTGGTCGAGGACCGCTTCGGCAATCTCGAGGGCGTTCTGGCCTCGCTCGGCCTCGACGAGGTCGACGGCGTGATGCTCGACGTCGGCGTCTCCTCCATGCAGCTCGACGAGGCCGAGCGCGGATTCTCGTTCCGTAACGACGGCCCGCTCGACATGCGCATGGCGCGCGGTGGCCTCAGCGCCGCCGACCTCGTCGCGCAGCTCACCGAGCAGGAGCTGGCCTCCATCCTGCGCACCCTCGGCGAGGAGCGGCGCGCCGGCGCCATCGCCCGCGCCATCGTCGCCGAGCGCGCCAAGGCGCCGATCACGACGACGTTGCAGCTCGCCCGCATCGTCGAGAGCGTGCTCGGCCGGCCGCCGGACGGCATCCATCCGGCGACCCGTACGTTCCAGGCGCTGCGCATCGCCGTAAACGACGAGCTCGGCGAGCTCGCGCGGGCGCTGTTCGCCGCAGAGAAGGTGCTGGCCCCGGGCGGCAGGCTCGTCGTCGTCAGCTTCCATTCGCTCGAGGACAGGATCGTGAAAACCTTCCTCGCCGACCGCTCGCGCACGCTGTCGGGCGGCTCGCGGCACGCGCCGGCGATCGAGGTGCCGCCGCCGACCTTCCAGCTGCTGCAGCGTGGCGTGACCATGCCGCAGGAGCGCGAGCTGTCGGCCAATCCGCGCGCCCGCTCGGCGCGCCTGCGC
>JAEZCD010000105.1 GCA_023430145.1 Pseudomonadota bacterium
GAGCCGGGCCGGGCGGCGCTCGAGAAGGCGATCGCCGACGCCGCCACAGGCGCCGGCGAGGTGCCGCCGGTCGACGCCGCGCTCGCCGGCCGGGCGGGCCACTCGGTGCGCTTCTATCTCAGCGGCGTCGACAGCGCCGACGGTGCCGCGGAGGAGGCGGCGATCGTCTATGCGCTCGACACCACCGAGCAGCGGGCGCTCGAGGCGCAGTTCGCCCAGTCGCAGAAGATGCAGGCCATCGGCCAGCTCGCCGGCGGCGTCGCGCACGACTTCAACAACGTGCTGACGGCGATCATCGGCTTCTCGGATCTGTTGCTCGCCAGCCATCGGCCGACCGATCCGCATTTCGCCGACATCATGCAGATCAAGCAGAACGCGAACCGAGCGGCGAGCCTCGTCCGCCAGCTGCTCGCCTTCTCGCGCCGGCAGACGCTGCGGCCGCAGGTCCTGGCGCTCGGCGAGGTGCTGGGCGAGCTGCGCATCCTGCTCAGCCGCCTCCTCGGCGAGCACGTCACGCTCGAGCTCGTGCACGGCCGCGACCTCTGGCTCGTCAAGGCCGACCTCAACCAGTTCGAGCAGGTGATCGTCAACCTCGCCGTCAACGCCCGCGACGCGATGCCCGACGGCGGCCGGCTGACGATCCGCACGAGCAATCTCTCGGCCGAGGAGTCGGCCCGCTTCGGCTATCCCGGTTTCGTCCGCGGTGACTACGTGCTGATCGAGGTCGAGGACAGCGGCTCGGGCATGCCGGCCGAGATTCTCGACAAGATCTTCGAGCCGTTCTTCTCCACCAAGGAGGTCGGCAAGGGCACCGGGCTCGGCCTCTCAACCGTCTACGGCATCGTCAAGCAGACCGACGGCTACGTCTTCGTCGACTCCACCGTCGGCAAGGGCTCGACCTTCCGCGTCTTCCTGCCGCGCTTCATCCCCGAGCCGGCCGAGGCACCGAAACCCGTCGCCGCCCCGGTCGCGCAGCCCGACCTCACCGGCCGCGGCACCGTGCTGCTCGTCGAGGACGAGGACGCGGTACGCGCCTTCGCGGCCCGGGCGCTCGTCTCGCGCGGCTTCACCGTGCTCGAGGCCAATTCCGGTGTCGACGCGCTGCGCGTGCTCGACGAGGAGGGGGCGGACGTGCAGCTCGTCGTCTCCGACGTCGTCATGCCGGAGATGGACGGCCCTTCGCTGCTGAAGGAGCTGCGGCGGCGCAAGCCGGACGCGAAAGTGATCTTCGTCTCCGGCTATGCCGAGGAGGCGTTCAGGAAAAACCTCGGCGAGGAGGAGAAATTCGTCTTCCTGCCGAAGCCGTTCACGCTGAAGCAGCTCGTCGAGGCGGTGAAGGAGACTCTGGCGGCGGAGTAGGGCTGATCAGAGCGGCGGAGAGTGCCTTTGGCCGGTCCGCAAAGGGCGAGCTGGTTTCAGGCGTCAGGGCGCGTCCCAAGCTCGCTCCGGCCCGGCTGAAGGCGCATGTCCGGGCGTGCTGGTGAGCGTAAGGCGGACCAGGCAGCGGCATTCGATAGCTCCGCAGGAGCGGATGCATTCACGGCCGAGCCGCTGCTTCACTTCTCGCGGATCAGGAGGCCGCATGCGACAGCCCGGTCGTCGGCGGTCACGTGCGTGTAGCAATAGTCCAGCGTGTCGTTGTCCACCACGGTGCCGTCGAACGTCCCGTCCATGTCGACGATCACGAACCGCTTGCCGTACACCGACAAGGCCCCGATCAGCTTCTCGGAGACCTGGGACGACGACAGCGTGCCCCAGAAGGTCCGGCCGTTCTGTCCCTCGAAGCGGAAGACGAACTTCGAGGTGTGCTGCTGCAGCGTGTCGTGACCGAGGACATCCTTGGTGCCGCTCGGCGCGTGCAGGCTCGGCCCGTCGACGATATGAGCGCCCTGAGGGGTGCCAGGTCCCCTTCAGGTCCGGCAGATTCTGCGCCATTGCAGCGCCGCTCCCGGCCAGCAGGATCACCAAACCGGCAATCGCATCAAGGCGTCGCATAGGCCTCCCCCTTGCCGTACAGGACAGATCACCAAGCGTAGTCTGAGCAGTCCGGCATTCCAAGGCGGCTGACCTGCCGCCGAGCTTCTTTCCGGGTGCGCCCGCCGGGTCGTCACCCGTCCCCTGGGACTTCGCAGACGGCCGGTCAACCGGGCGTGGTCCATGGATTGATCACCGCGAGGCCCGCGGCATTGAAGGCGCTCGTGTCCCGCGAGGCGACGGCGAACGCATGCGCGGCGGCGATCGCGGCGATGTAACCGTCGGGCGCGGGGAAGCCCTGTCCGGCCTTGCGTGCCTTGACGGCGAGATCGGCGTAGCGCCGCGCCGCCGCGGTATCGAAGGGCAGGACGCGGCCGGCGAACTGGTCCAGCAAGCCGTCGATCCGCGCGGCCAGCATGTCTTTTCGCCTGCCGTCGGGCAGCGCGCCGATGCCGAAGAGAAGTTCGGCTAGGGTGATGCTGGAAAGGAACAACGTCTCGGCCACCTGCGCGTCGAGCCAGGTAAGGACTGACGGGTGGGGTTCGGGTTTGATCGCCTCAGAGACCACATTGGTGTCGAGCAGGATCATTCAAAGCGCATCGGCTCGGCGGGACGCGTGTCGCGGACCTGTTCGAGCGCCTCGATATCGGCATTGGTGAGACCCATCCTCCGACTGATTTCCGACAAGGCGGTGCCGAGGAGCAGCCGTCCCTCCGGGCGCACGGCAGCCTCCAGAATGGCGCGCATCTCGGCTTCCGTGCTGCGATTGTTCTGCGCCGCGCGGACTTTCAGGGCGCGGTGCGCCTCCTCGGAGAGGTTGCGGATGGTGACGGCGGCCATGATGGCACCCTTCGTTGGATGACTGCGGTGATGTCATCATTAGCCAAATGATAGCAAACTTCAAGGGATTAGCGCGGTCACCCACGCCGAACGTCCAGGCCGGGATGCCGAGCGTCCCCCGGTCCGAAAGGTGCCCGGCAGTCGGTACCGGTAAGGATGCCGCCGATCGGCGGCGTTGTTCGGCACCCGCCCGTTGGCGAGGAAGCCGCCGGACGCCGGACCGGCACCGGAATGGCGACGAAACGCCCCAGCGCAGCGCAGGACCCGCTCCGGGCTCGCGCTCCCCGCGAATTCCTAACGGCCGCGCTGTCGCGTGCGTGCAATGTTCCGCCCGCCCGCCCCGCATGCGCGGCGCGGAACAGGCCGCCCGCGCCCGCAGGAATAGAGGGCCTTTGAGCGGAAGCCGCGCAAGGCCCACGCCCGCGGCCGAAACCCGGGCCGTGCGCGGACCGCGGCTACGGACCCCTAACTTTAACGGTGCGCGAACGGGCTCGGAACAAAATCTGCGGCGAACGTAAGGAGAACACTTGCAGTGAGGAACAAAACATGTACATTCGCGGCATTCGGGAATTGAACCCCGGCCTCCCGACTGCCATAA
Source organism: Pseudomonadota bacterium (assembly GCA_023430145.1). Taxonomy (GTDB): domain Bacteria; phylum Pseudomonadota; class Alphaproteobacteria; order Rhizobiales; family Methylopilaceae; genus JAEZCD01. The sequence goes on from JAEZCD010000105.1 coordinate 3,413, forward strand.
GGAGCACCCGCCGTGAGCCAGACCGCCCTGCGCGTCGTCGAAGGAAGCTCGATGGACAAGACCAAGGCGCTGAACGCGGCGCTGTCGCAGATCGAGCGCGCCTTCGGCAAAGGCTCGATCATGCGGCTCGGCAAGGGGCAGCCGCCGGTCGAGATCGAGACCGTGCCGACCGGCTCGCTCGGGCTCGACATCGCGCTCGGCATCGGCGGCCTGCCGCGCGGCCGGGTGATCGAGATCTTCGGGCCGGAATCCTCCGGCAAGACGACGCTCGCTTTGCACACCATCGCCGAGGCGCAGAAGAAGGGCGGCGTCTGCGCCTTCATCGATGCCGAGCACGCCCTCGACACCGTTTACGCTAGGAAGCTCGGCGTGCAGCTCGACGATCTCCTCATCTCGCAGCCGGACGCCGGCGAGCAGGCGCTCGAGATCGCCGACACGCTGGTGCGCTCGGGCGCCATCGACGTGCTCGTCATCGATTCGGTCGCTGCGCTGACGCCGCGGGCCGAGCTCGAGGGCGAGATGGGCGAGGTGCAGCCGGGGCTGCAGGCGCGCCTGATGAGCCAGGCGCTGCGCAAGCTCACCGGCTCGATCTCCAAATCGAACGCGATGGTCATCTTCATCAACCAGATCCGGATGAAGATCGGCGTCATGTACGGCTCGCCGGAGACGACCACCGGCGGCAACGCGCTGAAGTTCTATGCCTCCGTGCGGCTCGACATCCGCCGCATCGGCTCCATCAAGGAGCGCGACGAGGTGATCGGCAATTCGACGCGGGTGAAGGTCGTCAAGAACAAGGTGGCGCCGCCCTTCAAGCAGGTCGAGTTCGACATTCTCTACGGCGAGGGCGTCTCCAAGGTCGGCGAGCTGATCGACCTCGGCGTCAAGGCCGGCATCGTCGAGAAGGCCGGCGCCTGGTTCTCCTTCGACAGCCAGCGCCTCGGCCAGGGCCGCGAGAACGCCAAGACCTTCCTCAAGGCCAATCCCGAGATCGCGGCCAAGATCGAGGCGACGATCCGGCAGAATTCCGGCCTCGTCGCCGATCGCATCCTCGACCAGGCGACGCCGCCCGACGACAATCTCGACGAGGGCGAGGCCTGAGCCGGGCGCCAGCCCGGACCTCCGGTTCGGACGTGTTATGCGAGGGCGGTCTTCGGACCGCCCTTTTTCGTGCTCCGGCGCCCGCCGCGAGCGGGTTTTCTGGACAGGCGCAGGCGGCCTGACTAGAAGCGGTCTTTCCCGCCGGCTCGGCCGGCCTCCTGCCCCAGACCAGAGCGCAAACAGCGATGAGCGGCGTCAACGATATCCGGTCCACCTTCCTCGACTACTTCAAGGGCCAGGGCCATGAGGTGGTGCCGTCGAGCCCGCTCGTGCCGCGCAACGACCCGACGCTGATGTTCGCCAATTCGGGCATGGTGCAGTTCAAGAACGTCTTCACCGGGCAGGAGAAGCGACCTTACGTG
>JAEZCD010000122.1 GCA_023430145.1 Pseudomonadota bacterium
GCTGCGGCCGGTCGGCGAGGGCGTCACCGCCGCCTGCCACTATGCCGACGAGCTGGCGCTGGAGGGCGCCTTCGTCGAGGCCGCCGCCGCCCCGCCGCCGCGCTTCCCCTCTCACGCGCCTCCAGGACCGATCTCATGAAGCTGAGCTTCAGCACTCTCGGCTGCCCCAACTGGTCGTTCGACGACATTCTCCGCAAGGGACCGGAATACGGCTTCGAGGGCGTCGCCTTTCGTGCGCTGGGCGGTGCGCTGGATCTGACCAAGGCGCCGGAGTTCGCGCCCGGCGAGCGCGCCCGATCCCGCGCGCGTCTCGCCGAGGCCGGCCTCGCCGCCAGCATGATCTGCACCTCGGCAAAGATGCTGATCGCCGATCCCGAGGAGCTCGAGGCGAGCCAGCGCTCGGCCGAGGCGCACATCGATCTCGCCGCCGATCTCGGCTGCCCGAGCATCCGCGTCTTCGGCGGCCCGATCGCGCCCGGCGTCTCGCACGCCGCGGCGATCCACCGGGCGGCGGAGCGGCTGCGGCGGCTCGGCGATCATGCTGCGACGACCGGTGTCCTCGTCCTCCTCGAGACGCACGACGATTTTCTGCGGCCCGATTTCGTCCGCCGGGTGATGGAAGCGACGGCGCATCCGAACGTCGGCGTGCTCTGGGACATCGGCGAGCAGGCGCGCATCGTCGGCCGCCGGGCCGAGGAAGTGTGGGCGAATCTCGGGCCGTGGATCCGCGCTTGCGACCTGAAGGATTCGGTCACCGATCTCTCGGCGCCGATGGGCTACCGCTTCGTTCCGACAGGCGAGGGCGAGCTGCCGCTCACCGACGCGCTGAACCTCCTCGTGCGTGAAAACTATGACGGCTGGCTGACGTTCGAGTGGGAGAAGCGCTGGCAGCCCGACATCGCCGAGCCGGAAATCGTCTTCCCGCATTTCACGCGCACCGTGCGCGGCATGCTCGCGCGCGCGGCGGCCTGAGGCTTCCCGTGCGGCTGCGCGGGATGACCTGGGATCACCCGCGCGGCTTCGAACCGCTTGCGGCGACGGCGGCGATCTGGCGCGAGAAGACCGGCGTCGAGGTCCTCTGGGAGCGCCGCTCGCTGCAGGACTTCGAGGCCTATCCGGTGCGCGACCTCGCGCGCCGCTACGATCTCGTCGTCATCGACCACCCGCATGTCGGCCAGCTCTGTGCCGAGGGCTGCCTCGTACCGCTCGATGCGCCGGAGCGCGCCGGGCTGCTCGCGGATCTGGAGCGATGCAGCGTCGGTCCCTCCTTCGCGAGCTATCGCTGGCAGGGGCGCCAATGGGCGCTGCCGGTCGATGCCGCGGCCCAGGTGCTGGCCTTTCGCCCCGATTTGCTCGAGGCACCGCCTGCCTCCTGGGACGAGGTCTTCCGGCTCGCCGAGCGCGGCCGCGTGCTGCTGCCGATGCGCAATCCGCACGCGTTGATGGTCTTCTATACGCTCGCCGCAAATCTCGGCCGGACTTGCGGGTCAGCGGAGGGGGCGTTCGTGGATCCGGAGGTCGGCGCAGAAGCTCTCGAGACGATGCGACGGCTCTTGCGCTCGACCGGAGCGGATTGTTTCGCCCTCGACCCGATCGCCGCTTCCGAGCTGCTCGCCTCGGCGCAATCGGGCTATGCGCTGATCCCGCTCGTCTACGGCTATTGCACCTATGCCCGCGAGAGCTTTCGCGAGCGCCGCCTCGCCTTCGCCGACATTCCCTCGGCCGGGCGGGGACCGGTCGGCGCGACGCTGGGCGGGACGGGGATCGCCGTGTCCGCCTTCTGCCGCGAGCCGCAGGCGGCGATCGTGCATGCGTTCTGGCTCGCCTCGGAGGCGGTCCAGCGCGGTCCCTATGCCGCCGCCGGCGGGCAGCCAGCGCATGCCGCCGCCTGGAGCGATCCTGCCGTGAATCGGCCCGTGGGCGGATTCTACACGGCCACGCGCCGGACGCTCGAGCAGGCCTATTTGCGGCCGCGTCACGACGGCTATATGGCCTTCCAGGCCGCTGCCTCGGCGCGCATCGAGGCGGGCCTGACGGCGAACGAGCGCTCGGACGTTCTCGTCGCTGCCCTCCAGTCGCTGGCCGCCATGAGGTTTGCTGGATCCGCTGGCGGTGGCCGCGACAGCGGTATCCGGTCTCGATCGATCGACTGAATGAAGCCTTCGAGACCGGAGCGCCGATCGCACCGGCTAACCGCCGGAGCGGCGCAAGTCGTGCCGATGCTTAGATTGGTCGGTGGGCGAGTGATCTGCCGACTCCGGATCGGACGGAATGGAACCAGGTCGCCAGTGCCTCGGGATGGGGCGCAGGCGCCGCGCAGGGCTTCATCGCATGGCGAACAGCTCCTGATGGAACCGCTCCTCCGCGGCAAGGCCGTGCGCGGCAAAGTCCTCCCGCAGCGCCTTGCCGAAGCCGGGCGGTCCGCAGAACCAGATGCCGGCGTCCCGCCAATCCGGCACGGCGGCGCGGATGCGGTCACCGGTCAGAAGGCCATCGCGCGCATCGACCAGGACATGCAGACGGGCATGCGCAGCCGCCGCGTCCGCCTGCAGCTTTGCGAGCGCCGTCTCGTCATAGTCGGCGGTCGTGTGAAACAAGTCGACCGCCGGGATGGGCGAGTCCGCATCGGCCTGATGCTTCTGCGCACGGCTCTTCATCGCGGCGATGAAGGGGGTAATGCCGATGCCGCCGCCGATCCAGATCTGGCGCGTCTGGCCGTCGTCGAAGTCGAAGCAGCCATAGGGCCCCTCGATCTCGACGGTCTGCCCGACGCGCAGCTTCTCGCGCAGCCGGCTGGTGTGGTCGCCGAGCTCCTTGGTGACGAAGGTGATCCGGCGATCCTCGTCGTCCCATCTCGAGGCGATGGTGTAGGGATGGGCACCCTCGGAGGCATCGGAGGTCGCGAAGGCGAACTGTCCCGGCTTGTGGCCTGGCCAACCCTGCGGCACCTCGATCTCGGTTTCGAGCACGCGCACGCCGGGATAATAATGGAGCGCCGCGATCGTGCCCCGAAACTGGCGGCCGGCGCCGACCCGACGCAGCAGCACGATCACCGCCGCATAGCAGCCTGCGGCGAGCAAAAGCGCCATCACTGGCCCGACCGGCGATGCCCAGGCGTCGAAGTCGATCAGAACGACCGAATGAAATGCCAGCAACAGATAGGTTATGGCAAGCAACCGATGCGTCTTGTAGAATAGACGGTACGGAAAATACTTGACGAGAGCCAATATAACGAGCAGCACGGTGGCATAGAACGCCCATTCGCCGACGCCCTCCGCCGGGCCGCGCAGGCTGGCGAAGAATGCCTCGACCGGGTCCGTGAGCGGGGGCCGCGCGCCGCGCGCCGGCCGTTCGAGCAAGCCCCATCCGACCGCCCATTTCGGCCCTTGGCTCGAGAGCCAATGGACGACGGCGACGACGAGGGCCGCGATCCCGAGCCATTTGTGAAGGCGGTACATCTTGTCCAGCCCGCCGAGCCAGCGCTCCGGCCAGCGCGGCCGCAAGGCGAGGATCATCGCCACGCTCATCGCACCCATGGCGACGGTGCCGCTGTACTGGACCATGGCGCCGCGCAGCGCCATGAAACTCTCCGCCTGAAGTCCCGAAGGGTCGGCCGCCAGCCACGAGAGGCTCAGCAATACGAGCAGAGCCCAGAAGGCGATCTTGATCGGACGCATGGCAGTCGACGGTCGTTCCAGGGAGCCGAACCCTGTATGTCGTAGCGCCCGGGCGTCATTGACCTGCCTCAAGCGGGCGGCGGGTGGCGCGCCTCTTCGCGCAGCTTCCGCCTCCAGCGCTGGCGCAGCACGCCGGGACGGACGCCGTGCCGGTCCTCGACAAACGCCGCATCGACGATCCGGTCGGTGCGGAAATGCCGGAAGTCCTGGCGCAGCTCGTACCATGCGGCGAGCATTCGCGCTTCGTCGAAGAAGCCGACGATCACCGGCCAGATTACGCGCTGCGTCAGCTCGCCGCGCTCGTCACGGTCGATGCCGGCAGTGATGCGGGGTCAGCCTTCCTTCAGGTGCCGCGCGACGTTGCGGACCGTGAGCCAGGACACCCGCTCGTTCGACTCCTGCGTCACGCCGGCGATGTGCGGGGTCAGGATCAGGTTCGGGACCTCCTTGAACCGGGCGCCGGTCTCCGCGGTCAGGGGCTCGGCGTCGAAGACGTCGAGCGCCGCGCCGCCGAGCTTTCCCGCACGCAGGGCCTCGACCAGCGCCGCCTCGTCGACGACGCCGCCGCGCGCGGCATTGATGACGATCGCCCCCGGCTTCATGGCGGCGAGCGCGTCTCTGCCGATCATCCCCCGCGTCTTCGGCGTCAGCGGGACATGCAGCGAGACGACGTCCGCCGTGGACAGCAGCGCCTCGAGCGATACCGGCGAGACTTTCCCCCAGGCTTGCGTCCAAACCGGCGCGTCGGCGGGCACGAACGGATCGTAGGCCACGACATCCATGCCGAGCGCGACCGCCCGGCGCGCCGTCTCGCGGGCGATCGAGCCATAGCCGACGAGGCCCAAGAGCTTGCCCGAGATCTCGCGGCCGGTGAGGCGGTTGCGCGGCCAGCCGCCGCCGGCGACTTCTCCGGTCGAGAAGTATGCGCCGCGCAATAGCATCATGGCCGTCGCCAGCACGTATTCCGCCACCGAGACGTCGTTGGCACCGGAGGCCGGATAGACCGCGATGCCGCGCGCCTCGCAGGCCTCGAGATCGATATTGTCGAGGCCGACGCCGAGCCGCCCGACCACTTTCAGCAGCGGTGCCGCCTCGAGCAGCGCGCCGCGCACCTGCGTGCGGTTGCGGACGATCAGCCCGGTCGCCTCGCGCAAGGCTTCCGCGAGATCGTCCGGCCGGTCGACCAGTGTGGGGTCGTAGAGGACGCGATGGTCCTCGAGCCCCTCGGACACGGCCCGTTCGCTCATGAATTCGGAAATGACGATCATCGCTCTTCCTCGGCGTACCGGCGCGCGCGGATCACAATCGGACCCGATACCGTTCGAAGTCTTCCATCGGCACCTCGATGCCCAGCCCCGAACCGGCCGGCAGGGCGATGGTTCCGTCGACGATGGGGCCCAGCCGGTCGAGGATCCTTTCCCGAAGGGGATTGGGGTTGGAGTCGATCTCCAGAAGGCCGTCGCCGCCCACGGCCGCGAGCAGGTGCAGGGAGGCGACGAGGCCGATGCCGCCGCCGAGCCAGTGCGGGCAATAGACGAGGTTTTCCGCCAGCGCCCTGCGGCAGATGGGCAGGCAGGCGGAGATGCCGCCCCACTTGCCGATGTCCGGCTGCAGGTAGCGCAGGCCCATGCCCGTGATCGCCGCTTCGAACGCGGACTCGCCGCGAATGTTCTCGCCGGCCGCGAGCGGGATCGGTGAGCGCCGCGCGAGTTCCGCCCAGCGGCCCGGCTCGACATCGGCGCGCACCGGCTCCTCCAGCCATTGCGGCGCGAAGGGCGCGCACAAGTCCGCCATCTCGGCGGCCTCCTCGATGCTCCAGGCCTGGTTCGCGTCGATCATCAGCGCCCCGTCCTCGCCGACGAGCTCGCGCAGCGCGGCGAGGTTGCGCAGATCCGTCTCCCGTCCGAAGCCGACCTTGAGCTTGAACGCGCGGTATCCTTCGTCCCGCTTGGCCGCCACGACCCGCTCCGGCGCGTCCGGATTGATGCCGCTCGCATAGACCGGCACGCGGACCTTCCCGGCGCCGCCGAGGTGACGATGCAGCGGCTCGCCGGCGGCGCGGGCGGAGAGGTCCCACAGCGCGAGGTCGATGCCGGCGATGGCTTGCGCGATCGGGCCGGGCTCGCCGCTCTGGATCGCCAGCACCTCGGTGCGCGCGGTCAGCTCGCGAAAAACCTGCTGTGGCCCGTCCCAGGTCCGGCCGACCACGAGAGGCGCCAGCGTCTCGGCGATCAGCCGCGCCCGATGCTCGGCGCCGACGGTCGGAAAATTGCACCAGACCTCGCCCCAGCCCTCGGCACCGTCGGCATCGGTGGCGCGCACGAACAGAGCGGGCCGGTCGCGCATCGCGCCGAACGAGGCGACGAGCGGCACCTCGATCGGCGCGCGGTACACGAAGGCATCGATCCGGGCGACCTTCATCGGCGTCTGCTTTCCCCGTCGCGCGGGCCGGGAGGAGGGGCGGTCGACTCGCGCACGACCAGCGAGAAATCTACCTCGTGATGCTGGATCGCCGGAACGCCGGCCAGCGTGCGGACGAGATATTCGCCCGCCCGCCGCCAGATCTCCTCGGTCGGCATGTGGATCGTCGTCAGGCTCGGATGCAGGTGGCGGCTCCATTCGAGATCGTCGAAGCCGACGATCGATACCTCGTCGGGCACCGCGATGCCGAGCTTGAGCGCCTCGAGCAGCACGCCATAGGCGATGGCGTCGTTGCCGCATACCACGGCCGTCGGCCGCTCGGGCAGGGTCAGCATCACGCGCGCCGCGGCCCGCGCCTCGTCGAGCTTGTAGTTGACCTGGATGAACCACTCGGGGGGCGGCGTGGCGCCGGCCTCGCCGAGCACTTCGAGGACGCCGCGCACGCGCGCCTGGGCGCGGTCGTTGTTGCGCTGCATGGCGGCGACGATGCCGACCTTGCGATGGCCGAGGCCGACGAGGTGGCGCGTGATGGCGCGCCCGGCGGCGGCATTGTCGACGCCGATGCTCGGACAGGGCTTCTCGGGCTCGTAGACGCCGACATGCACGAACGGGATGTTTTGTGCCGCGAGCAGCCGGTGCACCTCCTCGCGGTGCACGTCGCCGCGCAGGATCAGCCCGTCTATGCCGCGGCTGACGAGGTTGCGCGCCTGCTTCAGCTCCACGTCGAGGTCGTACTCGTTGGTGGACAGCAGCAGCAGGTAGTCCTTCGAGGCGAGGTAGGTCTGGAGCGCCTGCAGCCCCTGCGCGAACATCGCATTGTCGACCGTCGGGATGATGGCGCCGATGGTGCGCGTCCGCTTGACGGTGAGCGCCCGCGCCGACGCATCGGGGACGTAGCCGATCTCCTCGATGACGGCGGCGATGCGGGCCCGGAGCTCCGGGCTGACCGCCTTCGGGTTGTTCAGCGAGCGCGATACGGTCGCCGCGGAGACGCCGGCCCGCTCCGCCACCATGCGCATGCCGGTGGCATGCGAAGTCCTCCGGGACCCGCGACGCCCACCCTCGCCAATCGGTTTCATTCCTTCCCTTCAGCGCCTTGCGACAGGGCGCAGGCTCCTGGCTGTGCCATCACGCGAGCATGCCATAGGCGCTCGCGAAGTCGCCCTCGGCTGCCGCGGCGGACTTTTCGTAGACCGGCTTCCACGGCCTTGCCTCTCGCGCCGTCAGCGCCTTGAGGCGGGCGAGGCGCTTGCGGCCGTCCTCGCGCAAAGCCGCCAGCACCTTGGCCTCGTCGGGAAAGTTCTCCTCGATCGCCGCGAGCCAGATCGTCCGGCCGGCGAGGAAGCCTTGCGCGCCGGCGGCGCAGGCATAGGACAGGACGCGCTCGAACTGCGCCGGCGCCGCGCCGCCCGACAGCATCACCCAGGGGATTCCCGCCTCGCTGCATATCTGCCCCAGGGCCTCGAACTGCGCCGCCGCCTGCCGCGCGCCGGCGCTGCCGTCGAGGGCCGGCAGGCTCGCGGCCGGCAGCGGCGTCTCGAGCTTGAAGAGGTCGACCCGGTATTCCGGCTTGGCGAACTCGCGCACGCTCTCGATGACGAGATCGGCCCGCTTGTCGGGCGACTCGGTATAGTCGGTGGTGTGCCGGTCGCTGCCGAGGAACGGGTAGACGAGCAGCTCGAGCACGTAAGGTATGTCGTGCCGCCGGCAGTCCTCGCCGACCGAGCGGACGAAGGCCTGCTGATGCTCGTTGACCTCGCGCCCGGCGTCGGGACGATACCAGACGAGCACCTTCACGCCGTCGCCGCCGATGCGGCGGATCTTCTCGACGCTCCAGTTGGCGATCGCGCGCGACTTGCGGCCGGCCGGCGTTTCCTCGACGCGGTGCTCTTCGAGAGTAACGATCAGTCCGGTCTTCTTCGGCAGGATGTCGATAGCCGCCGGCACGGCGAAATTGGGATCGAACAGCATCGAGCTCGCGTCCTCGCCGAGCGCCTGGACGAGCATCCGCTTGGCTTTCACCATGTCGGCGAAGGTGACCTCGGCGGCGGCGACGCGGCGCGCCTTGGCGATCGCGGCGACGAGGGGAGGGCGCTGGTCGAGCGCCACCATCGTGAAGAAACCGTCGTCGTCCGCGAGGCGGGCGAGGCCGCGGTTCTTGCCGATCGTCGTCATGGATGCGTCCTTTGGAAGTCGATGATCTCGTCGAGCGTCGGAATGCCGCTGCGACCGTCGGGCTTGGTGCATTTGATGGCGGCGGCAGCCGACGCGAAGCGCATGGCGGGGGCGGTGCCCATGGATCTGGCGATCGCCAGCGCATAGGCACCGTGGAAGACGTCGCCGGCGCCGTTGGTGTCGATGACGTCGACCGGGAAGGCCGGCAGGCTGTGCGCCGCGCCGGCTTCGAGCCATTGGACGCCCCGCTCGCCGAGCGTGACGGCGGCGACCCTGCAGCCGTATTTTTCAGCGACGGCGGCGAGTGCGCCCGAGATGTCCGCGCCGGCGAATCCCGCCAGCGCCGGGGCCGAGAACACGGCATGGTCGGTCAGCGGCAGCAGGCGCTCGAAGATCTCGGCGTCGGCGACCTCCGCGTCGAGCACGGTCGGGATGCCGTTTTCGCGCGCCGCCGCGAACGCCGCGGCCGCGCCGTCGGGCCAGCGGGGATCGGCGAGCACGGCGCCGACGCCGGCGAGTTCTGCGAGCGGCAGCCAGTCCGCCGCATCCGGAAAGTCGCCGCGGAAATTGGCGATGTGCCGCTCCCCCCGCGCATCGACGAAGACGCCGGAGACCGACGAGCTGGCGCCTTCGAAGAGGCGGAAGTGCCGGCAGTCGACGCCCTCGCGGCCGAGCTCGTCGCGCATGGACCGACCGGCCGCATCGTCGCCCGCGCGCCCCCAGAAGCGCGCCTCGCCGCCGAGCCGTGCGACCGTCACCGCGGCGGTCGCCGCCATGCCGCCGCCCTTGCTGGCGAAACTGCGCGCGCGAACCTTCGGCAGCTCCCCGTCCGGCAGGCGATCGGCCTGCCAGATGTGGTCCAGCGCCGAAAGGCCGACGCACACGATCGCCGCCGGCACCTCCACGGACCTATCCGATGACATCGCCGCTCTCGGCGTCGAAGAGGTGCGTCTTGCCGGGCGCCGGCAGCAGCGACAGCCGATCGCCCGGCTTCGGCCGGAGGTCGGGCGAGACGCGGGCGATCGCGGCGACCTCGCCGAGCGCGAAATGGATCAGCGTGTCGGAGCCGAGCGGCTCGACGAGATCGATCCGCACGTCGAGGGCACCAGCCTCGCCGGATGCGACGGCGAAGTGCTCCGGCCGCACGCCGGCGACGATTTTTCGCGCGCCGGACTTTTGTATCGCGCCGAAGCCCGCCGCGGATCCGGCGGGCAGGGCGCCGCCGGCCTCGAGCTCCAGGCGATCGCCGACGGCGCGCACCGGCAGAAAATTCATGGCGGGGGAGCCGATGAAGCCGGCGACGAACATGTTCGCCGGCTGCCCGTAAACTTCCTCCGGCGTGCCCACCTGCTGGATGACGCCGAGCCGCATGACGACGATCCGGTCGGCCATGGTCATGGCCTCGATCTGGTCGTGGGTGACGAAGACCATCGTCGTCCGCAGCTTCTGCGACAGCGCCTTGATCTCGGCGCGGACCTGGGCGCGCAGCTTGGCGTCGAGGTTCGACAGCGGCTCGTCGAACAGAAACACTTTTGGATCGCGGACGATGGCGCGGCCCATGGCGACGCGCTGCCGCTGGCCGCCGGAGAGGGCCTTCGGGCGCCGGTCGAGGAATTCCTCGATGTGCAACAGGCTCGCGGCCTCGCGGATGCGCGCTTCGATCTCCGCCTTCGACGTGCCGCGCATCTCGAGCGCGAACGACATGTTCTGCCGCACCGTCATGTGCGGGTAGAGCGCATAGTCCTGGAAGACCATGGCGATGTCGCGCTTGGAGGCCGGCAGGCCGTTGACCAGCCGGTCGCCGATCCGGACCTCGCCGTCATTGATGGCCTCGAGGCCGGCGAGGATGCGCAGCAGGGTCGATTTCCCGCAGCCGGACGGGCCGACCAGCACGACGAACTCGTGGTCCGGAATCTCCAGCGACAGGCCGGGGATGACGGTGTGATCGCCGTACTTCTTGGTGAGGTTGCGGATGCTAATCGAGGCCATCAGCGGCCCTCGCCGATCGCCATGACGGGCTTGATGAGCTTGCCTTGCGCGAAGCGCTGGAAGCGCTCCGGCAGCGCCTCGAGCGGAAAGACGTCGTCGACGAGGCGCGCATAGCTCGACTTGTAGCGGCGCAACAGCTCGAGGTTCGGCTCGAAATCGGCCTTCGGGAAATAGAAGGTCCGCAGCATGATGAAGTCCTTGCGGCGAAAAACCTTGTCCTCGGTGATCGTCCACGGGGCGGCGTTCTCACCGACGAGCACGATGACGCCCCTCGGCAGCACGAGGCCGATGGCGCGGTTGCGCGCGGCATGCGCGCCGGAGCATTCGACGATGATGTCGAAGCGCCGGTCGGCGGCGTCGATGGGATAGGGCGCGGCGCCGAAATCGGCGGCGACGCGCAGGCGCTCCTCGTTCGGGTCGGAGACGCCGATGTCGTCGAGGCCGAGGGCGCGCAGCGCGAGGATGACGCCGAGCCCGACCGGGCCGGCGCCGAGCACCAGCACCTTCGGCCGATCCTTCTTCGGCACCAGCGCGACGGCGGCGCGGACCGCGTGCGCGGAGGTGCCGATCGTGTCGAGCAGCAGCGGCGCGAGGTCGTCCTCGATGTCGTCAGGAATGGGCAGCAGGCAATTGTCCGGCACGGCCAAGTATTCGCCATAGCCGCCGCCGCGGTTCCAGCCGATCAGCGAGGAGATCTCCAGGCACATCTGCGTGTCGCCGGCCCGGCAGGCGTCGCATTCGCCGCAATGCAGCGGAATGTACACGGCGCAACGCCGGCCGTGCATGGCGTGGCCCGGCTGGTCGACCCTGCCGACGATCTCGTGCCCGGCCGTGAAGGCCGAGCCGTTGTGCCAGGGCTTGAAGTCCGAGCCGCACAGCGCCGTGCGCGAGACGCGCAGCAGCGCCTCGCCCGCGGCCGGCTGCGGCATCTCGGCCGTCTCGATGGTGATCCGGTCGCCGCCGTGAAAGACGGCGGCGCGCATCGTCGAAACGTTGGAAACGGTCATGCAAGTCATCCCTTCACCGCGCCGAGCGTGAGGCCGGAGATCAGCCAGCGCTGGACGACGACGGCGAGGATCAGCGGCGGCAGCGCGATGATCGTCGCGGCGGCCATCAGCCCGCCCCAGTTGGTCGATCCCTCGCCGATGAAATTGAAGGAGGCGGCGATCAGCGTCTTGGTGTCGGAGTTCGACAGGACGAGCGCGAACAGGAAGTAATTCCAGGAGAATACGAAGGCGAGAATCGCCGAGACCGCGAGGCCGGTCGTGACGAGCGGCAGGGCGATCCGCCGGAAGATCTTGAACGGCCCGCAGCCGTCGACCTCGGCCGCCTCGAATACGCTCCTCGGGATATTGTCGAAGAACGGCAGCAGCACCCAGATGACGATCGGCATGGTGATGACCGCGTGGGTGAGGATCAGCGACCAGTAGCTGCCGATCATGTCGACCTGCCGGAACATCACGTACCAGGGCAGGAGGAACAGCGTGCCGGGCGCCATACGCGCGGTGAGCGTGACGACCGCCGGCCAGGTGATCCCCGTCCAGGAGACGACGAAGGCGGCCGGCGCGCCGAGCGCCATGCCGATGGCGGTCGAGGCGATGGTGACGATAAGGCTGTTGATGCCGTAATGGATGAAGGGCGTCGTCGCCGCGAGGTTGGTGTAGTTCTCGAGCGTCGGCGCGAAGATCAGCGTCGGCGGATAGGCCGTCACCTCGAAGGACTGCTTGAACGAGGACAGCACCATCCACAGCGTCGGCAGCATCACGACGATGCCCGCCAGCGCCAGCTGCAAGGTGTTGAGGCGGCCGATCCAGCGGTCGGAGGCGATATTGGGATTGCTCATGGCGCCGCCTACCACTGGACCGCTGCGCGCATGCGGTTGAGCACGAGGACGGCGCCGAGCACGATGATCGACAGCGTCAGCATGAGCGCGCCGGCATAGCCGAACTGGAAGAACTCGAAGGCCACCCGGAAGCCGTAGATGTTGAGCGTGTTGGAGGCGTTGGCCGGGCCGCCCTGCGTGGTGATGTAGATGATGTCGAAGAACCGCAGCAGATCGACGCTGCGCAGGATCGTCGCCGTCATGATGGTCGGCAGGAGCAGCGGCAGCGTGATGCGGGTGAGCAGCTTCCAGCCGCGCGCGCCGTCGATCTCGGCCGCCTCGTAGACGCTCTGCGGCAGGGATTGCAGCCCGCCGAGCACGATCAGCGCGACATAGGGCGCCCACTGCCAGGTGTCGATCAGGGCGATCGTCGGGATGACCCAGCGCGGCGAGGCGAGCCATTCGGACGGCGGCAGCCCGAGCGAAACGAGAATGTAGTTCGCAGCCCCGAGCGAGGGGTCGAGGATGACGAGCCACATCATGCCGGCGACGACGCCGGGCATCATGAAGGGCGAGATGAACAGCGAGCGGATGACGCCCGGCAGGCGCTTGGCGCGAAACAGCAGCAGCGCCAGATAGGTGCCGAAGAAGAGCTGCAGCGCCAGCGACAGGAAATAGAGCACGAAGGTGACGTAGAGCCCGTGCCAGAACTCGCCGTCGCTCACCATGCGGCGATAATTGCCGATGCCGGCGAACTCGGCAGCGCCGGTCGAGGAGAAGGCCTGCAGGCTCAGCCACACCGTGTAGATCAGCGGGAAGGCGATCATCGCCACGGTGAACAGCAGCGCCGGAACGGAGAGCGCGAGGAGCTCGCCGCGCGGGCTGGAAGGGCTCGTCATGCCCACCTCAGCTCGCCAGGAAGCCGCCGTCGACGGCGAGCACCGTGCCGGTGATGTAGCCGGCCGCCGGCATGGCGAGGAAAGCCGCGGCGCCGGCGATCTCCTCCGGCTGCCCCCAGCGGCCGAAGGCGGTGCGCGCCGCGATGCGGCGGTAGTGCTCGAGGTCCTTGCGGCCTTCGGCATTGATGGCCGTCTCTATGAAGCCCGGGGCGATCGCGTTGACGCGAATCCCGTCCGCCGCCCAGGCAAGGGCGAGGCTCTTCGTCAGCATCACGACCCCGGCCTTGCTGGCGCAGTAGGCGGGGATCCGCGGCAGGCCGGAATAGGCGTTCATCGAGGCGATGTTGACGATCGAGCCGCCGCGGGCGGCGAGCGCGCCGCGGAAGGCGAGGCAGGTGCTGAAGGTGCCGGTGAGATTGACGTCGATCACCTTGCGGAAGATCTCGCGCTCGTATTCGGCGTCCCGCCGCAGAATGCCGGCGCAGTTGACGAGCACGTCGACCGCGTCGAACTCGGCTGCGAAGGCCTCCACCGCGGTGTCGTCGGAAACGTCGAGGACATGCAGCGCGGTCCGCGACGGATGCTTCGGCCGGCAGCCGGAGATTTCCGCCGCACTCACCCCGGTCGCCGCCACGGAGGCGCCGAGCTCGGCGAACAGGTCGACGATCGGCAGGCCGATGCCGCCGACGCCGCCGACGACGACGGCGCGAAACCCGTCTTTCAGCTGAAAGTCCGGCACCACGGGGCTTTCCTCCGCCGTCCGTGGCCGGCGACGATGCCGGCCACGGATGGGCTCGCTGTCACTTCTGCTGGATCAGGGCGTCGAGCTGGGCGTCCGCGGCCTTGCA
Source organism: Pseudomonadota bacterium (assembly GCA_023430145.1). GTDB lineage: Bacteria > Pseudomonadota > Alphaproteobacteria > Rhizobiales > Methylopilaceae > JAEZCD01. The sequence goes on from JAEZCD010000122.1 coordinate 13,832, forward strand.
GGCTTCCTCGACCGTCGAGGTGCCGAGCAGGATGGCGTTGACCGCCTGGCCGATGAACTCGCGCGATTCCGGGTTGCGGATGATCGGATAGCCGACCTCGGAGGTGCCGTCCCGGGCGAGCGCGTCGATCGCCTCCTGCCACTGCTTACGCACCGGCTGGTCGTCGAGCCACTTGCGATAGGCGGGGTCGGCGGAGACGGACTGGCGCGGCGGCGCGATGCCGTCGAGCGCGAGCTTGGCCTGGATCTCGGGGCTCGTCGCCCATTGCAGGAAGTACCAGGCCGCGTCCTTGTGCGCGCTGTGCTTGGAGATCGACAGCGCCCAGCCGATCACGGTCGGGACCGAGCCGCCATCGCCCTTCGGCAGCGGCATGATCGCCGTATCCTGCAGGCGCGCCCCGCCCTCCATGACGGACGGGAACTCGTTCGACGACTGGAACGACATCGCCGAGCGTCCGGCCCGGTAGAGCGCCGTCAGCTGGTAGAAGCTGTAGTTGACGACGCCGGGCGGGCCGTAATCCTTGAGCAGATCGGCGTAATACTTCAGCGCCTGCTTGCCCTGGTCCGAGCACAGGTTGGACTTGCCGTCCTTCATGTACGAGCCGCCCATATTGTGCAGGAACACGCTGAACGTATAGGGCAAAGCGGGCTTGAGGCCGCGCGAGGCGAACGGGGTGACCGCGGGATCGCAATCCTTGATCGTCTTCGCAGCGACGGCGAGGTCGGCGATCACCTGCGGCGGCTCGACCTTGCACTTCTCGAAGATGTCGGTCCGGTAGTAGAGCAGCGGCCCCTCGATGTTGAGCGGGATCCCGGTGAGCGCGCCGTCGAAGGTCGCCGCCTTGACGAGCGCCGGGCTGAGATCGCCGAACTTGTAGTCGGGCGAGGTCTTCTGCTTCACGAGCCCGTTCAGGTCCTCGTACCAGCCGGCCGCGGCGAACTGCATGCCCTCGCGCGAGGGGAGCGTCATGAAGACGTCGACCTCGTCGCTGCGGGCGTTCATCACCGTCAGCAGGCGCTGGCGCATCTGCTGCTCCTGGTAGCTGTCGACCTTGAGCTTGATGCCGGTCTTCTCTTCGAAGTCGGCCTTGTGCTTCAGGACGGCCGTGGTCCACGGATTGTTGTTGGCGAGGAAGGAGACCGTCTCGCCCTTGTGCGCCTGCCAGTCGAAGCCCTGCGCCTGCGCCGCGGTGCCGGCCAGCAAGGAAGCCGCCAACACGACCCAGCACCGGGACGTGCTCGGCGATCGGTGTTTCGTGGTCAACTGCATTGTCCATCCTCCCAGGTTGTCGACTGGTCTCGCCCATCCGGCGAGATCGATTTTTTGGTTTGCAACCGGTTGCAAAAAAATCGCTGGCCGGTGTCGTGAGCGTAGTACTCGGATCTGCGAAGCAGTTATGGGCTGAGGTCGTTCCTTTACCGCTCCGGCCCGCTCGCGCCCTTCAGTCGAGCCACGGCGCGGGCCACGGGCACGAGATGGTCACAGCGACGAATGCGGTCGTCGAGCAGTCGTGGAGCCGCGGCCGGAGCTCGTCGGCTCGGGAGATGCTCGCCCTGCAGGCTGTCGGTTCCTCCCGTCGGCGCTTCGCGCAGCTTCGATGCCCGCGTTCTTGCAACCGGTTGCATACGCTCGATCCGATACTTCGTCAAGGCGCCCGGCCGTGCCCCTGTCGCGCCGGAGGGCCGGGGCGAGGCGTCCATGCAGCGCCGACGGTGCCGCCCGCGCGTCCCGGCAAACAGCGGCCGGCGACCCCGTCGACGGGGCCACCGCCTGCTTCAGATCCGGATGTTGTCGGAGGAAGGCGTCACCGGCGCGAAGGCTACGGCTTGCACACATCTCGGAAGTCGCATTTCGACGTAGCGGGAGGGCGCTCCTCTCCTTTCCCTCCCCATCGAGGGCCCATCGAGGGGAGGGAGCCCGGAACTCCTGGCCCAAGATGTGTGCAAGCCGTAGGGCGCGAACGCGACGGGGCATTCCCTCCGACGCATCGCCGCCCTATGGTTCCACTGCCGTCCGCGCCGCAGACCGACTCGGGGCCGGACAGGGCATCCGCCACGTGAGCGGCGCCGTACTCGACACGACCTGATCGCCTGCTCGGACAGCCGCTCACGAAACAGCCGGGAGACCGCATCATGGCTCCTCTGCATGTGTTCGCTGGCACTGAAGGAACTGTCGTCTATCCGCGGGTTCGCAGGATCGGCATCGCCGACCTGAGCTACGCCATCCGCAAGGGCTGGGAGGATTTCTGGGCCCAGCCGACCCACCTGATCTTCCTCGCCATCATGTATCCGATCATCGGCATCTTCGCCGCCCGGATGGTGTTCGGCTACAGGATCTTCCCCTTGCTGTTCCCGCTCGCCTCCGGGTTCGCGCTGATCGGCCCAATCGCCGCCGTCGGCCTCTACGAGATGAGCCGGCAGCGCGAGCGCGGCGTCGACGTGAAGTGGACGCACGCGCTCGGCGTGCTCCGTTCGCCCTCACGCGACGGCATCCTCGCCCTCGGCTTCCTCCTGATGATCGTCTTTCTGGTCTGGGTCGCGATCGCCCAGTCCCTCTACCATTCGCTGTTCGGCTACGCGCCGCCGGAATCCTTCAATGCCTTCGTGCGGGAGGTCTTCACCACGCCCGAGGGCTGGACGCTCATCGTCGTCGGCAACGCCATCGGCTTCTGTTTCGCGGTCCTCGTCCTCGTCACGTCCGTCGTGACGTTCCCGATGCTGCTCGACAGGGATGTGGGCGCCGCGGTCGCGGTGACGACCTCGGTGCGGGCGGTGATCCGGAACCCGGTGATGATGGCGCTGTGGGGCCTGTTCGTCGCCGTCGCGCTGGTACTCGGGTCGCTGCCGTTCTTCATCGGCCTCGCCATTGTCGTGCCGGTGCTCGCGCACGCGACCTGGCACCTCTATCGGCGGGTCGTCGACTATTGAGCGACGAGAGCCGGTAGCGCCGGCCGGCGCCCGAGGCCGCCGCGCCGAGCCCCATGCCGGCGCAAGCCGAGCGTCGCGGCATCGCCGTGCGTTCAGGGCCGGACGCCCGGCGTCTCGACCGGCAGGCCGGCGGCCCGCTCGGCGAGATAGAGCTCGAGCTCGACGAATTCTTGTGCGCCGAACTCGTAGGGCGTTGCGCGGACGCCGATCGTGCAGTTGCGCAGCCGCCGCTGCAGCGAGCCGAGCGACTGCCATTCGAGCCGGTAGAGCGGATAGGCGGTCGGATGCGCCTGGGTGATCGGGCTGCCGCCGAGCCGGCCGCGCCAGTTGTCGTCGTGGCAGTTGGCGCAGGCGAGGTCGAGCTGCCCCATCCGGGTCTCGAACAGGCGCTTTCCGTTCGCGCGGAACGGGGTCAGCCGCGCGTCCTCGGGCGGCGCGATCGGCATTCCACGCGACTGGTAGCCGACATAGGCGGCGAGGGATAGCAGCGCCTCGCTCTCCCGGCCAAACGCAGGCGCCGACTGCTTTTGCACACGGCATTGATCGATGCGGCCGGCGAGATCGATCGGCCGGCCCGAGGCGGCGTCGAAGGCCGGATAGCGGGCCGCGACGCCGCCGAGGCTCGCGACCTCGCCGTGGCAGCCGGCGCAGCTCTTCGCCGATCCGCCCGGCGCCTCGTTCCAGAGCCGCTCGCCCTCCAGCACCCAGAGCATGCCGGGATTGCTGGTGTCGTCCGCCTGCATCGCGCGGCTCGCGGGCGCCATGAACTCGGAGCCCGAGCGTTTCTCGCCGTCGGCGATCCCGGCCCCGACCGCGGCGCCGGCGATGAGCGCGCCGCCGGTCACGGCGAGCATCCGCAGCCGAATCATTCGCCGACGACGATCTCGGCGCTGGCGGTCTGCGTCTCGCCCTTGTCGTCGGTCCAGGCGAAGGTGAGCGTGCCGCTCGCCGTCGCCCTGGTCGAGAAGGCGATGAAGGGGTTCGCCGAGACGGCGGGAAACAGATCGGCCGAAAACACCGTCTCGCCGTCATAGGTGCAGACGAAGCGGTTGATGATCTGCCGCGGATAGCTCGTCCCGTCCGCGCGCTGGCGGTGGCCGGTCTCCATCGGGTGGGCGATCATCGCCTTGATCTCGACGATCTCGCCGCGGCTCGCGGTCTTCGGAACGTTGATGAGCACGCGGGCCATCACGACAGATCCTCGATGCAGGCGGCGAGCGTCACGATCACGCTCTCCCGGCTCGACCAGAAGCTGCCGTCGGTCATCTCCGCAACGGCGACCACGGCCTGCGAGGTGGCGAGGCGGATGCGCGTCGAGACACGGGGCGTGCCGCAGCGCGGGCCGAGGTGGAAGACGGCGATGTCGGCTTGCGGGTTCTTCTCGTTGAAGAGGGCGATGCGGCGGACGTGATCCTCGGCCGTCATCGGGCTCTCGACGCGTATGGTGACGCCGACCGCGTTGCCGTTCTCGAGCAGCGGCGGGATGTCGAGATCGACGCGGCCGGCCGACGGCTCGACGCCGCCCGTGAAGGCGCGCACCGCCTCGTCGAGGGAAGGTCGCGCGAGCGCGCGCCGCGGCAGGGTGAAGACGAGCAGGCCGGCGGCGCCGCCGACGAGGAGGGCACGGCGGTCGATCTGGGGGCGACCCACTCCGTGTCCTCCCGGCCCTCCGTCGTCATCCCGCGCGAAAGCGCAGGATCCATCTTG
>JAEZCD010000169.1 GCA_023430145.1 Pseudomonadota bacterium
AGCAGAGCTTCCCCGACGCCCCCTCACCCGCCCTGCTTCGCAGGGCACCCTCTCCCAAAAGGGGAGAGGGAAGAAGAGAAGAGACGACCATGCGCTACCTGCCGCTCACCGCCGAGGATCGCGAGGACATGCTGGCCGCCATCGGCGTTCCCGGCATCGACGCGCTGTTCGCCGACATCCCGGCCGACAAGCTCACGACGGCGCTGCCCGACCTGCCGCCGGCGAAGGGCGAGCTCGAGGTCGAGCGCATGCTCGGCCGTATGGCGGGAAGGAACGTCGCCGCCTCGCAGGTGCCGTTCTTCGTCGGCGCCGGCGCCTACAAGCACCACGTGCCGGCGACCGTCGACCACCTCATCCAGCGCTCGGAGTTCCTGACCTCCTACACGCCCTACCAGCCGGAGATCGCGCAAGGGACGCTGCAATATCTGTTCGAGTTCCAGACGCAGGTCTGCATGCTGACCGGCATGGAGGTGGCGAACGCCTCCATGTATGACGGCTCGACCGGCACCGCCGAGGCGGTACTGATGGCGCACCGGGTGACGCGGCGCAACAAGGCGATCCTGTCCGGCGGCCTGCATCCGCACTATGCCGAGACGGTCGAGACGGTGTCGCGCCTGTCGGACAACGGCCTCGTCGTGCTGCCGCCCGACGTGACCGCCGCCGAGGATCTGCTCGCGGCGATCGACGGCGAAACCTCCTGCGTCGTCGTGCAGACCCCCGACGTGTTCGGAAACTTGCGCGACCTTCGGCCGATTGCCGAAGCCGCGCATAGGCACGGCGCGCTGCTGGTCGCCGTCGTCACCGAGGCGGTCGCCTTCGGCCTCGTCGAGCCGCCCGGCGCGATGGGCGCCGACATCGTCGTCGCCGAGGGGCAGTCGATCGGCAATCCGCTGACCTTCGGCGGGCCCTATGTGGGCCTCTTTGCGACGCGCGAGAAATACATCCGGCAGATGCCCGGCCGGCTCTGCGGGGAGACGGTGGATGCCGAGGGCAAGCGCGGCTTCGTGCTGACCCTGTCGACGCGCGAGCAGCACATCCGCCGCGACAAGGCGACCTCCAACATCTGCACCAATTCCGGGCTCTGCGTGCTCGCCTTCACGATCCATCTGAGCCTCCTCGGCGAGCGGGGTTTTGCGCGCCTTGCGGAAACCTGCCACGCCAATGCGGTCGATCTGGCCGATCGACTGGGTGCGGTGCCCGGAGTGGAGGTGCTGACGAAAAGCTTCTTCAACGAGTTCACGATCCGGACGCCGAAAACCGGCGCCGAGGTGGTCGAGGCGTTGGCCAGGAAGGGAATTCTCGGCGGCGTGCCGGTCTCGCGCCTTTTGCCCGGCGTGCCGGAGCTGAAAAACCTGATCCTCGGCGCTTCGACCGAGGTGAACACCGACGAGGACCGCGCCGCATACGCCGATGCGCTCGCCGAGGTGCTGAAGTGAGCGCCGTGGCAGTCGTGAGCCCCCACTTTCCCTCCCCTTCATGGGGAGGGCGGACCGCCGCCGAAGGCGGCGCGCCGGGTGGGGTGAATCCCTGTGGCGCAGAACGGTCGCCCTGCTACGGGGTGAAGCACTCCCGGCGCGGAGCAGTCACCCCACCCGTCTCGCTCTTCGCCTGCGGCTCAGAGCGATCCACCCTCCCCATCGAAGGGAGGGAGGGAGACCGGTCCCTCGTTACTTCCACGTGCCCTTCCCTCCGAAAGATCTCCCCATGGCACTGAACCGTGAAGGCCGCGGCGCCACCGCGCCGGCCCCGCTCGCCGAGACGGCGCCGCCCGCCCCCACCTTCACCGGCAATCGCGGCCTCCGCATCGAGGAGGCGCTGCTGTTCGAGACCGGCCGCCGCGAGGTGACGGGCGTCGACCTGCCGGAGCCGCGCGCCGTCGCCGACCGCCTCGGCGGCCTGCGCCGCAAGCAACCGACCGGCCTGCCCGGCCTCGCCGAGCCGGAGGCGATGCGCCACTACGTGCGCCTGTCGCGCTTCAATTACGGCATCGACAACGGCATGTTCCCGCTCGGCTCGTGCACGATGAAGCACAATCCGCGGCTGAACGAGCGGATGGCCCGCCTGCCCGGCTTCGCCGACATCCACCCCCTGCAGCCGGTCTCGACCGTGCAGGGCGCGCTCGAGCTGATGCACATGCTCTCGCACTGGCTGCTGGAGCTGACCGGCATGGCGGCCATCACGCTCGCGCCGAAGGCCGGCGCGCATGGCGAGCTCTGCGGCATGATGGCGATCAAGGCGGCGCTCGAGGCGCGCGGTGAGGGCGAGCGAAAAACGGTGCTGGTGCCGGAATCCGCGCACGGCACCAATCCGGCGACCGCGGCCCTGCTCGGCTACCGGGTCGTCTCGGTGCCGGCCCGCGCGGACGGCACCGTCGATCCGGCCGAGGTGATCGCCCGCCTGTCGCCGGACGTCGCCGCGATCATGCTGACCAACCCGAACACCTGCGGCCTGTTCGAGCGCGACGTCGTCGCCATCGCCGAGGCCGTGCATGCAGCCGGCGCGCTGTTCTACGGCGACGGCGCCAACTTCAACGCCATCGTCGGCAAGACCCGCATCGGCGACCTCGGCGTCGACGCCATGCACATCAACCTGCACAAGACCTTTTCCACCCCGCACGGCGGCGGCGGCCCCGGCGCCGGCCCGGTCGTGCTGTCCGCCGCGCTCGCCCCCTTCGCTCCGGTGCCGCACATTGTCCGCGCGGGGGAGGGATTTGCGCTGGTGGAGGCATCCTCTCCGGGAACCGACACACACTCCGCTCATCCCCGCGAAAGCGGGGATCCAGCCGCGCGCGCCGATCCTGGGTCCCCGCTTTCGCGGGGACGAGCGGAGCCAAGCGACAGCGCCCCGCTAGAAGGTCCCTTCGGCCGCATGTGCGCCTTCCACGGCCAGATGGGCATGTTCGTGCGCGCGATGAGCTACATGCTGAGCCACGGCGCGGACGGCCTCAGGCAGGCCTCCGAGGACGCGGTGCTGGCGGCGAATTATGTTCGCGCGCGGCTCGGCGATCTCTATTCGCTCCCCTTCGGCGACCGGCCCTGCATGCACGAGGTGCTGTTCGACGACGCCTCGCTCAAGGATACCGGCATCACCACGCTCGACGTCGCGAAAGCGCTGATCGACGAGGGCTATCACCCGATGACGGTCTACTTCCCGCTCGTCGTGCACGGGGCCATGCTGATCGAGCCGACGGAGTCGGAGTCCAAGGCCTCGCTCGACCTGTTCATCGCCGCCATGCGCGATCTCGCCTTCGCGGCGAAAGCCGGTGACACCGCGCGCTTCAAGGACGCGCCGCGCTTCGCGCCCCGCCGGCGGCTCGACGAGACGCGGGCGGCC
>JAEZCD010000183.1 GCA_023430145.1 Pseudomonadota bacterium
CCGCGGGGCAGCTCTTCAGCGGCCGCTCTTGGCCCGCGTCCAGGCGCGCGTCAGCGCTCGCTGGGTCTTGTTGTCGGTCACCGTCGCCACCGTGAAGAGACGCCCGAGCACCTCGGGCGTCGGATAGACGCCGGTGTCGTCCAGCACCTCCTTGTCGACGAACTGCTGGCTCGCGAGGTTGCCGTTGGCGTATTGGACGGCGTTGGTCGCCTTGGCGATCACCTCCGGCCGCATGATGTAGTCGAGGAAGGCGAGCGCGTTGGCCTTGTTCTTGGCGTCGGCCGGGATAGCCATCTGGTCGAACCAGAGCTGCGCGCCCTCGACCGGGATCGCATAGCTGATCTCGAGGCCCTTGCCCGCTTCCTCGGCGCGGTCGCGTGCCTGCAGGATGTCGCCCGAATAGCCCACGGCGAGGCAGATGTCGCCATTGGCGAGCGCGTTGATATACTCCGACGAATGGTACTTGGTGAGGAACGGGGTGATCTTGGCGAGGTGGGCCGCCGCCTTGTCGATGTTCTCCTGCGTCCATTCAGGCTTCAGGCCGAGATAGACCATCACCGAGGGGAGCAGATCCTCCGGCGAGTCGAGCAGCATGACGCCGCAGTCCTTGAAGTTCTTGACCACTTCGGGGTCGAAGACGAGCTTCCAGCTGTCGAGCGGCGCGTCCGGCATGCGCTCCTTGAGCTTGGCCGCGTCGTAGCCGAGACCGGTGGTGCCCCACATGTAGTTGATCGAATAGGTGTTGCCGGGATCGTAGCGGGCCACCCGCTCGCTGATCGCCGGCCACATGTTCTTGAGATTGGGCAACTTAGACTTGTCGAGCTTGGCGAACACGCCGGCCTTGATCTGCCGGTTGAGGAAGGTCGCCGTCGGCACGACGATGTCGTAGCCGGTCTTGCCGGCGAGCAGCTTGGTCTCGAGAATCTCGTTGGAATCGAAGACGTCGTAGACGACCTTGATCCCCGTCTCCTTGGTGAAGTCCTCGAGGATCGAATCGTCGATATAGTCCGACCAGTTGTAGATGCGGACCTGCTTCTCCTGGGCCAGCGCCGGCAGGGCGAGGGCGGCCAGGCCGAGAGCGACCGCGGGCACGGCCAGACGACGGGAAAGAACCAACATTACGCTCCTCCGAGAGGGGTGCGGGACGGTCCCCTTGGGGGGACCGGGCTGGCGCCGAGGTTAGTGTCGGCTGTAACACTTCACAACCGGCCATACGGCCGCGAACGGCATGTTTACGCCTCTCGTGGGAGATGGCGATCCGCGCCGCCGGCGCGCCGAAGGCAATGGGAGGTTCCGCCGTGAAGCACGCCATGATCGCCGTCTCTCTCCTGGTCGCCGGCGCCGCGCCGGCCCTCGCCCAGGATCCGACGCTGGTCGGCACCTGGAAGGGCACCGTCGCCGGCATCGGCGCCGACGGGGACGCGCAGTCCGGAGACGTGACCTGGGTCGTGACGCAGCAGACCGGCCGCACCTTTCGCGGCCATGTCACCTATCCCGACAAGGGCGGCGCCGGCGCCCGCAGCGACTTCGTCGGCGCCATCGCCGCCGACGACCGCACCATCATGACCGCCGACGATGACGGCTTCACCAACGGCCACTTCCTCGATCTGAACACCATCGACCACTGCTACGTCGAGATGGGCGTCGACAAGAAGGTCGCCTGCGCACGCATCGTTCGCCAACGGTGACACCTTCTGCCTTCTCCCATGGGAGAAGGAAGCGGGGACGGCGCCGCCGCGTGCTCGGGCGGCGAGGCTACCTCGGATCCCGAAGCCCCGTCACCGGCGCCGTCAGCGTCGCCCTGAAGCCCGGTGCATTGTCCTCGACTGCGAGCTCGCCGCCGAGCTGCCGCACCAGCGCATCGATCATCCGCGAGCCGAACCCTTTTCTCGCCGAGGCCCGGCCGACTCCGCGGTCGGCGACGGTGAGCGCGAACCGCGCCCGATCCTCGTCGAGCCGGATCGACAGCGGTCCCGGTGCGCCGCCATAGGCGTATTTGTTGGCGTTGATCATCAGCTCGGTGAGGATCAGCCCCATCGAGATCGCCCGGTCGGTCGACATCATCACCGGCGACAAATCGAGCGTCAGGTGCTGTGCCCACTCCTCGCCGATCATCGACAGCGTCTCGGCGCAGAGCTCCTCCACGTAGCGGGCGCCGTCGATCAGCTCGATCTGGTCGCCGCGATAGAGCCGGCGGTGGACGAGCGCGACCGCCGACAGGCGCCGGGTGGCCTCCTCGATCGCCTTCTGCACATCCGGGTTGCCGGATGCGCGCGCCTGCAGCGTGAGGAAGCTCGAGACGAGCTGCAGGCTGTTCTGGACGCGGTGGTTCACCTCGCCGATCAGGTACTCCTTCTGCTCGAGCAGCAGATCCTTGTCGCGCAGCGTGTCGGTGAGGCGCCGGTTCAGCTCCTTCACCTGGCGCGTGGAGACGACCTCGCGCACCGCGGTCCGCAGGCGCGCCGCCGCCTCGATCTCGGGCAGCGTCCAGCGCCGCGAGCGGCCGCGGACGATCTCGCGCCAAGCCTCGAAGGAGGCTCGCGGCGTGAGCGCGCCGTCCGGCCCGGTCGATGCCTTGTGCGGGTTGCCGGCCCACTCGACCGTCTCCACCTGCTCGGCACGGAACCAGGCGATCACCCACGGATCCTCGCTGGCGAGCGTCACCGCCAGCACGCCGCTCGCGCTCTCGCTGAAGGGGGCCGCCGGCGGGTGAGCCTCCGGCAGCCGGTCGGTATGGAAGACGCCGTCGCCGGGACGGCCGACGACGAAGTCGGCAAGCTCGCGGATCGCCTCCTCGGGCGGGCAGACGCCGTGCCGCACCAGCTCGCCACCGCGCAGGATGGCGACGCCGTCGCCGCGCAGCATGCGGCCGATCTCGGCGAGATGGTTCGCGAGCGCATCGTCGAGCGAGCCCTCGCGCGACAGGAGGCGCACGATGTCGTCCTCGAACGAGCGCATGCGGATGCGCTCGCGAAAGCCCTCCGCCTCCTCCTTGGCGCGGATCTGACGGGCGAGGGCGCCGGCGAGCGCACGCGCGGCGACGCGCGTCTCGAACGCCAACAGCCGTGGCGTCGCATGATGGCAGGCGACGAGACCCCAGAGGACGCCGTCGCGGACGATCGACACCGAGGCGGAGGCGGCGACCCCCATGTTGCGCAGATACTGCAGATGGACCGGCGAGACCGCGCGCAGCGCACTGTCGGACAGATCGAGCGGCGGCCCATTGCGGGGCGGCCGCAGCGGCGCCGGTACGTATTCCGAGGTCGGAATCACCCGCACGAGGTTGCGCACGTAGAGCGCGCGTGCCTGCCGCGGAATGTCGGATGCAGGAAAATGATGGTGCAGAAAGGAATGCATACCTTCCCGACGATCCTCGGCCAGCACCCGGCCGGCATCGTCGTCGAGGAAGCGGTAGATCATCACCCGGTCGAAGCCGGTCAGCTTCCTGAATTCGACCGCGGCGACGTCGCACAGTTCCTGCAGCGACTCGCTGCGCTGGAATGCGGTCGCCGCGGCATCGAGCTCGGCCAGCAGCGGCGCCGCCGGGCGCGGGTCGGCCGCCGGCTCGAGCTCGACGAGAACGAGCGCGCCGAGATCGTGCGCCGATGCCTCGAGGGCTTCGACGCCCGACACCCGGCCGAGGAAGCAGCCGGTGGCGCCGGGGCCGATCGCAAGCGCGCGGCCGGCGTGCTCTTCGCCGATCGCCGCAGCGAGCGGCGCGCCGTGCCAGTCGTTCAGGCCGAGCCGGCCCTCGACGTCGCCGGCGACGTGGACGATGCAGCCGCTCTGCCGCTCGGCGACGAGCAGGACTCCGTGCGGCTGGATGGACCCCGGCACATGGATCGGCTCGCGGTCGCAGGCCGACAGATCGGATTCGGAGAGGCGCATGGCGGACAGCTTAGCCGAGGATAGGAAAATGATCCACAGGCCGCGTGGCCGTCGCGGCTGGACTCCGCGCCCGCCGCCGCTCACTCTCCCCTGCCCGCCCCTGCCCAGCATGGACCTCGACAATGATCCCCGACCTCGCCACGAGGGTCTGGAACCACACCTTCAAGCTCGATCCGATCATCCGCAGCCTGCTCGACACCGATTTCTACAAGCTCCTGATGCTGCAGATGATCTGGGGGCTCTACCGCGACGTCGAGGTCACCTTCTCGCTGATCAACCGGACGAAGCGCGTGCGCATCGCCGAGGAGGTCGACGAGGGCGAGCTGCGCGCGCAGCTCGACCATGCGCGCACCGTGCGCCTCGGCAAGCGCGAGATGATCTGGCTCGCCGGCAACACCTTCTACGGCCGCAAGCAGATCTTCTCGCCCGAGTTTTTGGCATTCCTGGAAGGCTTCGCGCTGCCGGACTACGAGCTGCGAACCGTCGACGGCCAGTTCGAGCTGCATTTCCACGGCAAGTGGACGCACACGAGCATGTGGGAGATCCCGGCGCTCGCGATCATCAACGAGCTCCGCTCCCGCGCCGCCATGCGCCGGTTCAAGCGCTTCGAGCTCGACGTGCTCTACGCGCGTGCGAAATCCAAGCTCTGGGACAAGGTCGACCGGCTGCGCGCTCTGCCCGATCTGCGCGTCTCCGATTTCGGCACCCGGCGGCGCCACAGTTTCCTGTGGCAGCGCTGGTGCGTGGAGGCGCTGAAGGAGGGGCTCGGCGAGGCCTTCATCGGCTCGAGCAACGTGCTGCTCGCCATGGAAGGCGACCTCGAGGCGATCGGCACCAATGCGCACGAGCTGCCGATGGTGCTGGCGGCGCTGGCGGACAGCGAGGAGGCGCTGCGCTGGGCGCCCTACGAGGTGTTCGCGCAGTGGCAGCGCTATTACGGCGGCAATCTCCTGATCGTGCTGCCGGACACGTTCGGCACCAAGGCCTTCCTGCGCGACGCGCCGGCCTGGCTCGCCGAATGGACCGGCTTCCGCCCCGATTCCGCGCCGCCGATCGAGGGCGGCGAGGAGATCATCCGCTGGTGGAAGGAACACGGCCAGGATCCGCGTGAGAAACTGCTCGTGTTCTCGGACGCGATGGACGTCGACACGATCATCGAGGCCTATCGCCATTTCGAGGGCCGGGTGCGAATGAGCTTCGGCTGGGGGACCAACCTCACCAATGATTTCCGCGGCGTCTCGCCGGAGCCCGATCCCGGCCTCGACGCGATCTCGCTCGTCTGCAAGGTATCGGCGGCGAACGGCCGGCCGGCGGTCAAGCTCTCGGACAACCCCACCAAGGCGACCGGCACGCCGGAGGAGATCGACCGCTACCGAAGAGTGTTCGGCGCCTGCGAATATGCCGCCCGCGAGGCGGTGGTGTGAGGGTGCAAGGAGACGCGAGACCATCCGCTCGTCGTCCTGCGGCTCGACCGCAGGACCCAACTTTCCGCGCTCTTGGAAGAGCAGGAAGATGGATCCTGCGCTTTCGCGCAGGATGACGAGGATACGCTTTCGCGCAGTGATGACGAGAGGCAGCCTCGGCGCAGGATGCGCCGAAACGCCTCAGTTCCGCGACTTGTCGACCAGCGCCTTCTGCTTGATCCACGGCATCATGCCGCGCAGGCGCTCGCCGACATCCTCGATCGGATGCGCCGCGGCAGCCGCCCGCATCGCCTTGAAGCTCGTCTGGTTCACCCGGTTCTCGAGCATCCAGTCGCGCGTGAAGCGGCCGCCCTGGATGTCGGCCAGCACCTTCTTCATCTCCGCGCGGGTCTCGTCGGTGATGATGCGCGGGCCGGTGACGTACTCGCCGTACTCGGCGGTGTTGGAGATCGAGTAGTTCATGTTGGCGATGCCGCCCTCGTAGATGAGGTCGACGATCAGCTTCACCTCGTGCAGGCACTCGAAATAGGCCATCTCGGGCGCGTAGCCGGCGTCGACCAGCGTCTCGAAGCCGGCGCGGATCAGCTCGACGAGGCCGCCGCAGAGAACCACCTGCTCGCCGAACAGGTCGGTCTCGCATTCCTCGCGGAACGTCGTCTCGATGATGCCGGCGCGGCCGCCGCCGATGGCGGAGGCGTAGGAGAGGCCGAGATCGTGCGAGTTGCCCGAGGCATCCTGGGCGATGGCGATGAGGCACGGCACACCGCCGCCGCGCTGGTACTCCGAGCGCACCGTGTGGCCCGGCCCCTTCGGGGCGACCATCAGGACGTCGATGTCCTTGCGCGGCTCGATCAGGTTGAAGTGGACGTTGAGGCCGTGCGCGAACATCAGCGCGGCGCCGTCCTTCATGTTCGGCGCGAGCTCGTTGCGATAGATGTCGGCCTGCAGCTCGTCCGGCGTCAGCATCATGATGACGTCGGCCCATTTGGCGGCCTCCGGCACCGACATCACCTTCACGCCTTCCTTCTCGGCCTTCTGCGCGGAGGCCGAGCCCTGCCGCAGCGCCACGGCGACGTCGGCCACGCCGGAGTCGCGCAGGTTGAGCGTGTGCGCATGGCCCTGGCTGCCATAGCCGACGACGGCGACTTTCTTGCTCTTGATAAGGTTGAGATCGGCGTCGCGATCGTAGTAGACGCGCATCAGCTGCCACTCCTCGGGCGTTTGTCGTTGTCGTATGTGTCGGATTGCCCGGTCATCGGCCGGAACCGCCGGCGGCCTTGTAGCGCTAGCCCGTTGCAGTTGAAAGCGGAAAGCCGAATTTCGGCTCGGAGATAGCCCGAATGCCCGCCTCCGCGCCCGATCGCGCGCCCCACACGCGCGTGATGGGCATTCTCAACGTCACCCCGGACTCGTTCTCCGACGGCGGCCGCTTCGTCGGCCCGGAGGCGGCGCTCGAGCAGGCGCGGCGGATCGCCGCCGAGGGCGCCGACATCCTCGACATCGGCGGCGAGTCGACCCGGCCGGGGCACGCGCCGGTCGAGGCGGAGACCGAGCTCGCCCGGGTTCTGCCGGTGCTCGACGCGCTCGGGCCGGATTTCCCGATCCCGATCTCGATCGACACGACGAAGGCGATCGTCGCGGCTGCGGCGCTGCGCCGCGGCGCCCGCATGGTCAACGACGTCTGGGGCCTCATGCGCGATGCCGACATCGCCCGCGTCGCCGCCGATGCCGACGCCGAGCTCGTCATCATGCACAATCGCGAGAAGGCCGACCCCTCGCTCGACATCGTCGAGGAGCTGCTCGGCTTCTTCGATACCGCGCTCGGCATCGCCCGCCGCGGCGGCATGCCGGACGAGCGTATCCTGCTCGATCCCGGCTTCGGCTTCGGCAAGACGCCGGAGCAGAGCCTCGACGCCATCCGCCGGCTCGGCGAGCTGCACCGCCTCGGCTATCCGCTGCTCGTCGGCGTCTCGCGGAAATCGACCATCGGCCTCGTCACGGGCAAGCCGGTCGGCGAGCGGCTCGCCGGCACCATCGCCACGAACGTCTTCGCCATGCTGCAGGGCGCCGCCGTCATCCGCGTGCACGACGTCGCCGAGCACGTCGACGCGCGCAAGATCGTCGAGAGGCTGCGGACTTGAGCGACCGCATCTTTCTGCGCGGCATCGTGCTGTTCGGGCGGCATGGGCTGATTCCCGAGGAGGCGGTGCTGGGACAGCGCTTCGAGGTCGACCTCGACTGCTTCCTCGACCTTTCCGCCGCCGGGCGCGCCGATCGCCTCGGCGAAACCCTCGACTACGCCGCGGTCTACGAGACCGTGCGCCACACGGTCGAAACCGAGCGCTTCGGCCTCATCGAGGCGCTCGCCGAGCGCATCACCGACCGCCTGTTCGGCGCGTTTCCGAGGGTTCAGCGGGTCCGGGTCGAGGTCCGAAAGCCCGGCGCGCCGATCCAGGGCACGTTCGACACGGTCGGCGTCGAGATAACGCGGGAGCGGAGGGAATGACCGAGGTCGGCTTCTCGCTCGGCAGCAATCTCGGCGACAAGCAGACGACGATCGCCCGCGCGCTGGAGGCGATCTTCTCGGACGGCGACATCGGGTTCCTCGCCGCCTCGTCCTTCTACCGCACCGAGCCCTGGGGCGTGGAGAGCCAGGACTGGTTCGTGAACCTCTGCGCGGTCGGGGAGACCGAGCTGCCGGCCTCGGCGGTGATGGCCCGCACGCAGGCGATCGAGCGGGCGCTCGGCCGCGCCGACACGTTCCGCTGGGGTCCGCGGATCGTCGACATCGACATCCTCTGGTACGGCGACGAGGTCTTGACCGAGCCCTTGCTGACGATCCCGCACAAGGAGATCTTCAACCGCGCCTTCGTGCTCGTGCCGCTCGCCGAGATCCGGCCGGATCTGGTGCTCGCCGGCCGGCGGATCGCCGATGCGGCGGCCGCGTTCGATGCGAGGGGGATAGAACGCATCGCGCCGGCGTGGCGGCAAGGTGGGCGCTCATAATCTCCGCTCGTCATGCGCGAAAGCGCAGGATCCATTCTTTGCAGCCGAGAAGCCGACGAAGGGGAGGCTGGATCCTGCGCTTTCGCGCAGGATGACCACGGAGCGGTTCGTGCAGAATGACGGAGGACAGGCCTTACCCCCGTGTCCCTTCCCAGCTGCCGTTCCACCAGGCCATGACGCGGCTCGCGAACACCTCGGCCTCGGCCTCGCGCTCGCTCGACCAATCGAGATCCATGAAGTCCTGCATGATGATGCGGACCTCGGTTGCCAGCTCGAGGACGTCGCCCTCGCCTTCGAGCACGCGCAGCAGCGGCTCGACGTGGCTGTCGTAGGCGTCCCCGGCCTCGGCGCCGAGGCGCAGCGGATCGAACTGTCGCCACAGGTCGCGCAGCTCGGCGGCACGCTGCTCGATCTCGGCGGACGAGAGCTCACGGCTCATCGGTCTGTCCCTTCCGGCCCGCGGCCGATGGCGGCAACGCCTGTACGACTGACCTCGACGAGGCCGATCGGCTTCATCAGATGAACGAACTGGTCGATCTTGTCCGGCTTGCCGGTCAGCTCGAAGATGAAGCTCTCGGTCGTGGTGTCGACGATGCGGGCGCGAAAAGCGTCGGCCATGCGCAGCGCCTCGACGCGGTCCTCGCCCTTGCCGCGCACCTTGATCAGCGCCAGCTCGCGCTCGACCGCCCGCCCGTGCACCGTGAGGTCGACGACCGAATGTACCGGCACCAGCCGGTCGAGCTGGGTCTTGATCTGCTCGATGACCATCGGCGCGCCGGTGGTGACGATGGTGATGCGCGAGCGCTGCGTCTCGTGGCTGACCTCGGAGACGGTGAGGCTGTCGATGTTGTAGCCGCGGCCCGAGAACAGGCCGATCACCCGGGCGAGAACGCCGGGCTCGTTGTCGACGAGGATCGACAGTGTGTGGGTTTCGGTCCGGTCGGGTTCTGCGAGCATGGGTTCTCGTCTTCCGCGCGCGAGCGGCGCGCTGTCTGCCTAGCCGCTGCGGCGGCGGGTGTCGAGATGGGGATGGCGAGGCGGGAGAGCCTCATGGTTGCGGAGCAATCGTGAGGGCGCCGGTTCTCCGCTCGTCCCCGCGAAGGCGGCAACCCAGAACTTCAATCGGAAAGAACTGGATCCCCGCTTTCGCGGGGATGAGCGGAGGAGGCTCCTCGTCCTTGCGAGCGCAGCGAAGCAATCCAGCTTCTCTTGCGACGCCGCAAGCTGGATTGCTTCGTCGCTCCGCTCCTCGCAATGACGGCGAGACCCTCACACCATGATGCGCCCTTCGGCGGTGATCGCGGTGCCGATGTCCTCGGCGCTGGCGACGTCGCCGAGCAGCATCTCGTTGTGCGCGCGGCCCGAGGGGATCATCGGGAAGCAGTTTTCCGTCTTGTCGATCACGCAGTCGAACAGGACCGGCCGGTCGACCTCGAGCATCTGCCGAATCTTCTCGTCGAGCTCGTCCGGATGTGTCGCGCGGATGCCGACGCCGCCATAGGCCTCGGCGAGCTTCACGAAGTCCGGCAGGGCCTCCGAATAGGAGTGCGAGTAGCGGCCGCCGTGCAGCAGCTCCTGCCACTGCCGCACCATCCCCATGTACTCGTTGTTGAGGATGAAGATCTTGATCGGAAGGTCATACTGCAGCGCGGTCGACATCTCCTGCATGGTCATCTGCACCGAGGCCTCGCCGGCGATGTCGATGACGAGGCTGCCCGGATGAGCCATCTGCACGCCGACCGCGGCCGGCAGGCCGTAGCCCATGGTGCCGAGGCCGCCCGACGTCATCCAGCGGTTCGGTTCCTCGAACTTGAAGTACTGCGCCGCCCACATCTGGTGCTGGCCGACCTCGGTGGTGATGTAGACGTCCTTGCCGCGCGTCAGCTCGTAGAGGCGCTGGATCGCGTATTGCGGCTTGATGACCTCGTTCGAGGGCCGGTAGGAGAGGCAGTTGCGCCCCCGCCAGCGGTCGATCTGCTGCCACCAGCGGCCGACCGCCGCCTTGTCCAGCCGCCCGGCGACCTGCGGCCACATGTGCAGCATCTCGGCCATCACGTGCGCGCAGTCGCCGATGATCGGCACGTCGACCTTGACCGTCTTGTTGATCGAGGACGGGTCGATGTCGACATGGATCTTCTTCGAGCCGGGCGAGAAGGCATCGAGGCGGCCGGTGATGCGGTCGTCGAAGCGGGCGCCGATGCACACCATGACGTCGCAGTCGTGCATGGCGTGGTTGGCCTCCCAGGTCCCGTGCATGCCGAGCATGCCGAGGAACTGCTTGTCGGAAGCCGGGAAGGCGCCGAGCCCCATCAGCGTCGAGGTCACCGGGAAACCGGTCGCGGCGGCGAGCTCGCGCAAGAGGCGGCTCGCCTCGGGACCGGAATTGATGACGCCGCCGCCGGTATAGATGATCGGCCGCTCGGCCGAGGCCATCAGCTCGACCGCTTCGCGGATTTTTGCGCCGTCGCCCTTGAGCCGCGGCCGATAGGTCTTGTGGACGACGTTGTCGGGGCCGGTATAGCGGCCGGTCGCGAACTGGACGTCCTTCGGGATGTCGACGACGACGGGTCCCGGCCGGCCATTGGTGGCGACGTAGAACGCCTCGTGCAGGACGCGGGCGAGGTCGTTCACGTCCTTCACCAGCCAGTTGTGCTTGGTGCAGGGCCGGGTGATGCCGACCGTGTCGCACTCCTGGAAGGCGTCGTTGCCGATGAGGTGCGTCGCGACCTGCCCGGTGATGCAGACGAGCGGGATGGAATCCATCAGCGCATCGGTGAGGCCGGTGACGGCATTGGTCGCCCCGGGCCCCGAGGTGACGAGCACAACGCCGGGCTTGCCGGTCGACCGCGCGTAACCTTCGGCCGCATGCGTGGCGCCCTGCTCGTGGCGGACGAGGACGTGGTGGATCTGCTGCTGCTGGAAGATGACGTCGTAGATCGGCAGCACGGCGCCGCCCGGATAGCCGAAGACGTGCTCGACGCCGTGGTCGGCGAGCGCCCGCAGCACCATCTCGGCGCCGGTCATCATCTCGCCCTCGTCGGGCGCCCCGGTCGCCGCCGGTTTCTCGGCGAGGGTTGCGGTCTCGGTCATTTCGTGTCTCCGCCTTCGAACTCGAAGCCCGGGCGCCTGACCCGGGGCAAGAAAAAAGGGCCCTAAGGCCCCGGGTCACGCACCACCGATCGAAACGGCCGTCAGGCCGGTTTCGGTGGTGCGTCGGTTACGAGAATGAGGGTGCGCATCGCGCGGCTCTGCTCCGAAGTGTGATCTGCGAATAGACCCCGCCCGGCGCAAGGGTCAAGTCAGCTGTGCTGACCTATCGACCGCCAGGCTCCGTCCATCCCGCTGCTCTCGTCGTCCGTCCCTGCCCTCTCCTGCGGTCCGTCCCCCTCTACTCGTCGTCCTCCGCGAAGGCGCAGGACCCAGGCTTTCTTCGCGCGAAAGGCTGGATCCTCCGCCTGCGCGGAGGATGACGAGCGGGAAGGCTGTCGACCCCGGCTCCGCTCGTCCCCGCGAAAGCGGGGACCCAGTTTTTCGGCTCGGAATTGACTGGATGCCCGCCTTCGCGGGCATGAGCGGAGAAGGGTTTCCACGGCTCATTCCACTGCAGGAGCAACTATCTCGCCGCCACCTCCGCCCCCGCCGCCTGCTCCCGCAGCTCCCGCAGCCGCTTCCACACCGCCTCCGACTGCCAGCCGGGCGCGCTCATCTGCGCGTCCCAGATGGCGACGCCGACCTTCTTTTTCTTCGGCATCACCCAGTCGAGTTGCTCGGCGGCCGTGTCGCCCTGCCAGCTGTCGACCCAGGACGGCATGCCGAGCAGCAGCTTCTCCGCCCACTTTCCGGCTTCCGCCCGCTGCCAGGCATAGCTCTGCCAGACGCCCGCCCCGTCCGGCGGGTCGCGGCCGATGTCGGCATAGCCCATCGAGACGAGGCCGGTGACGTGCGGGAACAGGTCGGGCCACCAGTCGGTGTTCGGCGCATTCCAGATGTAGGAAAAGCTGTCGACGATGAGGTCCTTGTCCCGCGCCTTCAGCTCGGCGCCGAGATCGCGGATGAAGGCCGCGAACTTCTTGCGGTCCTCCTCGGTGCCCGTGATCTCGGTCGCCTCGAGATCGACGTCGACGCCGTCGAGCTTTTGCGCCTGTATCTCCTTCACGAGCGCGGCGACGAAGGCTTTTCGGCCCGGGCCGAAGGCTTGCCGCGCGAGCTCCCAGTCCCATCCCCATTCGCCGTTGAAGACGGTGAGCAGCACTTTCACCCCGTGCCTGTCGCCCCATTTGCGGAAGCGCCTGATATCGGCGTTGGAAATCTCGCCGTAGCGGGCCGCGCGGGCGAGGCCGCCCGAAGCGGTCGGCACCCAGAACTGCAGGCCGAGATGGGTGAGCGCGTTCCTCGGGCCGGCGCCGCCATAGGTCTTCTTCAGCTGCGCGAAGGAGGGATCGAGCGCGTAAGGCGGCACCCAGGTCATGACGAGGCGCTGGCCGGAAAGAGCCGCACGCCGTTCCTCCGCGCGCACGGATGCCGAGGCGAGCGTGACCAGTAACGCCGCAGCGATGAAGACGAGTTTCACGACCACCGTCCCTCAAAGTCCTCGACTGAGCCTTAGCCCATAAAAGCGACGTCGGAAATCATCCGGGGTCGCGCCGCGACCGTCTCGGGCACCGATGAAAAGGGCACCCATCGAGGTCATGGGGAGGGACGGCTATCAGCAATAGCGCCGATCCGTGCACGCCCGGATGTGGACTATTCTCGGTCGACAAATCGCTTCCGTGGTCGAAGGGCTTCCGATACCGTCGAGCGGGGGTTCCGCTGCACAGCAACGTCAATCTTGTTACGGGAGCCGACCAATGCCGCCCTTCTTCAGACCGAGCGCGACTGCCTTTTTCCTGGCAGTCAGCGGCGCACTGACGCTTTCGGCAACGCCGGCCCGGGCCGCCGAGAACTCCTTCAGCATTCCGCCCCAGGCTACAACGCTCCAAGGCAATGCTATCGGTGGCGGGACGGTCATTCTTCCCGGGACAGGCTCTCCCGGCTTTGTCTTCTCGTTCATTCTTCCCCGAGACTACGCCAAGAACAAGAAAATTTCAGTCGTTCTCTATCTGAATGCCGCGGACTCGGCATGCATCACGCGGATCGTGACCACCGAGCTCGACATCATCAGGCGCGGGTCTGCTATTTCCGACGACATCAGCGGCGTCGACGACGGCAATCCGAACATCAAGATCGGGGACAAGCTCGTCTCTCAGAAAGTGGTCACGATCGGACCCGGCACTCAACTCGACGGGCAGCGCCCGGGCGATGCTATGCGTCTGCAATTCCGCCGTGAGCCCGACGATGACGCCGATACGTGCGTGGGATCGGTCTTCGTTCAGGCGATCGACATAAGGTATCCGATCCGAGGGACCCGGTAGCCGAGCACGAGCACCTCTCAAACGATCTCGAGCAGCAGGTCCTCGACGGGCGCTGACGAGGCGCCGAGCTGTCGCCAGTCCTGCATGCGGTTGCGAAACCAGGTCGTCTGCCGCTTCGCGTAATGGCGCGTGTCGCGGCTGGCGCGCGCGACGGCCTCCGCTCCCCCGATCTCGCCGCGCGAAAGAGCGGCGAGCGGGGCGACGCCGAGCGCCTTCATGACCGGCAGGTCTAGCGACAGCTTTCTGGCTGTCAGCGCCTCGACCTCGGCAAGCGCGCCGGCCTCCAGCATCGCTTCGAAGCGCGCGTCGATCCGGCGGTACAGTTCCTCGCGCGGCGGCATCAGGAGAAGTTTCGTGACCGAGGCCTCGGGCAGCAGGGGCGTGCCGGTCCCGCTCTGCCAGGCGAGCAGCGAACGGCCGGTCGCCTCGATCACCTCGAGCGCGCGCAGAATGCGCTGGCGGTCGCTCGGCCGCAGCCGCGACGCCATCTCTGGATCCCGCGCCGCGAGGACCACATGCAACTCCGCCGTCGGCCTCTCATCGGCCCGCCAGCGCTCGCGGATGTCCTCCGGAATCGACGGCACGCTGGCCAGACCGCGCGTCAACGCCTCGAAATAAAGCCCGGTCCCGCCAACGAAAACGAGCGGCCGATCGCCCGCCTCGGCGAGCACGCCCGCGACCGCCTCCAGCCACCGTCCGACCGACCACGGCTCCGCCCCGTCGACCGTACCGTAGAGCCGGTGCGGCACCCGGGCCTCCTCCGCCGGATCGGGCCGCGCCGTGAGGATGCGCAGGTCCCGATAGACCTGCATCGCGTCGGCGTTGACGACGATGCCGCCGAGGCGCTCGGCGAGGTCCAGCGCCAGCGCCGACTTGCCGCTCGCCGTCGGCCCGGCGATAAGCACGCGCGTGCACCCCGTCGACAACGCGGTGTTTCCTCCCTTTGCCGGACCGCAACGATGCATATAGCGACGATCGTCGCCGACAAGACGCGGCTCGTTCTCGACGAGAGCCTCTTGGAGAAGCTCGCCGGGGTGCTGCCGGGCGTGGCGGGCTTCGACTGGCTCGCGCCGGGCGTCGCCGCCGACATCGCCTTCGCGCCCGATTCGCGCTCGCCGGCCGCTCTCGAGACCCTGCTGCGCCTCGTGCGCGGCGATCTCGCCCTGGACATCGCCGTGCAGCCGGCGGCGGGACGGCGCAAGAAGCTGCTCGTCGCCGACATGGACTCCACCATGATCGGCCAGGAGTGCATCGACGAGCTCGGCGCCGAGCTCGGGCTCAAGGCGGAGATCGCCGCCATCACCGAGCGCGCGATGCGCGGCGAGATCGCCTACGAGCCCTCGCTGCGCGAGCGGGTGGCGCTGCTCGCCGATCTCGAGGAGGCGGTGATCGAGAAGATTCTGGCCGAGCGGATCTTCGCCAATCCCGGCGCCGAGATTCTGGTGCGCACCATGCGCGCGCACGGCGCCCATACGGCGATCGTGTCGAGCGGCTTCACGAGCTTCACCGGCCCGGTGGCGGCCCGGCTCGGCTTTCACGAGCATCGCGGCAATCGGCTGCTGGTCGAGAACGGCCGCCTCGTCGGCCGCGTCGCCGAGCCGATTCTGGCGCGTGACGCCAAGGTCGAGGCGCTGCGCGAACTGCGGGAGAAGCTCGGCCTCGAACGGCAGGAGACGAT
Source organism: Pseudomonadota bacterium (assembly GCA_023430145.1). Lineage (GTDB taxonomy): Bacteria > Pseudomonadota > Alphaproteobacteria > Rhizobiales > Methylopilaceae > JAEZCD01. Next base: position 15,408 of record JAEZCD010000183.1, read on the forward strand.
GGCGGTCGGCGATGGCGCCAACGATCTCGGCATGCTGGTCGAGGCCGGACTCGGCGTCGCCTATCGTGCCAAGCCCGCCGTCGCCGAGGCGGCCGACGTGCGCATCGACTTCGCCGACCTCACGGCGCTGCTCTACATCCAGGGCTTTCGCGGCAGCGACTTCGCCGACGGCTGACGCGACCACGCTCCTCATTCGACGAGAGAAGGCTCGCTGAGGCCGCAAGCGCACTCCGCTCATGCCCGCGAAGGCGGGCATCCAGCAGTTCTTCGCGACGGAAGGTCTGGATCCCCGCTTGCGCGGGGATGAGCGGAGGCAAGCCGATCGGTCCCGACCGCCTACTCGAGGCTCAGCGCGACGAAGCGGATCTCTCCCTTGGGGTTCGAGACCTGGAACAGGGCCGTCTTGCGGCCCTCCTTCTTCAGCGCCTCGATGCGGGCGGTGATGTCGGCCGGCGTCGCCACCGTCTCCTGGCCGACCTCGAGGATCATGTCGCCGGCCTGGATCTGCTTGTCGGCGGCCGCCGACTTCGGATCGACCTCGGTGACGACGACGCCCTTGAGGTCGCCGGTGATGCCGTGCTTCTTCTTCAGCTCGTCGGTGAGCGTCGACAGGGTGAGGCCGAGCGCCAGCTTGGCGACCTCGTCGGTCTTGGCGTCGGGCGTCAGCGAGGCCTTCTTCGGCGTCTCCTCGACGAGGCGGGCGACCACGACGCGCTTGGTCTGCTGCTCGCCCTTGCGCAGCACGACGATGTCGACCTCCTTGCCGATCGGCGTGTCGGCGACGAAGCGCGGCAGGTCGCGCATCTCCTTGATCGGCTTGCCGTCGAAGGAGAGCACCACGTCGCCCGGCTCGATGCCGGCCTTTTGCGCCGGCCCGTCGCTGTTGACGCCGGCGATCAGCGCGCCGCGCGGCTCGCCGAGCTTGAGGCTCTCGGCGATCTCGTCGGTGACCTGCTGGATGCGTACGCCGAGCCAGCCGCGCCGCGTCTCGCCGTATTGCAGCAGCTGGTCGATGACGCCTCGGGCATTCGCCGCAGGGATGGCGAAGCCGATGCCGATCGAGCCGCCGGTCGGCGAGATGATGGCGGTATTGATGCCGACGACGGCGCCGGTCATGTCGAACAGCGGGCCGCCGGAATTGCCGCGGTTGATGGCCGCGTCGGTCTGAATGTAGTTGTCGTACGGACCGGAATTGATGTCGCGGTTGCGCGCGGAGACGATGCCGGCGGTGACGGTGCCGCCGAGCCCGAACGGGTTGCCGATCGCCATCACCCAGTCGCCGACCCGGAGCTTGTCGGAATCGCCGAGGCCGACCGCCTTCAAGGGCTTCGTCGGCTTGACGCGCAGCACCGCGAGGTCGGTCTTCGGATCCTTGCCGACGAGCTCGGCGACGAGCTTGGAGCCGTCGTTGAAGTTGACGACGATCTCGTCCGCGCTCTCGATCACGTGATTGTTCGTGATGACGACGCCTTCCGCGTCGAGCACGAAGCCGGAGCCGAGCGAGGAGACGCGGCGCGGCCGCCCCTCGCCGCCGCGCTTGTTGAAGAAGTCCTCGAAGAACTCCTCGAACGGCGAGCCCGGCTGCGCCTCCGGCGTCGGCACGGTGCGCTGCGCGGCGACGTTCTGGCTGGTGGAGATGTTGACGACCGAGTCGATCAGCTGTTCGGCGAGATCGGACAGCGATTCCGGCCCTTTCGCCTCGGCATTCCCGCCCGCGAACGCGGCCATCCCGAGCGACAACAGGCCGGCGGCGGCGATCCGCCCCAAGTTCCAAGGGGAACGAACCGAAGGGATAGAGTCCATCGAAGCTCCTCGAAAGGCGACGCGGTGCAGCCGTGCCGGCGCAGCGCGGTTTGTGAAAGCTTACACGGGCCGCGAGTTGCACCAAAGGGGCGCGACGCCGCCTCTTGCGCTCGTGATCGCTAGCCGCGTACCAGCCAGACGAGAATCACGCCGAGCACGGCGGAAAAGAGGCCGATCCTGCGCAGCGAGGCCTCCGGCGTCGCCGCGGTCGACAGCATGGCCTGCCGGGCGGCGCCCGGAAACGCCGCGAACAGGCAACCCTCGATCGCAAGCACGAGACCGAGGGCCGCCAGCAGGTCGGTCATGGCGTCGGCGGGGATCCGATCGCGTCCGAGCCACCCGATGCGGGTTCCACCGGAGCCGGGGCTGCCGGGCCCGCGGCAGGGGCCGCCGTCTTCGGCACCGGCGCCGCGCTCACCGGCGGCGAACCGGTCGAGCCGGCGCCGTTCGGATTGTTGAAGTAGCGGAAGAACTCGCTGTCGGGCGAAAGCAGCAGCCGCGTTTCGGTCCCCCTGAGGCCCTGCTCGTAGGCCTGCATCGAGCGGTAGAAGGCGAAGAAGTCCGGATCCACGCCATAGGCCTCGGCGAAGATGCGGTTGCGCTCGGCGTCGCCCTCGCCGCGCAGCCGCTCGCCGTCCCGGTTCGCCTCGGCGACGATCACCTGGCC
>JAEZCD010000221.1 GCA_023430145.1 Pseudomonadota bacterium
CGGCGACGCGGCCCCCGCGCGCGGCGGCGGCGACCTTGGCGGCGATCTCGTCCCAGACCACCTGGTCGACGCAGGCGTGGATCGTCCGGTCGGCGACGATCTCGACCCGCTGATCGGCGAGCGCGAGGTAGATCAGGACGCCCGTCCGCTCCTCGGTGAGGTGCACGCCGTGGGCGAGGAAGACGGTTCGCGCCTGGCCGCGGACCGCGTCCTCGGCGAGCTGCAGTGGCCCGGAGGGCAGCCGCGTCAGCACCAGGATGGTCGCCGCCAGCACGAAGGCCGCCGCCTGGATCGACAGCACCATCGGGATCGGCAGGCCGGTGAAATAGAGCAGCGGCCAGGGCAGGAGAATGGCGAGCAGCGCCGCCACCAGCACCGGCACCAGCGCGTCGCCATGCGGGGAATAGGTGACGACGACATAGATCTCGCCGCTCGTCGTCTTCTCCGCCTCGGCGATCGCGGCGGAGATGCGCGCGCGATCGGCCTCGGAGAGCTTTTGGAGGCTCACCATCGCCCCGAAGCGCCGCCGCCGCCGAAGGAGCCGCCGCCGCCGGAGAATCCCCCTCCCCCGCCGCCCGAGGAGCGGCCGCCGCCGAAACCGCCCGGGAAGATCACCGGGCCGCCGCCGCCGGGACGGGCGCCGGAGGCGAAGCGGCGCATCCACATGATGAGGAAGAAGGCGATGACGATGAAGGTCAGGATGTCGTGCCACTCGGCATCGCCGCGCGATTTCTCCGCCGCGCGCTGCTTGAACGCCGCCGCGTCGCCCGAGAGCACCTGGATGATGTCGTCGGTGCCGCGCTCGATGCCGCCCGGAAAATCGCCGGCGCGGAATCGCGGCAGGATGGCGTTCTCGATGATGAGCCGCGAGACGGCATCGGTGAGGTGGCCCTCGAGCCCGTAGCCGACCTCGATGCGCACCGCCCGCTCGTTCGGCGCGACGATCAGGAGGGCGCCGTTGTTGCTGCCCTTCTGGCCGATGCCCCAGGCGCGGCCGAGCCGGGTGCCGTAGTCGGCGATGTCGTAGCCCTGCAGCGAGGGCAGCGTGACGACGACGAGCTGCGTCGTCGTCTTCGCCTCGAGTGCGGCGAGTTTTTCCGTCAGCTTGGCGCGCACGGCAGCGTCGAGGATGTTCGCGTCGTCGACGACGCGGCCGGTGAGCTTTGGGAACGTCGGCCCCTGCTGCGCCGCCGCCGCGACGGCGACGAGCGCGAAGATCAGGGCGGCGAGGCTGCGCAAGAACATCGGCTCAGAACTTCACCGGCGGCGGCGTCTGGTTCTGCTCGCTCGTGGTGAAGGTCGCCATCGGCGTGGCGCCATAGATCATTGCCCAGAGCCGGCCCGGGAAGGTACGCACCTCGGTATTGTAGGCCTGCACGGCCTGGATGTAGTCGCGTCTTGCGACGGCGATGCGGTTCTCGGTGCCTTCGAGCTGCGACTGCAGGGCGAGAAAATTCTGGTTCGATTTCAGATCCGGATAGTTCTCGACCACCGCCAGCAGACGGCCGAGCGCGCCCGAAAGCTGGCCCTGCGCTTCTTGGAAGCGCTGAACGGCGGCCGGATCGGTGAGCTGGCTCGCATCGACCTTGATCTGCGTCGCCTTGGCGCGCGCCTCGACCACTTGGGTCAGCACCTCCTGCTCCTGCTTGGCGTAGCCGCGGACCGTCTCGACGAGGTTGGGGATCAGGTCCGCGCGCCGCTGGTACTGGTTCTGCACCTCGCTCCAGGCGGCTTTCGCCTGCTCCTCCAGCGTCGGGATGGTGTTGACGCCGCAGCCGGCGAGCGACAGCGACACGAGCACGACGGCGACGAGCGCCTGTGCTCGCGCGGCGAATGATTGGCGCATGGCGTTTCCCTGCTCGTTGGGCGGGCACCCCGGCCCGCGCCTTCTCGAAACCCGACCGGCGGAGTTTCGTTCGGCCGGGTTTCCGCCTTCTTACCGCAGGTGGCGGCCGGATGCGCGGGCGCCGGACAAACGAGCGCCGCTCGCCGCCGGTGATCCGTGCGAGAGGGCCGTCGCGTCCGGCGAGGCGACCGCGGTCCTATGCCGCCAGCTTCAGCAGCCGCGCCACGTTGCCGCTGGCGACGAGCTCCTGGTCGGCCGGGCTCAGCCCCGCTGCCGTAAAGGCCTCGCGCAGCCGGTCGTGGATCAACGCCTCGCGGATGATCGGCCAGTCCGTTCCGACAAGCACGTGGTCCGCGCCGAGAAGATCGACACTTGCACGAATAGCGGCCGGGTTGAGGCCCATCGTGTCGACGTAGACATGCCGCCGCGATGCCGCCGGCGTATCCGCCCGGATGCCTGCGCCGTCCCCGAAACCGCCGGCGAGGAGAACGCCACCGAGCGCCAGCGTGGTGACGACGATATGCAGGTTCGGCACCTCGTCGAAGACGCCGCCCTCCAGCAGCGCCACGAGCGCAGCCGAATTGATCGTGCCTCGGGCGAACATCGTACCGAGCCGACGATAGCGCCCGAACCGTCGAGAGAAGGCCTTGTCGTTCACCGGATGCACGAAGACGGGCACGCCCAGCATCGCGGCGGTGACGAGCGTGGGCCGCGCCTGTGGGGCGTCGAGCAGGAGGTCACCCTTGGCGCTCTCCACAAAAGCACCGCTGAGGCCGAGGTCCCGAACGGCGCGGGTCAGCTCTCGGGCGCCCGCCTCGCCGCTGAAGGCATCGACGGTGGCAAGCGCGAAGACGCGACCGGGGTGAGCGGCCACCAATCGTGCGAGCCCGTCATTGATCGTCTCGATCGTTCCTGGCGGGACGTTGCCGTCGGCGTCCGCGATGAAGGCGGTCGGCGTATTGACGACACGAGCCGAGATGCCGGTTTCTTCGATCGAGGCGAGGAGCGCACTCGTGTCGGCGAGGTTGCGGTTGATGGCTTCCCAGGGCGCCCGCGCGGCCGGCGGGAGTGCTGCCATCGTGGTCAGCGTGTGGGCCGGATCGACATGATGGTTGTGGAAATCGATGACGGTTAGCTTGCGCTGATCGTCAGGGCTCGCAGCCCTGGCGAGGGTGGGGGATGCGCCCGCAGCCGCCGCTCCGAGGCCGGCCAGGATTGCCCGCCGATTCAACCGGTCTGCTCTGTCCATCGCCATGTGAGCCTCCGATGATGCCGCCGAGCACGGCGCAGAGTGGCTTCGCAGTCCGTCGTCGCGCGGGCGCCTCGGGGGGTTATAGACCGATTTTCCAGAATCCCGCCTCGCGGGCCCCGGCGCCCGAGCGGCCGTGCCCCGAAGCCTCCGGATGGCACTGAGCGCCGACGCTCTCGGCGATCGAGGCGCGCACAGCCAGACGATGAAGGCATGGTCGTGGTTCTGCGAAGAGGATCGTCCCGGTGACGCGCTGCAAATCCTTTTCCGCGCAAGCAACGGGATCGGGCACGCGGCCGCCTCGCGCTTGCAAATCCGCCTTTCGTCCACCTCCATCGGAGCGGCCTCCGTGCGCGGACCTCGGTCGATGTTTTCGGGCCTCTGCAGGAACCGGCCTCTTGGCCGCAAGATCCTCGACGCTGCCCCGCGCCCATCAGCAAGAGGCAGCGTATCAGCCGACCGCATGCGGGTGCACAACAATTGACCAGTGCACGCCGATTATTTATGCTTTCCCAGATTGCATAATCTATTACAGTCTGACTGCAAGCAAGCACCATCCAAGGCACCCCACATGGCACCCGTTCTCACGCGTCGCATTTTCCTCGCCGGCGCCGGCGTGGCCGCCCTCGCGATGGCGGCCCGCCCCGCCTTCGCCGCCCAGAAGACGCTCGCCGAGATAAAGTCTTCCGGAGTCATCAAGATCGGCGTCGAGGGCACGTTCCCGCCCTTCAGCTTCCGCGAGGGCGGCAAGCTGATTGGCTACGACGTCGATCTCGCCGATCTGATGTTCAAGGAGCTCGGCGTGAAGCCGGAGTTCATCGACACGCAATGGTCGGGCGTCGTGCTGGCGCTTCTTTCGGGCCGCTTCGACATCATCATGAGCTCGCTGTCCTATACCAAGGAGCGCATGGAGAAGGTCGCCTTCTCGATCCCCTATGCGGATTCCTCGCTGGCGCTGCTGATCCCCGCCGCCGAGGCCGGCAAGATCAAGTCCTTCGCGGATCTCTCGGGCAAGACCATCGGCCTGAAAGCCGGCACGCCGGAGGAGACCAAGGTCCCGGAGTTCGACGCCAAGGCGAAGGCCGCGCACGGCGGCAAGGGCTTTGCAGGCGTAAAAACCTTCGACTCCGACCCGATCGCCATCCTCGCCCTCGGCCAGGGCAATGTCGACGCGGTCATCAGCAACATGACCAATCTCGGCCAGGTGCTGAAGCAGCAGCCCGGAAAGTTCGCGCTCGTGCAGGGCGTCGCCGGCGCCTCGCTCGCCGGCATCGGCATCCGCAAGGAGGATACCGAGCTGAAGGCCTATATCGACAAGCAGCTCGCCGCGCTGACGGCGAGCGGCAAGCTCGCCGAGCTGCAGGAGAAATGGTTCGGCGTGAAGTTCGATATGCCGGGCACGGTGCCGACTCTCTGAGGCAACGACGATCCTCGATGCCGGCGCCCGCGCCGGCGTCGCCCGTCCGCAGGGACCCGAGCCGCCTTGGCCATCGACTGGAACGTCATCTCGCACGCGATCCCGCTGCTCGCGGAGGCGGCCGTTGTCACGATCCAGATCGCCGCCATCGCCGGCGTTCTGGAGATCGTGCTCGGCATTGCGCTGGGGCTGATGTCGCTGTCGCGCTCGCGGCTCGTCCGCTGGCCGATCGAGGCCTATGTCGACATCGTCCGCGGCACGCCGCTGCTCGTGCAGATCTTCTTCGTCTTCTTCGCGCTGCCGGCGATCGGCATCAAGCTGCCGGAGTTCTGGGCCGGCGTCGTCGCGCTCTCCTTCAACGGCGCCGCCTTCGTGTCGGAGACCGTCCGCGGCGGGGTCGCGGCGGTCGAGAAGGGGCAGTCCGAGGCCGCCGAATCGATCGGCATGGTGCACCGGCAGGTGCTCGTCTGGATCCTGCTGCCGCAGGTTTTTCGGCAGATCGTGCCGCCGATCACCAACGAGTTGATCAACCTGACCAAGAACACCTCGCTCCTGTCGGCGATCTCGGTGTTCGAGCTGACGCGCTCGGCGCAGTCGCTGGTCTCGGTCTATTTCGCACCGGTCGAGATCTTCGCCCTTCTGGCGCTCTATTACTATGTCATAGTCAAGGTGCTGTCGGTCGCCTCGGCGCGCCTCGAAGCCGGCCTGCCGCGATGGTAGACGACACCGCGCCGATGCTGCGCGTCGAGGGCTTGCGGAAAACCTTCGGTACGGCCGAGGTGCTGCGCGGCATCGACCTCGCCGTGCCGCGCTCGGGGCGAACCGTGCTGCTGGGTGCCTCCGGCTCCGGCAAGACGACGCTGCTGCGCTGCCTCAACCTGCTCGAGCGGCCGACGGCCGGCACGGTGTGGCTGGACGGCGAGACGGTCGGCGGCAGTTTTGCCGGCCCGCGCGGCGAGTGGGTCGCGGGCACCGCGGCCGAGACGGCGCGGCAGCGGCGGCAGATCGGCTTCGTCTTCCAGCGCTTCAACCTGTTCCCGCATCTGTCGGCGCTCGACAACGTCGCCATCGGCCCGCACCGCGTGCGCGGCATGACGCGCAGCGCGGCGCGCGAGCACGCCGCGGCCGCGCTCGAGCGCGTGCATCTGCAGGCGCACATGGACAAGCGGCCGTCGGCGCTCTCCGGCGGCCAGCAGCAGCGCTGCGCCATCGCCCGGTCGCTCGCCATGGAGCCGAAGGCGATCCTGTTCGACGAGCCGACCTCCGCGCTCGATCCCGAGCTCGTGCACGAGGTGCTCGAGGTGATGCGCGACCTCGCGCTGTCCGGCATGACGATGGTCGTCGTCACGCACGAGATGCGCTTCGCCCGCCAGGTGGCGAACGAGGTGGTGTTCCTGCACCAGGGCCGGATCTGGGAGAGCGGGCCGCCGGAGCGCCTGTTCGGCGCGCCCGAGCGCGAGGAAACGCGGCGGTTCCTCAGTTTTCTGCACGAGCCGGCGACGGAGGGCGGCTGATGGATGTGACCGGGGTCCCGTCATTGCGAGTGAAGCGAAGCAATCCAGCGGAGATGTCCGAGTGGAGCTGAAGCCACCATTTGACGGAGATGCGGGGATATTGATCCCGTTCCCCTCGCTCCGCTCAGCCGGGGACGACACCACGGGCCGCCCGGGTGTCATCCGCGGCGTGTCGGGCGCGCCCCTTCCCTCTCCCAAAGGGAGAGGGTGCCCGCGAAGCGGGCGGGTGAGGGGTTACGGAGCTTCAGAACAGGCGCCCTACCCCCTCATCCGGCCGCTTCGCGGCCACCTTCTCCCCCTGGGAGAAGGAAGAGGTCGCCCATGAGCCAGGTCGAAGCCCGCCTCGCCGAGATCGGCATCACGCTCGGCACCTATCGCGAGCCGCCGGGGCGCTACGTGCCGACGCGGCTCGCCGGCGACCTGTTGTTCTTCGCCGGCCAGCTCTCGGCGATGGAGTATGACGGCGTCGTCGAGGGATTCACCGGCAAGCTCGTCTCGCCCGCCGACGTGCCGCGCGGCGCCGAGGCGGCGCGGGCCTGCGCCATCGGCATTCTCAGCCGCGCGAGAACCGCGCTCGGCGATCTCGACCGCGTCCGCCAGATCGTCCGCCTCACCGGATACATCAATGCGGCCCCGACCTTCACCGACACGCACCTCGTCATGAACGGCTGCTCGGACGTGCTGATCCATGCCTTCGGCGAGGCTGGACGGCACACGCGCTTCGCTATCGGCGTCGCCAGCCTGTCGTTCGACACGACGGTCGAGGTCGAGTGCATCATGCAGGTCGCATGACGGAGCCCCCGACCCTGGTGCTCGCGGGGGCGCGCATCCTCGCGCCCGAGGCGCCGCAGGGCTGCACGCCGCCGACCGACATCGTCGTCGCCGGCGACCGGATCGCCGCGCTTTTGCCGGCCGGCGCCGCTCCGGCGGCAGAGACGGTGATCGATGCCCGCCGGCTGCTCGTCGCCCCCGGCCTCGTCAACGGCCACCACCACTCGCACGAGAATTTCTTGAAGGGCCGCTTCGAAGGCAGGCCGCTCGAGCTCGTCATGAACTTCGTGCGGCCGCTCGAGCCGGTCATGCTGACCGAGCGCCAAGTCTATGTGCGCACCATGATCAGCGCACTTCAGGCGCTGCGCACCGGCACGACGACGATCGTCGACGACATGAGCATCGGCCCGATGAGCGGACCGTCGCACGTCGAGGCGGCGCTCGCCGCCTACGAGGATTGCGGCATCCGCGCGCTGCTCGGGCCGACGCTGTTCGACCGCCCCTTCTTCCGCGCCCTGCCCTTCGTGGACGAGGAGTTCCCGCCGGAGCTGCTGGCCCGCCTCGATGCCATGCCGGCGCGCTCGGCGGCCGATCTCGTTGCCCTCGCCCGCCGTCTCGCGCGCGAAAGGCATCCGCGCGAGCACCGGGTCGGCTTCATCCTCGCGCCGTCGGCGCCGCAGCGCTGCACGGACGGGTTCCTGACGGAGGTGAGGCGCCTCGCCGACGAGTTCGCCCTGCCGGTCATCATCCATGTGCACGAGACGCGGCTGCAGAGCGTCACCGCAGGCCTCTTCTACGGCCGCTCGATGTTCCGCCACCTCGCCGGGATCGGCTTCCTCGCTCCCGCGACGAGCCTCGTGCACGCCGTCTGGATCACGCCCGAGGACATGCGCGTCATCGCCGAAAGTGGCGCCTCCGTGCAGCACAATCCGACCGTCAACCTGAAGCTCGGCTCCGGGCTGATGCCGATGCGCGAGATGCTCGACGCCGGGATCAATGTCAGCCTCGGCACGGACGGCTGCGGCCTCGTCGAATGCGCCGACATGCTGCGCGCGCTCGCCAACACGGCGCTCGTGCAGAAGCTCCGCGGCGACGATCATGACCGCTGGATCGGTGCCCGCGATGCCTTTCACGCCGCCACCGCCGGCGGCGCCCGGGCGCTCGGTATGGAGGACAGGATCGGTGCGATCGCGCCCGGCATGAAGGCCGATCTCTGCTGTTTCGACCTCGGCAGCCTCGCCTTCGTACCGCTCAACGATGCCGTGCGGCAGCTCGTCTACGGCGAGACCGGCGGCGGCCTCGACACGGTTCTCGTCGACGGTCGGCCGGTCATGCGCGGGGACGCGATCCTCACCGTCGACGAGGCGGCGATCCTGGACGAGGCGCGCGCCATCCACGAAGAGATCGCCGGGCGGCTCGACGCGGTCGAGGCGAGCGTGCAGCCGCTGCTCGCGCCCTACGACCGGATCTTCGCCCGCTGCCTCTGCCACCCGATCGATCCCACCACGCTGCCGGCACGCTTCTCCGCATCCGGCATACCGACGAGTACAGCCTGATGCATGCCCCGACGCTCTCCCTGCCGAAACACTGGTCGCCGATCGCCGGCCGCGTCCGCATCGGCATGCTGACGCCATCCTCGAACACGGTGCTGGAGCCGGTGATCGCCGCCATGCTCGCCGAGGTGCCCGAGGTCTCCTGCCACTTCACGCGGCTGCCGGTGACGCGGATCTCGCTCGCGGACGACGATGTCGGGCAGTTCGGGCCGGAGCCGCTGCTCGCCGCCGCGCGCCTCCTGGCCGACGCCAAGGTCGGCGTCATCGCCTGGAACGGCACCTCGGGGAACTGGCTCGGGGAGGCGGCCGACCGCGCGCTGTGCGCGGCGATCGAGACCGAGACCGGCATTCCGGCGACCACCTCGATGCTCGCCATCGCCGCCGCGCTCGACCGCGCCGGGGCACGGACGATCGGCCTCGTCACGCCCTATGTCGACGAGGTGCAGGCGCGCATCATCGACAATTACGAGGCGCAGGGCATCGTCTGCATCGCCGAGCGCCATCTCGGCGACCATGGCAACTTCTCCTTCGCGACCTGGACCGAGGAAGAGATCGGCGGCCTCGTGCGCGATGTGGCGGCGGCGCGGCCGGACGCGGTGGCGGTGATCTGCACCAACTTCCTCGGCGCACCGATCGCCGCAGCGCTCGAGGCGGAGATCGGCGTTCCGGTGATCGACTCGACCGCCGTCACGCTCTGGCAGGCGCTCTCGATCGCCGGCGTGCCGCCGCGCCGGGTGCGCGGCTGGGGGCGGCTGTTCAGCGAGCTCGGATGAGCCCCATGCCGGACGCGACGATCCTCCTCCCCGAGCTCTTGCTGCGCGCCTGGGATCGCGGGCCGGAAGCCGGCATGGCGGTGCTGGTGCAGGGCGGGCGCATCGCCGCGATCGATGCTTCTGCGGCGCTCGGCGCGCTCGCGCCTGAGGCCGAGACGATCGACCTCGCCGGCTCGATCCTGATGCCGGGCCTGGTCAATGCGCACCAGCACGGCCGCGGCGTCAGCCAGATACAGCTCGGCTACCCGGATCGCCGGCTCGAGCTCTGGATGGCGCAGCGGCGCAGCCGGCGGCCGCCGGACTTTTCCGCCGTCACCCTGCTCGCCGCCGCCGAGATGCTGAAGAACGGCGTCACCTGCGCGGTGCATGCCGACCTCGCCTACGGCACCGGCGACTACGAGGCGGAGCTGCGCGGCGCCGCCGCCGGCTATGCCGCCGCCGGGCTCCGCTCGACGATCGCCGTCGGCGTCCTGGACCAGGGCGCGATCGTCTTCCCGCAGGCCGAGGAGGCGGGGTTCCTCGCCGGCCTGCCGGAGGCTGCCGCGCAGCGGCTCCGCGCGCTCGCGGCGATCCCGCCCTATGCGCCCGACTGGCCGGCGACGGTGGCGATGATGGGCCGGCTCGAGGCCGACTATGCGGGCGACGGCCTCGTCCGCTTCTGCTACGGCCCGTCCGGCCCGCAGTGGGTGAGCGACGGCCTCTTCGCCGCCGTTGCCGAGGATGCCGCCCGGCGCGGCGCCATCCTGCACATCCACGCGCTCGAGACGGTTGCGCAGTTCGAGGCCTGCCGGCGACTCTATCCGCAAGGAACGGTGCGGCACCTGCGCTCGCTCGGCGCTGTCGGCCCGCGCACCGTCTTCGCGCACGGCGTCTTCCTCACCGACGACGACATCGCCGTGCTCGCCGAGGCGGACGCGATGGTCGCCACAAATCCAGGATCGAATCTGCGCCTCTGCGATGCGACCGCGCGGGTGTCCGCGCTCGTCGCGGCTGGCGTGCGGGTCGGCGTCGGCAGCGACAACACCACGCTGATGGACGACGAGGACCTGTTCAGCGAGGCGCGGCTCGCCTCGCGCCTCGTCGGCCGGCGAACCTGGTCCTCGCCCGACCGGCCGACCGGGCCGCAGGTGCTGAAGATGCTGACGGTCGACGGCGCCGCGGCCGCGGGGTGGGCCGGGGAGGTCGGCCGCATCGCCGAGGGCTGGCGGGCCGACCTCGTGGCCATGTCGCTCGCCCGCGTGCGCACCCCCTATCTCGACCCGGACATGCCGCTCGCCGAGGCGCTGGTCGCCCGCGGCCGCGGCGCGGACGTGACGATGACCATGGTCGCCGGCCGCGTCCTGTTTCGCGACGGCCGCTTCCCGCATCTCGACCACGCCGCCATCGCCGAAGCCGCAGGCACAGCGGCTGCCGCCGCGCGGCTGCCGGCCGAGCCGGGCGACGTCGCCCTGACGGAGCTCTTGCGGCCGAGGCTCGCCGATTTCTATGCGAGCCTCACCGCAGCCACTCGCTTTCCCGACGAACTGTCGTAAGAAGCGCGCGACGAGGCCCGAGAGACCCGGCATGTCCTTCCCCTCCCCGATCGGTGGTCCCGTCGGCCAGCGCAGCACCCTCCACGAGGAGCTGATCGCGGGCCTGCGCGAGATGATCGAGGAAGGCGTGCTGCCGGCCGGGCGGCACGTGCCGGAGATCCGGCTCGCCGAGCACTTCCAGGTCTCGCGGACCCCGCTGCGCGAGGCGCTGAAAGTGCTGGCGGCGGAGGGCTGGGTCGTCTGGCACGCCAATCGCGGCGCCAAGGTCGCCGAGATCGATCCGGACGAGATCGACCAGATGTTCGAGACCCTGTCGCCGCTCGAGCGGCAGATCGGCCGCCTCGTCGCCGCGCGCATCTCCGATGCCGACCTCGCGGCCGCCCGACAGCTGCACGACAGGCTCAGGGCGGCGTTCAGGGGCGGCGACCGGAGCGGCTACTTCAAGACCAACCAGGCGATCCACCGCCGGCTCGCCGCTGCGACCGGCAACAAGGTTCTGGCGGCGACCTACGACCAGCTGTCGGCGAAGATCTATCGCGCCCGCTCGCAGGCCAACGACCAGCAGCCGCGCTGGGAGAAGTCGCTCGAGGAGCACGAGTCCTTCATGCAGGCGCTGACCGCGCGCGATGCCGCCCGCCTCGCCGACGAGCTCGAGCAGCACAGTGAGAAGACCCGCCACGCCGTCGTGCCGTTTCTCCGCCAGACGCTGAAGCCTGCTCGACCGCCACGCGCGAAGACCCGGTAGCCGGGGGGCGTCCCGGCCTGTCGAGCCGAGCGAGCGGATGACAGGCCCGGCGACGCCCGCCGACCGCCCTGTCGTACCGCGCTCCGCGATCTGGTGCGAGACCGCCGGCCTCGCAGCCCGCTCAAGGCGCCGATCTCATGGTCGGGGCAGCGTGATTCGAACACGCGACCCCCTGCTCCCAAAGCAGGTGCTCTACCAGGCTGAGCTATGCCCCGACGGACCCGCACGGGCCTTGCGAGGCTTTGCCACGGCGGCGCGCGGGGAACAAGGCGGAAGAATCGCGCATATCGGGCAGTCGCCGCCCCGATCCGGCGGCAAAGCTCGAGCTATCGGGGCCGGTCGAGCCTCCCAGGGTGGCGAATCACCTCGCTTTCGCGGGGCGCCTATCGGCGCCGGCGCACGGTGGCGATGCCGCGGCCCGGGTCGCGGAACGGCGGAAGATCGCACCTCCCGAACGCCCGGACCGGCCGCCTGGACCGGTCCGATCAATGCTTGGCGTTGACGAAAATCTCCGGCCCGTTGAAGTTGTCGAAAATCTTCGCGCACGCCGTGCTCAGCGCAACGCCCGCTTCGAGAGATTTCTCGAAAGACGAGATCGTGTCCCGGAACGCGGCCGGCTTCACCCTGACGGCCTCTCGATAGAAAGTCTGGAGGGTCGGGTTCTTTATGACCACCTCCAGCGTGTCCGAGCAGTGGCTCTCGACGAAGTACAACTGCCCCATTTCCTCCATCGCCTTGTCGAAGGAGGTCTGTGCGCTGACCGGAGCGACGCAGCAAGCGACCGCCGCCGCTCCCACCAAGGCTCGCGACCCCGCCATCCTGCCGCCGTGTCGCATGCGGTTCACCACCCTCTATTGCTGCCCCCCGGCACACTCCCGGCGCAAAGGATACGGGATGCACAAAAAGACGCCAGAGAAATGCCATCACATGCCGATGATCGCCCGATTCCGCGACGCGGCGGCGACACCGCGACAGGCGCCCGGCGCTCGCGCATCGCGGACCGGTGGCCTATAGAGGCGGTGCCGGTCCGGAGGGGCGCGCCCGGCCATGCTAGCGACAAGACAGGAACCGCCCATGCGTATCAACCTCGCCACCGCCCTCGCCGCCGTCTTTCTCCTGTTGGGGCCCGCGCAGGCCGCCGACGGCAATCCGCAACGCGAGCGTGTCCGCGAGCGCGACTCGGCGCTCGTAGAACGGGCCCGCGAGCGCGGCGCCGAGCCCTCGGCGATGCGCATCATCGGCGGCGATGTGGCCGGCAAGAACGCCTGGCCCTGGCAGGTGGCGCTGCTGTTCGCCGACATCGCCGACGAGCACGACGCGCAGTTCTGCGGCGGCACGCTGATCAAGCGGAACTGGGTGGTCACCGCCGCCCATTGCGTGAAGGGAATGCGGGTGAAGGAACTGGACATCCTCACCGAGACCAACAAGCTCGACGGCAGCGGCGTGCGCCGCGGCGTCGTCTCGATCACCGTCCACGACAAGTACAACGCCAACACGCTCGAGTTCGACATCGCCGTCGTCAAGCTCGGCACCTCGCTGCCGAAGGACTACCCGGTCGCGGCGCTGATCAACGACAAGCAGGAGAACAGGTTCGCCGAGCCGGGCGACAAGATGATGGTCACCGGCTGGGGAAGCGTGAGGCGATCGGGCAACAAATACCCGGTCGCGCTGCGGCAGGCGCGCGTGCCGGTGGTCGCCAACGAGGTCTGCAACGAGGCGAAGGCCTATGCGGGCGACATCACCAACCGGATGATCTGCGCCGGCGAGCTCGACGGCGGCAAGGGGGTGTGCTCGGGCGATTCCGGCGGCCCCCTGCTCGCCAAGGACGGCAAGGGCGAGTTCCGGCTGCTCGCCGGCGTGGTCAGCTTCGGCACGATCCCGTGCGCGTTCAAGAAGCACCCGGGGGTCTTCACCCGCATCACCTCGTTCCGGAACTGGATCCTGAACAAGACCAAGGATTAGGCGGCCGAGGTCGCCGGCATAATCGGGCGACGCCTTCGTCGTCGGGGACTCGTCATCCTGCGCGAAAGCGCAGGATCCATCTTCCTCTTGCGGCAAAGACAAATATGGACCCTGCGCTTTCGCGCAGGGTGATGAGCCATCCGGGCTCGTTTCCGGATCGCCTCCGAACGCCGTCTCGCCGGGCTCAGCGCTCGATGATCTCGTGCAGCACGCGGTCGCCGCGGTCGATGCCGAGCCGCTTCGCCGTCCCTGCGGGAAGCTCGACGACATAGCGCACCGGCGCGCCGGCCGAGATCGTCTCCTCGCTGAATGGAACCGTGTCGCGCTGCACGCGATGGATGACGCCGTCGGCGCGGACGAACAGCATGTCGAGCGGGATGTAGGTGTTGCGCATCCACATGCCGACGTCGGTTTCGGCGCCGAAGTCGAAGATCATGCCGCGGTTCGGGGCCAGCGAGCGCCGATACATCAGGCCCTGCGAGCGCTCCTCGACGGTGCGCGCGACCTCGACCATGAAGGCGTGCCGGCCGCTCGTGCCCTCGATCGTCAGGCGGCTCAGCGCACCGTCGGCACGGCCGCCATCGGCCACCGCGACGACGACGAGCGCGAGAGCGGCGAGGAGGACGACACGGCGGGAGAGAGACGCGAGCATACCGGTAAGTCTAGCGCGAACCGGCCCTCAATGCGACGACGGGCCGGCGGTCCAGTTCTCGGGGCGCACCTCGGTGGCCATCAGGCCCTTCGGCCCCGGCCCGAAGCGGACCAGCACAACCTGCCCCGGACGCAGCTCGGCGAGACCGTGCCGGCGCAGCGTCTCCATGTGCACGAAGATGTCCTCGGTGCCCTCGCCGCGCGTCAGGAAGCCGAAGCCCCGCAGCCGGTTGAACCACTTCACCTCGGCCCGCTCGAGGCCGCTCGTCGGCGCCACGGCCGCGTGCGCGCGGCTCTGCGGGATCTGCGAGGGGTGCGTCGCCACGCTGTCGTCGAGCGACAGCACGCGCAGCGCCTGGAGCCCCTTCGGCCGCTTCAGCACCTCGCAGACGATGCGGGCGCCTTCCTGGGCCGTCTCGAACCCGTCACGACGCAGGCACGTGACGTGCAAGAGCACGTCCGGCATGCCGTTGTCGGGGACGATGAAGCCGTAACCCTTCGCCGCGTCGAACCACTTTATCGAGCCGGCCACCTCTATCAGTTCGATCCCGGCGCCGTCCGTCAGCACACCTTCGTCGAGCGATCCGAGCCTGCCCCGCACCCCCTCCGTACCCATGGAGAACTACCCGCTTCAATCGGCCTCGGCACACGCGAGCCCTTTTAGCAACATAACATTGCAGCCGGCCGGGGATAGCGGAAAGCGGCGGGATCGTGGCGAAATTCGTTCCTAGTGTTGTCGAAAAGCCAACATGCCAAGGAAAGACCCGAGTACATCGCCGATGCCGGCGTTAATCACGAGATCGGCATAGAGATCGAGCGCGGTCGGCTCGCGGTTGACGATGACGAGGCTCGCGCCCGAGCTTTTGGCGATCAGCGGCAGGTTGGCGGCCGGGTAGACGACGAGCGAGGAGCCGAGCACGAGAAAGACGTCGGCGTTCACGGCCGCCTCCTCGGCCCGGCGCATGGCCGCGGCCGGCATCGCCTGGCCGAAGGAGATCGTCGCCGACTTGATCGGCGCCCCGCAGGCCGCGCAATCGGGCGCCGCGCCCTCCGCCTCGAAGCGCCGGCGCACCTCGTCGAGCTCGTAGCGCAGGCCGCAGCCGAGGCACTTGGCGTAGGTGCCGTTGCCGTGCAGCTCGACGACGCGGTCCCCGGGCACCCCCGAGGCATGGTGCAGCCCGTCGATGTTCTGCGTCACCACGGAAGCGAAGCGTCCGTCCTCGATCAGCCGCGCGACGGCGTGGTGGCCGACATTCGGCCGCACGCCGCGGCAGGCATCGTCGAGCGCGAACTTTCGGCGCCAGGCTTCCGCCCGCGCCTCGGCCGAGGCCAGGAACTGGTCGAACGGGATCGGCATGTTCTTCGACCACAGCCCGCCGGGCGAGCGGAAGTCGGGGATGCCGGACTCGGTCGAGATGCCGGCGCCCGTGAAGGCGACGCCGCGGCGGGCGCCGAGCACGAGGCGCCGCAGCTCGGCGAACTCGGGCGTATCGGGATCGAAGGTCGCGTCGGCCATCGTCCGCCTCCTGCCGCCTGGGCCGCCTTGTTTCGGGCGGGCCGCCTGCCTACCCTCGACAGGATGAAACACGACCTCGATCCGGTCCATATCGTCGGCGGCGGGCTCGCCGGCTCGGAGGCCGCTTGGCAGCTCGCGCAAGGAGGCGTGCCGGCCGTGCTGCACGAGATGCGCCCCGTCCGCGGCACCGAGGCACACCTCACCGACGGGCTCGCCGAGCTCGTCTGCTCGAATTCCTTCCGCTCCGACGATGCCGAGACCAACGCCGTCGGCCAGCTGCACTGGGAGATGCGCCGGCTCGGCTCGCTGATCATGCGCGCCGCTGACGCCAACCAGGTGCCGGCCGGCTCGGCGCTCGCCGTCGACCGCGTCGGCTTCTCGCAGGCGGTGACGGCGGCGATCGAGGCGCATCCGCTGATCACGATCGAGCGAGGCGAGGTTTCGGGCCTGACGCCGGAGGGCTGGGGCTCGACTATCGTCGCCACCGGCCCCCTCACCTCCCCGGCCCTCGCCGAGGCTGTCCGCCGCCTGACCGGCGCCGAGGCGCTCGCCTTCTTCGACGCCATCGCGCCGATCGTGCACCGGGACTCGATCGACTTCTCGGTCGCCTGGTTCCAGTCGCGTTACGACAAGCCGGGGCCGGGCGGCACCGGCGCCGACTACGTCAACTGCCCGATGACGCGGGACGAGTACGAGGCCTTCGTCGACGCGCTGCTGGCGGCGGAGAAGACCTCGTTCAAGGAATGGGAGGCCTCCACCCCCTATTTCGACGCCTGCCTGCCGATCGAGGTGATGGCCGAGCGCGGCCGCGAGACGCTGCGGCATGGGCCGATGAAGCCGTTCGGCCTCACCGATCCGAACCGGCCGGAAAAGCCCTACGCGGTGGTCCAGCTGCGGCAGGACAATGCGCTCGGCACGCTGTTCAACATGGTCGGCTTCCAGACAAAGCTCCGGCACGGCGAGCAGGCGCGCGTGTTCCGCACCATTCCCGGCTTGCAGAACGCCGAATTCGCCCGGCTCGGCGGCCTACACCGCAACACCTACCTCGACAGCCCGCGGCTGCTGGATTCTTCGCTGCGGCTGAAGGCGCTGCCGCGGCTCAGATTCGCCGGACAGGTGACGGGCGTCGAGGGCTATGTCGAGAGCGCCGCGATCGGCCTTCTGGCCGGGCGCTTCGCCGCCGCCGAGCGGCTCGGGCGAGCACCGGACGCGCCGCCGGCGACGACGGCGCTCGGCGCCCTCCTCGGCCACATCACGGGCGGCCACATCTCGGTCGAGGGCGAGGGGCCGCGCTCGTTCCAGCCGATGAACGTCAATTTCGGCCTGTTCCCGCCGATCGCCGCGCCGAGCCGCGGGCCCGCCGGCGAGCGCCTGCGCGGATCGGCGAAGACGATCGCCAAGAAGCGCGCGATGACGTCGCGAGCGAAGGCCGACCTCGACGCCTGGACCGGCGGCCCGGCGGAGATGGCGGCCGAGTAGGCGCCGTCATTGCGAGTTGCCGTCATTGCGAGGAGCGAAGCGACGAAGCAATCCAGCCTTGCGGCCCTGCAAGAGAAGCTGGATTGCTTCGCTGCGCTAGGGAAGAACTGAGGACCGGAAGGCCCTCGATTCGTCTCGCGACTACTCCTCTCCCTCATTGCCGGGCTTGTCCCGGCAATCCAGTCTTCGCTTCGGCCCAAAAG
>JAEZCD010000233.1 GCA_023430145.1 Pseudomonadota bacterium
GCGCCGTCATCGGAGACCGCCGAGGCGGCGCCCTCCGAGCCGCAGCCGGCCGCGAGCGAGCCGTCGGCCGAGCCGACCCCCGGCATGGTGGCGCTGCTCAGCGAGCGGGACCGCGAGCTGCGGGCGATGCTGCGCGCGGTGCGCGAGAAGCTGACGGCGAATTCGGAGAATGTCGGCGACAAGTTCGCCGAGACGGCGCGGCAGATGCACAACGAGGAGATCGAGCACCGCTCGATCTACGGCCGCGCCACGCCCGAGGAGGCGCGGGAAATGGCCGAGGAGGGGATCGAGTTCCACCCCCTGCCGACCCTGCCCGAGGAGCGCAGCTGAGGGTTTGCTTCCTCCCGCCGCCTCGGCGATCTGGGCTCGGGGCCGGCGTTCGGGCTCCTCGTCATTGCGAGCGCAGCGAAGCAATCCAGCTTCTCTTCCCGCGCCGTAAAGCTGGATTGCTTCGTCGCTGACGCTCCTCGCAATGACGAAGGCGCCGCCCCTCACTCCGCCGCGGGCGTCGGCGTCGTCACAGCCGCGGCGGGCTTCCGCTTCCGGCGGCCGCGCCATTCCTCGAAGCGCTGCAGGACGACGAACACCGACGGCACGAACACCACCGTCAGCAGCGTCGAGCCGAGCATGCCGGTGAGCACCGCGATGCCGATCGATTTCTGCGCATTGGCGCCGGCGCCGTCCGCGAGCACCAGCGGCACGACGCCGAGAATGAAGGCGAACGAGGTCATCAGGATCGGCCGGAAGCGCGAGCGCGCCGCTTCCACCGCCGCTTCCAGAATGTCCTTGCCGTAGTGGATGCGCAGCTCGCGCGCGACCTCGACGATAAGGATCGCGTTCTTGCTCGACAGCGCGATCAAGAGGATGAGGCCGATCTGCGTATAGAGATTGTTGGCGACGCCGAGCCCGAGCAGCGCCGCGGCGGTGCCGAGCAGGGCGAGCGGCACCGAGACGATGACCGTGAACGGAGCGATCCAGCTCTCGTACTGGCCGGCCAGCACGAGGTACACGAGCAAGAGGCTCAGCGCGTAGATCAGGTAGATCTGATTGCCGACCTCCTTCTCCTGATAGGACATCGCCGTCCAGCTATAGCCCATGCCGGGCGGCAGCGTGTCCTGAGCGATCTGCTCGAGCAGGGTCATGCCCTGGCCGGAGGAGAAGCCCTGCGCCGGCGAGGTGATGATGGTTGCGCTCGGGTAGAGGTTGTAGAGGCTGATCACCGACGGCCCGGCGACGGTGCGGATCGTCGCCAGCGTGCCGAGCGGTACCATCTCGCCCGCATTGTTGCGCACCTCGATGTTGCGCAGGCTCTCGGCGTCGATGCGGGCCGCCGCCTCGGCCTGGATGTAGATCTGGAAGACGCGGCCGAACTTGTTGAACTGGCCGACATAGGTCGAGCCGACATAGGAGCTGAGCGCATCGAGCGCGTTGCCGAGCGGCACGCCGAGCGTCTCGGCTTTCACCCGGTCGATGTCGACGTCGAGCTGCGGCGCGTCGGCGAGGAAGGTGTTGGTCGAGGAGGCGATCATCGACTGGTCGCGCGCCCGGTTGGCGATGCCCTGCGCATAGGCCTGCAGCTTGCCGTAGTCGAACGAGCCGTCGCGCAGCTCGACCTTCATGGTGGCGCCGGCGGTGTTGCCGATGCCCTGGATGGCCGGCGGCGGCACGACGAGCGCGGTGCCGTCCGGAATCGCCTGCACGCGCGCGGTGAGGCCGCGATAGAGGCCGAGCAGGTCCTCGCCAGGCCCGCGCTGGTCCCAGTCCTTCAGGATCACATAGGCGATGCCGGCATTGGCGAGGCTGGCATTGTCGTTGAGCGCCGCGAGACCGGCGATGGCGACCACCCGCTCGACGCCCGGCTGCTGCTTCACGCGATTGGTTATGTCGTCCAGCGCCCGTGTCGTCCGCTCGAGCGCGGCGCCCTCCGGCAGCTGCACGACGACGAGGAAGAAGCCCTGGTCCTCGACCGGCAGGAAGCCGGTCGGCACGCGGCTGAGGCTGAAGACGGCGAGGCCGACGAGCCCGGCGACGATCAGCACCATGACGCCGCTCGCCTTCACCATGCGCCAGACGAGCCCGGCATAGACGTGCTCGAGCGCGTCGTAGACGCGGTTGAAGGCGCGGAAAATAAAGTTGCGCTGCTCGGGCGGCGTCACCGGCCTGAGCCAGAGGGCGCACTGCGTCGGCTTCAGCGTCATGGCGTTGATGGCCGAGATCGCAGCCGTGGCGGCGATGACGAGCGCGAACTGCCGGTACATCTGCCCCGACAGCCCGGGCAGGAAGGCGGCCGGGATGAACACCGCCATCAGGACGAGCGTGATGCCCATGATCGGCCCGAGCAGCTCGTCCATCGCCTTGATGGCGGCATCGTGCGGCGACATGCCATGCTCGATGTGCTTGGCGGCGCCCTCGACGACGATGATCGCGTCGTCCACGACGATGCCGATCGCGAGGATGATGGCGAACAGGGTCGACAGGTTGACCGTGAAGCCGAGCACCGCCATCGCCGCGAAGGCGCCGATGATGGTCACCGGCACCGTCGTCGCCGGCACCAGCGTCGCCCGCCAGTCCTGCAGGAAGAAGAGGATGACGATGAGGACGAGGATCGCCGCCTCGATCAGCGTCTTGTAGACGTCGTGCACGGCGGAGGCGACGAACTTGGTCGTATCGAACGGGATGAGATAGCTCATCCCCTCCGGAAAGGCTTTGGCGAGCTCGGCCATGCGCGCTTCGACGCGCGCGGCGACGTCGAGCGCGTTGGCGTCCGGCAGCTGGTAGATCGCCATGCCGGCCGAGGGCTGGCCGTCGAGCTTGAAGGTTTGGCTGTACTGCTGCGCGCCGAGCTCGACGGTGGCGACATCCTTCAGGCGCGTGATGCGGCCGCCGGAATCGGTCTTGACGATGATGTTCTCGAACTGGCTGACGTCGTCGAGCTTGCCCTGCACGTTGATCGAGTACTGGAACGCCTGCCCTTGCGGCACCGGCGGCAGGCCGACTTGGCCGGCGCTGGTCGAGCGGCTCTGCAGGTTGACGGCGTTGACGATGTCGGCCGGCACGAGCCCGCGCGCCTGCATGCGCTGCGGGTCGAGCCAGATGCGGATCGCGTACTGGCCGGCGCCGAACACGCCGACGCTGCCCACCCCCGGCAGGCGGGCTATCTCGTCGAGCAGGTTGATGGTCGCGTAGTTCGACAGGAACAGGCTGTCGTAGCGCCCGTCGGGCGAGGTGAGGGCGACGATCTCGAGGATCGAGGTCGACCGCTTGTTGGTCTGCACGCCCTGCTTCTGCACGCTGTCGGGCAGCGAGGCGAGCGCGCTCGACACCCGGTTCTGGACCAGGATCTGCGCCTCGTCGCCGTCGGTGCCGATGGCGAAGGTGACGGTCAGCGTGTACTGGCCGTCGCTGGTGGCGAGCGAGGACATGTAGATCATGCCCTCGACGCCGTTCACCTTCTGCTCGATCGGCAGCGCCACCTCGCGCACGACGGTCGCGGCGCTGGCGCCCGGATAGCGCGCCGTCACCTGCACGGTCGGCGGCACGACGTCGGGATACTGGGCGACCGGCAGCCGGTAGAGCGCGACGAGGCCGAGGATGACGAACAGGATGGCGATGACGTTGGCGAGGACCGGCCGCTCGATGAAGAACTTCGCCATCAGCGTGCACTGCCCGCCGACGCGCTGATGGCGGCGGTCGTCGTCACCGGCGCCACCGTGTTGCCGGGGAGGGCGCGCATGAAGCCGCCGACGACGATGCGGTCGCTCGCGGTGATGCCGCTCTTGACGATGCGCAGGCCGCCGTCGACGGTCTCGCCGGGATCGATCTGCCGCTGCTCGACGACGTTCTTATCGTTGACGACGAGCAGATAGCGGCCCTGCTGGTTGGTGCCGAGCGCGATGTCGGGCACGAGCAGCGCCGGCATGTCGCGCTCGCGCGGGATGCGGACACGCACGAAGAGGCCGGGCGTCAGGATGCCGTCCTTGTTGTCGAGGACGGCGCGCCCGGCGAGCGTGCCGGTGCCGGCGTCGACCTCGGGGGCGATGTAGTCGAGCCGGCCCTGGTGCGGATAACCCTGCTCGGTCTGCACGCCGATCTCGACCGGGATCGGGCCGATGTCCCTCAGCGTCACGCCGGCCGCCCTCAGGCGCTCGCGGACCGAGAGCACCTGCTGCTCGTCGACGTTGAAGTTCACGTAGATCGGCTGGAACTGGACGATGGTCGCGAGCTTGGTCGGGCTGCCGGCGCCGACGAGCGCACCGGGATCGGCGAGGCGGGCCGAGACCGTGCCGTCGAAGGGCGCGGTGATGGTCGTATAGGCGAGGTTCTGCTCGGCCTGCGCCACCTGGCCCTTGGCCTGCAGCAGCGCGGCTTGCGTCGAGTCGCGCTTGGCGCGCGACTCGTCGAGCGAGGCGATCGAGGTCGCCGAAGTCCTCACCAGCTCCTGCTTGCGCTTCAGGTCGGCTTCGGCCTGGACCAGCAGCGCCTCCTGCTCCTGCTGCGTCGCCTTCGCGATGTCGAGCGAGATCTCGTAGTCGCGCTTGTCGATCTGGAACAGCACGTCGCCCTTCTTGACCGTAGCGCCGTCCTTGTAGCCGACCTGTTCCAGAAAGCCCTGCACGCGGGCGACGAGGTCGACGCGGTTGTAGGGCGCCGTGGTGCCGGTCATCTCCATGTAGAGCGTGACCTTGCGCTCCTCCGGCTTGGCGACCGAGACCTCGGCCGGCGGCGGCGGCTGATAGGTGTTGCTCTCGCCGCAGGCAGCGAGGAGGAGGAGGACGGCGCCGGCCGGACCGAGGCGCAGGGCAGTTCGGAGAGCGCGCATGCTTGCGTCCGCTTGGCGTCGGTTGCGGCGCAAGGCGCGCCGGGCGAATAGGCTAGCCGAGAAGGGTTGACACTATGCTTCGCCCAAGCGCGCGACCGCAAGCCGAGAAGCCGTCCATCGTCTGGCCGCTCCGAAGCGGATAGCCAGCTATCCCGGCGCCGCTACGGCCGCCTCGCTGTGCGGGCCGGGCGCCCGCTGCAGCTCGGCATGGATGCGCTCGACGT
Source organism: Pseudomonadota bacterium (assembly GCA_023430145.1). GTDB lineage: Bacteria > Pseudomonadota > Alphaproteobacteria > Rhizobiales > Methylopilaceae > JAEZCD01. The sequence goes on from JAEZCD010000233.1 coordinate 5,044, forward strand.
CCGCCCGTCTGCACAGCTCGGCATGCGAGGTCGTCACCGCGGCGCTTCCGGCGGCGACGCCCCATGCCAGCGCCTCCACGGGCGTCATGCCCTGCGCGAGCCGCAGCGTCATGGCGCCGAGAAAACTGTCGCCGGCGCCCACCGCGCTCCGCGCACGCAGCGCGGGCGCCGGCGCCCGGACGACACCGGCGGCGGAGGCGAGCAGCGCGCCCTCCGCGCCGAGACTCACCGCCAGCAGCTCCGTGCCCGAGCGGGTGACGATCTCCCGCGCCGCGCGCTCCTGCTCGCCCGGCGTGGGGAGCGGCCGCCCGACGAGCGACTCGAGCTCGCCGAGGCTCGGCTTGGCGAGGAACACGCCGCCGGCGTCGAGCGCGGTCGCGAGCGCCGGTCCGGACGTATCGAGCACGAAGCGCTGGCCGCGGCCGCGGACGATCGCGCCGAGCCGCGCACAGAAGTCCGACGGCACGCCGGGCGCGAGGCTGCCGCTCGCCACGACGTAGTCGGCGGCGCAGGTCGAGACTGCGGCCAGCAGCGCCTGCCACTCCGCCTCGCGGATCGACGGCCCCTCGGGGACGAACCGGTATTCGAGGCCGGTCGACCGTTCGAGAACGATGTGGCTCACGCGGGTCGAGCCCTCGATGCCGATGCGGATGCGATCGAGGCCGGCGGTCTCGACGAGGCTGTCGAAGACGCCGCCCGTGAGGCCGCCCGAGCAGTAGATCGCCCGGCAGCGGCCGCCGAGCTCGGCGATGACGCGCGCCACGTTGATGCCGCCGCCGCCCGGCTCGAGGGTGGCGTTGGAGGTCCGGATTTTTCGCGTCGGCCTCACCGCCTCGGCGATCGCCGTCGCGTCGATCGCCGGATTGATCGTCACCGTGACGATGGGATGACCCATGAATCCTTCACCCGGCGCTGCCGACCGCTGGGTCATCCGTGCGCCGGCCGGGGAGGCCGCGCATTGCGGTCGATCAAGCAGCCGGTCGCTCGACGATCCGCCGGCATGCGCCCTCAATCGGGCCCGAAGAGATCGTCGCCGACCTCGGCCAGCCCGGTCTCGATCAGGTCGCCGAGCAGCGGCGTGCCCACGAGGTAGCGCACCCCGCGCTCGTCGACGCTGGCCTGCGCCTCCGCGAGCGCCTCGCCCCAGCTCGCGCGATCGTAGTCGCCGCGGCCGACCCAGACGAGCGCCAGCAGCTCGGCGAGGGCATCGCGGTCGAGGCTCCGGAGGGCTGCGACGAGCTCCCTCTCGGTCGGGTTCTCCGGGCTGTCCTCGAGGATCGCGACCTCGTTGTCGTCGGCCGCGTTCGACCCGTCCTCGAGCCCGCCCGGCGCCACCTCGGCGTCGAAGCCGCGGGCCTTGACGATGATGTAGTCCAACGTCTCGCGCGACAGCGGCATCACGGCTCCTCGGTCAACGAGGACTGCGGGCCGCGGTGCGAAGGCAGCCGGCGCGCAGCCGATGTGTGATCCTATCCAACGGCCGCGCCGCACCGTTTGATCCAGATCAGCGGAAGCCGGCGAGGCCCGCGGCGCCCGGCCTATTGATCTCGAACAATGCCGGGCGGCACCGGCCGCGGCAAACTCCTCTCGATCGCTCGCGAGGGGAGGTCCGCATGTCGATCGAAGGCCGCAGCCATCCGGTCCGGGAGCACGCCCGGCTCGCCTGGGCGTTCGCCGAGATCCTCGCCCGCGATGAGAAGCGCGCCGAGGCACAGTTCCGCACGGCGCTGCTCGAAGCGGCCGCCCCCACGGACGGGGCCGACCGTCCCTCGCCGAAGCATCGCCTGCTCGCCGCGATCCGCGAGGGTTACTACCGGGGCGAGGAGGCGGCGCCTCCCGCCGACGAGGGGATCGGCTCCGAAGCGGTCTGCGGCCGGGCATCGCCGAACCCCCTCGGACGTGCGGTCGACATCTTGCCGAGCGAGGACCGCGAGCTCCTCTTCCTGCGCTACGCCGCCGGCCTCGGCCTGTCGGAGATCGGCAGCATCAGCGGCCGGGCGCCGAAGGCGGCGCGAATCCGCATCGTCGAACTCTGCGCCGCCCTGTCGGCAGGGAGCGAAGCCTCGACCGGTCGTCTCGGCACCGCCGCACGGATCGTCGCGGCCGGCCATCCGCCTACCCTCCACTGACCTCGGATCTCGCGCCCCATGCCCAGTCGCCGCCTGCCCGCCGCCACCCGACCCGCCGCCCGGCCGATGAATGCCGGGCCTGCCGACCACAGATCGTACATCCGCTGGTTCGCCGACCTCGGGATGGCCGACGTGCCGCTGGTCGGCGGCAAGAACGCCTCGCTCGGCGAGCTCTACACGGTCCTCCTGAAGGAGGGCGTCGAGGTGCCGAACGGCTTCGCGGTCACGGCCGACGCCTATCGCGACGCGCTGACCGCGACCGGCGCGTGGGACGATCTGCGCCGCCTGATGCACGGCGTGACCAAGGACGACGTGACGCTGCTCGCCGAGCGGGCCGCGGCGGCGCGCGAGATCGTCTATGCCGCAACCGGCGGCGACATGCTGCGGGCGCAGATTCTCGCCGCCAGGCGCGCGCTGAAGGCCGCAGCCGGCGGCGAGCTGACGGTGGCGG
>JAEZCD010000406.1 GCA_023430145.1 Pseudomonadota bacterium
TTGCGGGACGGCGCGCTCGCCGTCGAGGTGGTGCCGGCGCCCGAGGTGCGCGGACCGCTGCCGCCCACCGCGCCGCGATAGGGCTGCGGGCCGACCGGTCGGCGGCTTTCCGCGGCGAAGCCGTGCTCGCCGGAGCCGTAGTCCGGCCCCTGCGCAGCGGCCCGGCGCTCGGCCGAGCTCTTGATGAAGCGGGCGAGCACGAAGCCGGCCAGCACGGCACCGCCGAAGAAGGCGACCGGCTGCGTCCGCGCGAAATGCTCCACCGAGCCGACGATGTCGTCGATGCTCTTGTGCTTGAGGTTCTTCGAGACGCGGTCGATGCCGGAGGCGGCGTCGTGGACATAGCGGGCGATGCCGGGCGCGCCCTCCTCAAGCTCCTCGGCGGCGCCGCGTACCGCGCGGGCGATGCTGCCGATGCCGTCGGCGCCGACCTGCTTCTGCTCCTCGGCGAGATCGTAGGCACGCTCCTTGGCCTGCGCGGCGATCTGCGCCGCCTGCTCCTTCGCCTGCTCGGCGGCCGAGCCGAGCCCCTCGCGCAGCGCCTCCGTACCGGCGCGCACCTGCGACTTCACCTCGCCGACGCCGGCGCGAACGCTGGCGCTCGCCTGATCGGCGGCGGCCTTGACGGGCGAGGCCGGTTGCGCGGTCTGGGAGGGCGTCGGGCCGGTGGTGGACGTCGGGGAGGTTTGCCCGCCCGTGCTTGGTTGCTTCATGGAAATCTCTCCCGATTGTGGCTCGGCCTGCCGCGATACCTGCCCGGTCTTCGGCGGCCTGGAAGGCTCGCGCGGACCGGATCGCATTTACGCACAAAGCCGCGCTTTTCGAGCGAACTAACGTTGCACCCGGGCGATTGTTCCGCCATCTGCGGGGGATGCGGGCGGGATCGAAGCCGCCGGTGCCTTGTCGCCGGCCCGGTTCGGACCTATAGGTCCCCGCGCCGACCGGCCGAGCGCCCTTCGTCTATCGGTTAGGACGCCAGATTTTCATTCTGGAAAGACGGGTTCGACTCCCGTAGGGCGTGCCAATCGGCCGGCGCGATGCGGTGCCAATCCTCCACACTCAAATAACACTCCACACTCGCCCTCTCGGAGGGTGAGGACAGGCGGTTCATCACCCGGCCGGGATCTGGCATTGCCGTCGGCGCGTCCCGGTACGCCTCGCCATCCAATCATCAAAATCCGATCCCGGAGCGCGCAACTGTGTCGCCTCCGGTAGCCGCCCCTCGCCGGATAGGCGAAACCAGTCCCCCCGCCCCGCGCCGGCCTGACGCACTGTCGCGCCCGGAATCGTCGGTTTCGAGCAATGAAGCGGCTCATCGGCCTTTACGCGAATCCCCGCCCGCATCCCTCATCTGAGGGACGCCGGCCTCGTGGAGCTTGGCTACGCTCGTGCGCGATGAAGCAAGGAGCCCAATCGATGCATAGCCTAACCGTGGGTGGCGTTGTCGTGCTCGCTGTGATCGGCCTCGCTCCCGCCGCCGCCGAAGCGCCTCCGCCGCCGCGGGAGATCCTGCCGAGCACCGGCATCGAGCTCACCAAGGCAGCCATCGAAGGCGGGCGGCTCGTCGTCGAGGGCACCACCCCGGCCGGTCGCACCCGCGTCACGATCGACAACAGGTCGTCCGCGCAGTCGAAGAAGGACGGCTCGTTCCGGTTCTCGCTTCTGCGCTGGCCGACGGACTGCGTGATCCAGGTGTCGACCGCCGAGGGCAGCGATCAGGCGCTCGTCAGCGATTGCGGACCAAACGGTGAGAAGGGGCCGAAGGGCGATGAGGGCCCGCGCGGCCGCCAGGGGCCGCAGGGCGAACGGGGCGCCCGCGGCCCAGAAGGACCTATCGGCCCCACGGGCCCGAAGGGGCCGGAGGGGCCTCGGGGGCCCCAGGGGCCGGCCGGCGAAGATTCGACGCGGAGGGTCGTTAAGTCATGCAAAAAGAACAGCGACTACGCCTATTCGAATGGACAATGGTACTGCATCGCCACATGCGATCCAGATGAAATTGGCACCTTTGCCCAATCAACTCTATTCTTACTCGATGGAGAAACATCGAGCAACCCTATAAATCCGAGCTTTGGTACTACCTCGAACCATCCGCTCCCAAAGGATCGATTTTGGACCGTTCGGGTGGCCACCCTTGAACCGGAAACCTGGATTTCCTCAATGAATGTTTTTCTATGGTGCGAGGCGCCTTGACGGCAGCCTGGCCCCTCGACGATGAAGCGCCATGTCCGATTATGTCTGGCGACATGACCTGAAGGGCGAGGCGGATCGACTGCGGCTGATGTCGCGGCTGCTCGATCCGTCGAGCCGGTTTCATCTTCTGCGCACCGGCGTGACGGAAGGCTGGCGCTGCCTCGAGATCGGGGCTGGCAACGGCTCCCTGTCGCAATGGCTCGCGCGGCGGGTCGGGCCCACGGGGCAAGTCTTGGCGACCGACCTCCACCCCGACCTCATGCAGGGCATCGCCGCCGGGAACCTCGTCGTGCGCGCCTTCGACGTCGTACACGACGAGCCGCCCGGCGCTCCCTTCGACCTCGTCGCCATACGCGCCCTGCTGCACCATCTTCCGGAGCGCCGCGCCGTCGTCCGGCGCATGGCGGGCTGGGTGAAGCCGGGCGGCTGGCTGTTCGTGCAGGAGCCGGATTTCTATCCGACCTGGACGGTGGAGCCGCCCTCGCAAAAGGAGTTTTGGGCGTCGTTCGTCCGCTGGGCGGCCGCACAGGGCATCGACTATTACGTCGGCCGAAAAATACCGGCCTGGCTGCAGGAGGACGGCCTCGGCGAGATCGCCTCCGAGGGGCACGCCATCCTCTACAATGGCGGCTCGGACTTCGCGCAGTGGTGGGATTACGGCTTGCGGGAGGTATCCACCCGGCTGACGAGCGAGGGCGGCATCGCGCCGGCGGCGCTCGACGAGTTTTATGCGCTCGCCCGCGATCCGACCTATTGGACGACCACGATCGCCTTCACGGCGACCATCGGCCGCAAGCCCGGCTGACCCGAGCTCGGAAAAAGAAGGGGCGCCGTCTGCGGCGCCCCTGTCGGCAGCTTACCAAGCCTGGCGATTGTACCAGCTGTCGACGTCCTCGCGGGCCCGATCCTTGGCGTAGCCGTAGCGCTCCTGGATTTTGCCCTCCAGCTGATCGCGCTTGCCGGCGATGACGTCGAGATCGTCGTCGGTGAGCTTGCCCCACTGCTCCTTCACCTTGCCCCGCATCATCTTCCAGCTGCCTTCGACTCTATTCCAATCCATTTGGCGATCTCCTTGAAATGCCTGCCTCTTCAACCCGGCTGCGGGCCTGCCGGTTCCACGGACGGACGACCTTCGTCGCCCCGGTGGTGGCCGCGGCGGCTCGCTCGCCCGTCGGATCTTCACCTCTCCAGCGCCCGTTCGGCGCTCGGCTCCCGAGTGGCACACGATGTCGCACCGCCGCCCCTCGCGTCCCAACTCCCGGCGACCACCCGGTGAGCGGGACCAACGCCACCGACGGGCAGATCGGACACTTCGCCGCCGCGTCACTTTCGGCGCTTGCCGCTCGCTCGGCGCCCGCGGTAACCGCAACCACGCGCCGCGTTCTCCGCCCGCAGACAAGTGAGCCGAGTGGAACCGAGCAAAAGTCAGTCAGGATGGCCGAATTCGGCTTCGCCGCCGAAGCGAGCTGGGTCCGCGGCCGCCGCCGCGTCGAAGCCGAGGCTGTTCTCCGGCCGCGACTTCGCGCTCGTCGTCACCATGCCGGCGATGTGCGCGATGGCCTGGACGCTGTCGGCCGAGGCCCAGGCGCGGCTCGCCCGCGCCCTCGGGCGTCACCTCGCGCGCGTCCGCTCGGGCCGGGCGGCGCTGGAACGAGCGCGCGGCGTCGCTCTTCTCGGGGAGAGCTTCGACCACGACGCGCTGTTCGCCGCCTCGCAGCAGAACGTCATCGCCGAATGGCTGCAGCTGCTGCGCCTGCAGCGGCCCGGCGCGCGGCTGCCGGCGGTCTCGCTGCTCGGCGCCGAGCACATCGACGCCGCCCTCGCACGGGGCAGCGGGGCGGTGCTGTGGGTGGTCCGCTCGACCTATTCGCACACGATCGCCAAGGTGGCGCTGCACGAGAAAGGGTACGCCGTCAGCCACCTGAGCCGGCTCGACCATGGCTTCTCGCCCTCGCGCTTCGGCGCCCGCGTGCTGAACCCGATCCGCACGCGCGTCGAGCGCCGCTTCCTCGCCGAGCGCGTGGTGATCGGCGACGGCGCCGGGCCGGCGCTGGCGCGTCTCGCCGAGCTCCTGCGCCGCAACCGCCTGGTTTCGATTACCGTCGGCGGCACGGCGAGCCGCAAGAACGAGGTCCCGTGCCTTTCCGGCGCCATCCGGCTGTCGCCGCGGCCGATGCTGCTCGCCCGCGAGACCGGCGCCGCGCTGCTGCCGGTCGTCGTCGAGGCGCTCGCCGACGGCACCTTCGTGACGACGGTGTTCCCCGACCTCCTCGCCGACGACGAGCCGGGATCGGATGCCCCGCTCCGCCGCCTCGGCGAGATCATCGAGCACTATGTCGCCAAGTCGCCCGACCAGTTCGCGCCGGCGCTGCTGTCGGAATTGCTGTAGCTTTCCGCGCAGATCGCAGTCGTGGGGCGGCCCGGAGGAACGGAGCGAGGTGCGCCGTGCGGCGGGCGGCGTCGCCGCATCGCCTCACACGCCGGATAGCTCCTCGTCGTCGGTGCCGTCGATGAGCGGGTCGGGCGCGCATTCGGCAGCGAGCCGGGCGCGGTCCAGGATGACGATCGTCTGCCCCTCCACCCGCATGCCGCTCTTTTCCAGGCTCGACAGCGCGCGCGAGAAGGATTCCCGGGTGATCCCGAGCTCGGAGGCGATCAGGGTCTTCTCGTAGGGCAGGACCGCCCGCTCCGGCGTGCCCTGGCGCTGCGACAGCGCGAGGATGTAGCAGCCGACGCGCTCCTTGGAGGAGCGCAGCTTGAGGCTCTTGACCCGCCGCACCATGCGGCGGAACTGCTGGGCGAGGCTGCCGATCACCGCCTGCGAGAGGCCGGGGTCGGCGGCGACCGCCGCGCGGAACGCGGCCGCGTGGATCAGGAGGAAGCGCGACGGCTCCGGCACCCGCGCCTGCATCAGATAGGGCGCGCCGGTGACCACCGCCGCCGGCAGCAGCAGATCGGGGGCGTGCACGACCTCGATCAGCACCTCGCGGCCGTCGGTCGCCAACCCGAACAGCTGCGCCGTCCCCGACAGCGTCACGATCTGGAAGTTGGGCGTCTCGCCCTGCTCGAACAAGATCGTGCCAGACGCGACGCTGTGCACGAGCGCATTCTGCAGCAAGCCCGTCCGGCTCGCCGCGGAGAGGTGCCTGAAGAGGGGAAGCGCCTCCGGCACTGGATCGGCCTCGATCATCGAACGCAACCGGCCGCGGGGATCTTGCTGCTGGGAGGCATATGACAACTCTCACGTCACCGTTTGATCCGCATCAAAGTTGGACGCGATCCAGACTGGCAGTCTCCCGGCGAGCGGATCGTGGCCGCTTTGCGAGGAGCACAGGGGCGGTGGAGATGCAAGCGGGGTCGAATCCGAAGGCCGGCAGGGCGCTCACCGCGAGCACGGCGGCGTTCACGGTGTGCTTCGCGGTATGGACGATCTTCTCCATCATCGCCATCAGCATCCGCGAGCAGCTGGGACTGAACGAGACGCAGTTCGGCCTGCTCGTCGGCACGCCGATTCTCACCGGCTCGCTGATCCGCGTCGCGCTCGGCATCTGGGCGGATCGCTACGGCGGGCGGCTCGTCTTCACCGGCACGATGCTCGCCGCCGCCGTCGCCACATTCCTGCTCGCCTACGCCGAGACCTACCCGCAGATGCTGGCGGCGGCGCTCGGCGTCGGCATCGCCGGCGGCTCCTTCTCCGGCGGTGTCGCCTACGTCTCGCGCGGGTACCCGGCCGCCTAGCAGGGCACCGCGCTCGGCATCTT
>JAEZCD010000298.1 GCA_023430145.1 Pseudomonadota bacterium
AGGCGGGAGCGGCGACGGCGGCGGCGCTGATCGCCGAGCTCGTCGGCGAGCCGGCCGGCCTCGCCGGCCGCGGCCCCGTCACGGCTCCGGTTTCAGCTTCGACGCCAGCGCTCGCGGGAGCCGCTGCGGCCTGCCCCCGCTGACGAAGGCGATCGTCATCGTCGCCAGAATCAGGGTGTCGGCGCCGCGCCGGATCTCCTGCACCAGGGTGACCGAGGCGCCGCCGATGGCCTCGACCCGCGTATGCACGTCGAGCAGGTCGTCGAGCCGCGCGGGCCGCATGAAGTCGATCGTCATCTGCCGGACCGCAAAAGCCTGTCCGTGCTCGGCCAGCATCGCCTGCTGCTCGACGCCGCGGCTGCGCAGCAGCTCCGTCCGCCCGCGCTCGAGAAAGCGCAGATAGCTCGTGTGATAGACGATGCCGCCGGCGTCCGTGTCCTCCCAGTAGACCCGGACGGGAAAGGTGTGATCGGCGGCGGTCATGACAGGCCGTCATTGCGAGCGCAGCGAAGCAATCCAGCCTCTTCTCCGGCGCCCGAAAGCTGGATTGCTTCGTCGCTCCGCTCCTCGCAATGACGAAAAGCCATCATTTCCCCTCCCCCTCGTCGAACAGCGGCATCTGCGTCCCCCCGGCCTGCGGCACGGGAAGGCCGAGGTGGCGGAAGGCGGTGGCGGTCAAGAGGCGGCCGCGCGGCGTGCGCTGCACGAAGCCCTGCTGGATGAGATAGGGCTCGATGATCTCCTCGATGGCGTCGCGCGGCTCTGACAGGGCCGCCGCCAGCGTCTCCACCCCGACCGGGCCGCCGCCATAGGCGGTGGCGATCAGCGACAAATAGCGCCGGTCCATGGCGTCGAGGCCGAGATCGTCGACGTCGAGCTGTTTGAGCGCCCGGTCGGCGGTGGCGCGGTCGATCGAGGCGCTGCCTTCCACGGAGGCGAAGTCGCGCACCCGGCGCAGCAGGCGCCCGGCTATGCGCGGCGTGCCGCGGGCTCTGCGGGCGATCTCGACCGCGCCGTCTGCCGTCACCGGCGCGCCGATCACCCGCGCGGCCCGCCGCACGATGTCCTCGAGATCGGCCTGCCGGTAGAACTCGAGCCGGATCGGGATGCCGAAACGGTCGCGCAGCGGCGTCGTCAGGAGGCCGGCGCGCGTGGTGGCGCCGACGAGCGTGAATTTGGCGAGATCGATCCGCACCGAGCGCGCCGCCGGGCCGGTGCCGATGATGAGGTCGAGCTGAAAATCCTCCATCGCCGGATAGAGGATCTCCTCCACCGCCGGGTTGAGGCGGTGGATCTCGTCGATGAAGAGGACGTCCCGCTCCTCGAGATTGGTGAGCAGGGCCGCGAGGTCGCCGGCGCGGGCGATGACGGGGCCGGAGGTGGCGCGAAAATTCACGCCGAGCTCGCGGGCGACGATCTGCGCCAGCGTCGTCTTGCCGAGCCCGGGAGGGCCGGCGAACAGGACATGGTCGAGCGGCTCGCCGCGCTCGCGCGCCGCCTTGATGAAGACGGCGAGATTGGCGCGCGCCTGCGGCTGGCCGATGAACTCGGAGAGCTTTTGCGGCCGCAGCGAGCGCTCGGCCTCGTCTTCTTCGGCGCGCTCGGGGGAGAGCAGCGGGCGGGTGCTCATGGGCGTAGCCGCCGGTTACAAAACTGCGGATTTCGCGCTAGGCTCGTACGGCTCGGAGGAGAAGCATGTCGCGGCTCGCCAAAGACTACGACTACATGTCGTTCGACGATTTCGAGGAATTCCTCGCCGACAAGCCGAAGAACGAACGCTGGGAGCTGCTCGGCGGTCGCGTCGTCAAAATGATGGTCGGCGCGCGCTGGGAGCACAATCGCATTGTCCAAAATATCTCGTGGAACCTTTCTGCACAATTCTTTACCAAGGGCTCTTCGTGCCAAACCTTTGCCGAAACTTTCTACATGAAGGACAGGCCGCTGGACGCAGCGCTTCTCCCAGACGTCATGGTCGTCTGCGGCACGCCGGAAGCAGGCGCGACCTCGGTCAACGATCCGATCGTCGTGTTCGAGGTGCTCTCGACCGGCACCGAGGCTCGAGACAGATTCGATAAATGGCAAATCTATCAACAGCTTGCCTCTTTGAGGCACTATGTTCTGGTTACACGGGACAAGGCTCATGTCGAGGTCATGGATCGGGCCGACGGTCGATGGTCCGGGCTTCGCGTCTTTGACGGCCTCGATGCAGTCATTGATTTGCCCGCCGTGGACGCGCAGCTCACGCTCGCGCAGATTTACTATCGTGCCCTCGGATAGGCTCACCGCCCCAGCCCCTTCAAGGCGAGCCGGATCAGCGTCTCCGCCGTCGCTCCCTCGCCGGCCGACTTCATGGCGGACGCGATGGCGCCGGAGGCCTGCACCTCCGCATAGCCTAGATTGACGAGGCCCGAGACGGCCTCGGCGACGGGCAGCGGCGCCCGCTTGTCGGCGAGCGCGCCGCGCAGCGCGGCATGGGCGCTGTCGACGGCCGCCAGTGCCGGCACCTTGTCCTTCAGCTCGGCGACGATTCTCTGCGCGACCTTCGGCCCGACCCCGGGCGTGCGGGCGATCGCCGCCTTGTCGCCGAGCGCGACGGCGGTCGCCAGGTCGTCGGCGTCGAGCGTGCCGAGCACCGCGAGCGCCACCTTAGTGCCGACGCCCGGCACGCCGAGCAGGAGGCGGAACCATTCGCGCTCGGCGGCGCTCGAGAAGCCGATCAGCCGGATGCGGTCCTCGCCGATCTGCGTCTCCACGAAGAGAGTGGTGCGCTGGCCTTGCGCCGGTAGGCGGGCGAGCGTCTGCGCCGAGGCGTGCACGAGATAGCCGACGCCGCCGACGTCGACGATCGCGAAATCGTCGCCGAGACTGTCCACGAGCCCGGTGAGCTTGCCGATCATCCCTTGCCGTGGCTCCCGCCCATCCCGTGATCCGTCACCAAGCCGGGCGATTCGGCAAGTGCGCCCGCCCCAAGGCGCCCCGGTCTCGTC
>JAEZCD010000339.1 GCA_023430145.1 Pseudomonadota bacterium
GCCCTGCGGCGCCGGGCCACCCTCCCCATCGAGGGAGGGAAAGCGGAGAGGGGAGCCCGGCGACGCGCGACGAGGGCGAAAGGGCAAAGGATCCCACTGCGGGGGCCACCCTTCCCTCCCCTCGACGAGCCGCCGGATCACCGCCGGCGAGCACGCCTAGCCGGGAGAAGCGGAGCGCCATCCGGGTTCTTTCGGATGGTGACGCCGTCCCGGGCTCGCTTCGCTCACCGGGGCTGCGAGCCTGGAAAAACAAACCAGCGGGTAAGCGGGCGGCATTTGCGCCATCCCGCAAAGGGGGTACCATCCCGAAATAGCAACGAAAGATTGCAAGCGCCGATTCGGGGGCCGCCCATGCTGAAGCGATATGTCGTACTTCCCGCCTACGGCTTCAAATCCACTGCACTGGCCGCGTCCGCTCAGTTGCGAAGTCCGGGGCCGGTCGTGGGCTTGTCGGTTCCAGGCCCCGCCGGCAGCGCCGTCGCCGAGGCGGCCCCGGGGGTCGCCTTAGGATTTCGCGTGCTCGACGCCGTCAGCGAAGACGGGCCGAAGCTCGTCGAGATGACACCGGAGGCCGAGCTGGCGATGCGCCTCGCCATGCCGGAGTTCAAGATCGTGCCCCTCGTGACCTACCAGCCGATGCGGTTCGCGTATCGCACGGAGAAGGATCCGGCCGAGAGCGTCGCTGCCACCTCGGCATCCGCCAGCACCTTGCGGATCGTGGACCCCGATGGAGCGGGCGTGCCCGGGGCGAAGGTGGTCGCGTTCACCAACTTCGAGACGCGCTCGGGGGCTGAGGCGCTGACCGATGCGGCCGGGCGCGCCCGCCTGGCGATCGCGGGCGGAACGAAGCTCGACCGGATCTACGTGTACGGTCCGGCGGGATTCTGGGGCCGCTTCGCTCGTTCGTTCAAGCTGAAGCCCGGCGCCACCCTGGCTCTTTCGCGGATCGATTTGGCGAGCGCGGAGCACGCGCTTCGGGCGTTCCGGGGCAAGCTGCCGCTCCATGCCGGCGCCGGCGTGGTCGTCGGCGTCGTGGATAGCGGGGTCGCGCGCGATCACCCGCTGCTGCCGAACGTCGCCGGCGGCGCCAACCTCGTCTCGGACGAAACGCGCTACGATGCCGGGGCGGTCGACGATTGGGGCCCCGCGAGGATCGGCGGCGATCACGGGACGCATGTCGCAGGGATAGTCGGCGCGCGGGCCAGTCCGAAGCTCGCCCTCTCGGGGGTCGCGCCCGGCGCGACGATCCGAAGCTACCGCGTGTTCGGGCACGCGGGCGGCGGCGCCACCAATTTCGACATCGGCAATGCCATCGATCGCGCGGTGCGCGACGGCTGTCACATCGTCAATCTGAGCCTCGGAACCGGCGTCGAGGACGAGGCCGTTCGAGCGGCGATCGGATCGGCCCTCGACCGAGGCGTCGTGGTCGTTGCGGCGGCGGGCAACGGCGGGCGGAAGCCGGTGAGCTATCCGGCGGCGCTGCCGTTCTGCGTCGCCGTCTCCGCCATGGGCTCGGTCGGGTCCTTTCCGGACGACTCGTCCGAGGCCGCCGACGTCGCCAAGCCGTTCGGCGTTCCCGACAAGAGGAGCTTCATCGCCGCGTTCTCGAATTACGGGCCCCAGATCGACCTCACCGGACCCGGTGTCGGAGTGGTCTCCAGCGTTCCGCCCGATGGCGTCGGCGTCATGAGCGGAACCTCGATGGCATGCCCTGCAATCGCCGGGTTCGCCGCCTATCTTTTGGGAGCCGATCCCACTATCTCTAATGCATCCGGAGGGGATCGTTCCAAGCGGCTCGTGGATCGGCTCTACGAGGCTGCGCGTCGGGTCGGCTTCGGCCGAGACTACGAGGGCTTCGGGGTGCCGCGGAGCTAGAGGTCCAATGAGCGCGGAGCTGATGCAGGTCATTCTGCGCAGGGAGCACGAGGGCGCCGTGTCGGCTCCCGAGACGGCGCGCCGCGTCGGCGCGGTGGGTGCCGTCGTCGTCAACGAGGGCGATTCCTCGCTCCTCATCGAGGGAGCCCCCGAAGCCATCGAGAGTGCGACGCGTGCCGCGACCGGCTGGCGTGCGTTCCCGCTCGAGCGCTACTCCCTCCCGGATACGCGGGCCCGCGTGAAGCGCTGAGTCGCCGAGGCGAGCTTCTCCTTCGCGCGGAGCGCAGCGGGAGGCCCGGGCGAGGCGGGGCCGGCGGACTTTAACCGAACGGTGGCGGTTCGGCCGATAATCTCCTCCCGCACCCGGGCGCAGGAAAGCCCGGGCCGAGAGCCGGGAGACGGAGGAATGGCCATTCGATCGATCGCCGCGGGCGCGGCGCTGCTGCTCGCCGCGGGGCTTCTCGCCGCCGGGGCTGCCGTGGCCGCCGACCAGCCGACGCCCAAGCGCTGGGCCTGGATGGAGGACACGATCTGGTACGTGCCGCCGCAGAACCTGCCGGCGATCCTGACGAGCGCCGACAGCCGCAAGGTGGTGCGGCTGATCGACCAGACCGTCTATTCGATCGACGGCTATGCCGAGGGCTATTTCTGGGGCGTGGTGCGCACGCAGATCATGCCCGCGGGCACGAGCCTGCCGGCCGATCCCAGCGATTCGCCCAACTGCCACCGCCTCGTCGGCTCGGTGACGCCGCAGGGCGCGCTGAACCTGTCCTTCACCCCGTTCGACGACGAGGGGGACCAAACCACCGGCATCGGCACCATGCGCCGCTTCGAGGGCGAATGGACGATGGAGAACCAGATGACCACCGGCACCAGCGCGCAGATCACCCACTGGGCTTATATGAAATACTGCGCCAAGGGCGAGCGCTGCCCGCTGCCGGCCATCAAGGGCACCGCGCGCGCCTTCCTCGCCCCCTGCAAGAAGGAGCTCGGCTCCGACGAGGCTCAGTCGCCGTAGGTGAAGCGCTCGGCATAGCCTTCCGAGCGCCCGAAGCTCTTCTCGGCCTCGGCGGCGGACCGCCTCGGCTGCATGAACAGGGCCCGCGGCGGCGCCGCCGCGCGGGTGACCTGCTCCGCCGTGACGGGACGGATCTCCTCGAAGGCGCCGTCGCCCGGGGCGACCGCGAGGCCGCCGATGACGAGGCCGCCGATGGCGAGCGCCGCAGCGGCGCCGGCGATGAAGGTCATGGACATCGGTATCGCGCTCCCTGCCGCCCGGTCGACCGATTCCGCCGGGCCTTGTGGCGATCTCTAGCGCCGGCGGGTTGAACGGGTTCTGAGGCGCGGGTTTAGGTTCGGTTCATGCGGGGGAGGGCGGGCGTCATCCTGCACAAAAGTGCGGGATTCACCTTCCTTTCCTTCCCTCTCGGCGAAGGGCCGAATCGCTCGTCTCCCTCGCCTCCGCATTGTTCCAGACATCATTCGATGCCATATTCGTGCCTCCGCATTCGCCAGGAGCCGGCACCAATGCGCACCACGCTGGCGCTCGACGACGCGTTGATCGCCGAGGCCCAGGCCCTTACCGGGCTCGGGGAGAAATCGGCGCTTGTCCGCGAGGCGCTGAAGGCGCTGATCGAGCGGGAGAGCGCCCGTCGCCTCGCCCGGCTCGGCGGCAGCGAGCCGGGTCTTGTGGCGCCGCCACGCCGGCGCGCGCCGGCGGCGTGATTGTCGTCGACACTTCCGTCTGGGTCGACCATCTTCGCACTGGCGACCAAAAGCTCGCCGAGCTGCTTGGCCGGGCACTGGTGCTCGCGCACCCGTTCGTCATCGGCGAGATCGCTCTCGGCACCTTGCGTCAGCGCGGGCTCGTCATGACCAGTCTCGGCAAGCTGTCGCGGGCGATCGTGGCGACCGACGAGGAAGTGCTCCGCTTCATCGACGGGGCGGGGCTCGCCGGATCCGGCATCGGCTATGTCGATGCGCATCTCCTCGCCTCCGCCAAGCTGACCCGGGGCGCGTCGCTGTGGACGCGCGACAGGCGGCTACGCGCGGTCGCTCAAAGCCTCGGGCTCGCGGCGCCGCTCGCCTGAGCCGTCCCTCACTCCCTCCACCACACCTCCGGCAAGAACCCCCACATCGACGCCGTCTCCGGGTGCTTGAAGGGCGCCCAGCGGGCGACCCAGGAGCCGGGGGCGTAGAACAGCGGCACGACGTAGAAGCCGGAGAGCAGCACGCGGTCGAGCGCGCGGACCGAGGAGACGAAAACCTCGTCGTCGCGGGCTTCCAGGAGGGCGGCGATGGCGGCGTCGGCGGCGGGATTCTTGGCGCCCATGTAGTTGCGGGTGCCCTCCTGGTCCGCCGCCTGCGAGCCGAAATAGAAGGTCTGCTCGTTGCCGGGGGAGGGGGAGGCGAACCAGAAATACTGCGTCATGTCGAAATCGTACGAGGCCAGCCGGCGGTCGAACTGGACGGCGTCGACGAGGCGGACGTCGGGAGAAATGCCGGCGCGGTGCAGGAAGCGGGCATAGGCGAGGGCGAGCCGCTCCTGGTCCTTGGTCTTGACCAGGATCTCGAAGGCGAACGGGGCGCCGGTGCCGCGCCGGCGCAGCGTGCCGCCCTCGAGCTGCCAGCCGGCGGCGGCCAAAAGGTCGAGCGCCTGGCGCAGCTTCAGCCGGTCGCGGCCGGAGCCGTCGGTCGCCGGCGGGCGCCATAGACCTTCCAGAATGTCCGGGCGGACGGCGCCGGGGAATTTTTGCAAAAGGTCGCGCTCGAATTTGTCGGCCGCGATGCCGCGCGCGGAAAGCTCCGAGCCGTCGAAATAGCTGCCGGTGCGCACATAGAGGCCGTGCAGGAGGTTGCGGTTGGTCCATTCGAAGTCGAACAGCATGCCGAGCGCCTCGCGCACGCGCACGTCCGAGAAGATCGGCCGGCGGGTGTTGAAGACGAGCCCGTTCATGCCGGAGGGGACCGCGGCCGGCAGCGTCTCCTGCAGAACCTCGCCGGAGCGGCGGGCGGGAAAGTCGTAGCCGGTCGCCCAGCGGGCCGGGTCGGTCTCGAGGCGAATGTCGACGAGGCCCCGCTTGAAGGCCTCGAACATGGTGGCGGCGTCGCGGTAGTAGTCGAAGCGGATCTCGTCGAAATTGTAGAGGCCGCGGTTGATCGGCAGCCGCGCCCCCCACCAGCTGGGATTCTTGCGGTAGGTGATGCGCTCGCCCGGGCGGACGTCGGCGACGACGTAAGGCCCCGAGCCGATCAGCGGCGAGAAGCCGGTCGGCTCGAATTTCTCCGGGTCGGTGGCGTGCTTCGGCAGGATGGGCATCAGGCCCATGATCAGCGGCAGCTCGCGGTCGCTGCCGTCCTTGAAGACGAAGCGGACCGTACGCTCGTCCGGCGTCTCGACCCGCAAAACCTTGGCATAGGCGGTGCGGAAGCTCGGGCGGCCGTGCTCGCGCAGGAGCTCGAACGAGAAGGCGACGTCGGCCGCGGTCACCGGGGCGCCGTCCGAGAAGCGCGCCTCGGACCGGAGGCGGAACTCCGCCCGCGTGCGGTCGTCAGGGACGTCGACCGATTCGGCGATGAGGCCGTAGAGGCTGAAGGGCTCGGCATAGGAGCGGGCGAGCAGGCTCTCGATCGTGTAGTCGCGAACCGACTGGGCCGGCGAGCCGCGCGGCGAGAAGGGGTTCAGCGTGTCGAAGGTGCCGGGCGCGGCGAAAGTGACGGTGCCGCCCTTCGGCGCGTCGGGATTCACATAGGGCAGGTGTGGAAAGTCGGGCGGCAGGTCCGGGGCGCCGTGCATGGCGATGCCGTGCGCGGGCGCGGCCGTGGCGGGCGACGCGAGCCCGGCGAGGAGGGCGGCGAGGAGGCCGGCGAGGTGCCGGAGGAGGGCCGATTCGGCGAGCATGCGGGCAGGCTAGCACAGGGGCGGGCGCGGTCGGCGGCGCGGCGCGCGAGGGTGGACCGTACCTCCCCCCTATCGCGAGTCACGCTGTTGCCGTATTTACTGACGACACACTGAAGAGCAGTCATCGAGGCCAGCCTGCCCGCTTGGGCGCTCCCGCGCTGCTTCCGGACAAGATACGAGGGGACAACTCGATGTTCGCTATTTCGCCCCGCTCGCGGGCGGCCACCATCGCGGCCGGTGCCGCTCTCCTGCTCGCCTGCGCCGAGGCCCAGGCGCAGCAGCCGCAGCTGCGGCCGGCTC
>JAEZCD010000347.1 GCA_023430145.1 Pseudomonadota bacterium
GCGCCGGTCGGCGCAGGCGACTTTCGACAAAATGTCACCTCAGGTTTTTCGCCGGAGCCCGCCCCACTGTCAAGTTGGGCGGGCGTCCGGACGGCGGCTCAGACGAGCCCGACCTTGCCCGTCGCGAGGTCGTAGACGCCGCCCACGACCATGACCTTCTTGTCTTTCGCGGCCGGCGCCAGAAGCGGCTGCGCCTCGCTGATTTTCTGCATGTTGATGCGGACGTTGGCGACGGTCGCGGCCGCCAGCACGTCCTTGTCGCCGCTCTTCAGCGCCGCGTCGACCGCGGGCTTCAGGTTGCTGACGAGATCGGGGAGGTGACCGGGCAGCTGCAGGCCGTCCGTCACGACCTTGATGGTGGAGGCGATCGCCCCGCAGCTCGTGTGTCCGAGGACCATGATCAGCGGCACATTGAGGACCGCCATGGCGAATTCGAGGCTCGCGAGCCCGTCGACGTTGAGGAAATTGCCGGCGACGCGGACCACGAAGACGTCGCCGGGTCCCTGGTCGAAGGCGAGCTCGGGGGCGACGCGCGAATCGGCGCAGCTGAGCACGGCGACGATCGGGTGCTGCCCCGTCGTCCGTGCGGCGCGGCCGGCGGAGAAGTCCTTCTCGGTCGGGGTGTTGGCGACATAGCGGGCATTGCCCTCCATCAGGCGGGCGAGAGCCGCATCGCCGGAGATGGCATTCTGCGGCGCCGGGGCCGCGCTCTGCGCGAATGCCGGGCCCGCGACGGCCATCGAGGCGAGGAGCGAGGCGCCGCCTGCGAGCAGGCCGCGACGGGAGAGCAAGCAGGTCGTGCACATGGTCGTCACCTCTGTGATTGGGG
Source organism: Pseudomonadota bacterium (assembly GCA_023430145.1). Lineage (GTDB taxonomy): Bacteria > Pseudomonadota > Alphaproteobacteria > Rhizobiales > Methylopilaceae > JAEZCD01. Next base: position 830 of record JAEZCD010000347.1, read on the forward strand.
GCAGGGTGATGTACCACGCATCAGCAGGAGCGGCGAGGCGTCGCACCGGAATGTGCGCGCGAGCATCGAGACACCGTAAATTTTCCAACCCCTCCGAACCCCCGAATGTCTACCATGATAAGGGTTAAATTCCTCATTCGAGGGAATTCGGCCAATTCTCGGTGCCGGATATTCGCACCCGCTCCTGTCGTCTTTTCCGGAGGACAGAACGGGAGAATGAAGGGAAACTTATGGGTTTCTAGCGGAGCCTCGGCTTCGACACATGCTGCACGGGGCTCGGCTTGGGTGGTCGGCGAGCGCAGATTCGCTCCACCGGGTGCGGCCGCCCGGCGGCTCACCCTCGCCGGTGCTTGAACAACATCCAGCCGCCGATCGGCAGCGCCGGCTCCCATACCAGGCCTCCCAAAGCCACCGAGCCCGAGGCCGAAGAGAATGCCGGCGCAGTGGTCCGCCTCCCATCCGCGGTCAACGGTGCCGCCCGCGCCGACCTCCGTCGAGCCGGTCAGTCGGGAGCCGCCGATTCCTTCATCCGAGCTTGTCAAGCCTCGAACCTGCAAAAGCTTGCCTTGCCGCGGCCTGCGGAGTACCACTGCCGCAAACCCGCAACCGAACCGTCCCTCAAGGAGCGCGCCGGCCCATGGCCCGTGTCACCGTCGAAGATTGCATCGACAAGGTCGAGAACCGTTTCGAGCTCGTGCTCGTCGCCAGCCACCGCGCCCGCATGCTGGCCGGCGGCGCGCAGCTCACCGTCCCCCGCGACAACGACAAGAACCCGGTCGTCGCCCTGCGCGAGATCGCCGAGAAGACCGTCACCCCGGACGATCTGCGCGAGGATCTGATCCACTCGCTGCAGAAGTTCGTCGAGGTCGACGAGCCGGAGGCCGAGGCGGTGCCGCTGCTCGGGACGACGGCCGCCGCAGGCCTCGCCGGTCCGGACGACGACGTGCAATTCGACCGCATGACCGAAGAGGACCTCCTGAAGGGCCTCGAGGGCCTCGTCCCGCCGGAGGCCAGCGACGAGGAGGAGTAGGCTCCTTTCGAGCCGCCCCGCCGCGAGCGCCGATTCCGGCGCATCGCGCTTGCGTGCCGAGGGTTCTCTGACGCTATTCTCTGCCGAAGCGCTCCGCCCGTAGCGCCGAGCCTGCCGGCATGATGCGCCAGTACGAACTCGTCGAGAAGGTCAAGGCCTACAATCCGAACGCGGACGAGGCGCTGCTCAACCGCGCCTATGTCTACGCGATGAAGGCGCACGGGGCGCAGCGGCGCGCCTCGGGCGATCCCTATTTCTCGCACCCGCTCGAGGTCGCCGCGATCCTCACCGATCTGCGGCTCGACGACGCGACCATCATCGCCGCGCTGCTGCACGACACGATCGAGGACACGACCACCACCCGGGCCGAGATCGACGGCCTGTTCGGCGAGAGCATCGGCGCGCTCGTCGAGGGCCTGACCAAGCTCAAGAAGCTCGACCTCGTCTCCAAGGAGGCGGCGCAGGCGGAGAACCTGCGCAAGCTCTTGCTCGCCATCGCCGACGACGTCCGCGTGCTGCTCGTCAAGCTCGCCGACCGCCTCCACAACATGCGAACGCTGCGCTTCATGCAGCCCGACAAGCGCGGCCGCATCGCCCAGGAGACGCTCGACATCTATGCGCCGCTCGCCGGCCGCATGGGCATGCAGGAGATGCGCGAGGAGCTCGAGGACCTCTCCTTCCGCGAGCTGTTCCCGGAGGCCTACGCCACCATCACGACGCGGCTCGATGCGCTCATGCAGCGCAATGCCGGCATCATCGATGAGATCGAGGGCGAGCTCGTCCGGCGCCTCGCCGAGCAGGGCGTGAAGGCCGAGATCCGCGGCCGCTCGAAGCGGCCCTATTCCATCTGGCGGAAGATGGAGCGCAAATCGATCGCCTTCGAGCAGCTGTCGGACATCTTCGGCTTCCGCGTCATCGTCGACGACGTCCAGGCCTGCTACCGCACGCTCGGCATCGTCCACACGACCTGGCCGGTCGTGCCCGGCCGCTTCAAGGACTATCTGTCGACGCCGAAGCAGAACGACTACCGGTCCCTGCATACGACCGTCATCGGCCCCGGCCACCAGCGGGTCGAGCTGCAGATCCGCACCGTCGGCATGGACGAGGTGGCCGAGTACGGCATTGCCGCGCACGCGCTCTACAAGGACGGGGAGGGTGGCAGCGAACGGGCGATGCTGGCCCGCGACAGCCGCGCCTATGACGGGCTGCGGCGCACCGTGGCGCTGCTCGCCGAGGGCGACAACCCGGAGGAATTCCTCGAGCACACCAAGTTGGAGCTGTTCCACGACCAGGTCTTCTGCTTCACCCCGAAGGGCCGGCTGATCGCCCTGCCGCGCGGCGCCACCCCGATCGACTTCGCCTATGCCGTGCACACGGATGTCGGCAACACCTGCGTCGGCTGCAAGATCAACGGCCGCATCGCCCCGCTCGTCTCGGAGCTGCGCAACGGCGACGAGGTGGAGATCGTCCGCGCCGCCGGGCAGGTGCCGCCGACCGCCTGGGAATCGCTCGTCGTCACCGGCAAGGCGCGCTCGGCCATCCGCCGGGCGACGCGGGCGGCGGTGCGCACGCAATATGCCGGGCTCGGGCGGCAGATCGTCGAGCGGGCGTTCACGCGCGCCGGCGAGCGCTGGTCGGAGGATCGGCTGAAGGCGGCGCTGCCGCGGCTCGCGCGATCGAGCGTCGAGGACGTGCTGGCCGCCGTCGGTCGCGGCGAGATGCGCTCGATCGACGTCGTCCGCGCCGTGCATCCGGAGGTGCGCGAGGAGAAGCAGCCGGCGCCGGCCGGGCCCGCGAACGGCTGGTTCGAGCTCGAGCATGGCGGCAGTCTGCAGTTCAAGGTGCCGGGCGCGGACGGCGGCGCGATGCCGATCCGCGGCCTGCGCGGCGACCTGCCGGTCCGCTTCGCCCCGAACGGCGGCGCGCTGCCGGGGGACCGCATCGTCGGCATCCTGCAGCCCGGCAAGGGCATCACCATCTACCCGATCCAGTCGCCGGCGCTGAAGGAGTTCGACGAGCGCCCCGAGCGCTGGCTCGACGTGCGCTGGGACGTCGATCCGCAGAACCCGGAGCGATTCCCGGTGCGCATCAAGGTCACGGCGCTGAACGAGCCGGGCACCCTCGCCCAGATCGCCCAGGTGATCGGCCAGCACGACGGCAACATCGACAACGTGACGATGCTCGCTCGCTCGCCGGACTTCCACGAGATGCTGTTCGACCTCTCGGTCTACGACCTCAAGCACCTGACCGGCATCCTCGCCGAGCTGCGCGAGCGGCCGGTGGTGAGCCGTGCCGAGCGGGTGAACGGCTGAGCGTTCTCACCGCTTGCGCAATCCCCATATCTCCGGCACTTGGCTCCCGCGCGAGCGGAGGGGGTTCAGCATGACGCGAGCGGATTCTGTGCGGGGGAGGCGGCCATGACGGAGCGCGTCCGCCTCGGCATCAATGTCGACCACGTGGCGACGCTGCGGAACGCCCGCGGCGGCACCCATCCCGACCCGGTGCGCGCGGCCAGGGCGGCGCTGGCGGCCGGCGCCGACGGCATCACCGCGCATCTGCGCGAGGACCGGCGACACATCCGCGACGAGGACATCGACCGCCTCAAGGCCGAGGTGGCGGCGCCACTGAATCTGGAGATGGCGGCGACCCCGGAAATGCTGGCGATCGCCCTGCGCGTCGCCCCGCACGCCGCCTGCCTCGTGCCGGAGCGGCGCGAGGAGCGGACGACCGAAGGCGGCCTCGACGTGCTCACCCACAAGGCGACCATCGCCCCGGTTGTGCGCGAGCTGGTCGATGCCGGCATCCGCGTGTCGCTGTTCGTGCAGCCGGACATCGCCACGCTGGAGGAGGCGGCCATGCTGGGTGCCCCCGTCGTCGAGCTGAACACCGGCTCCTGGTCCGAGGCGGCGGGCTCGCCCGAAGCGGTCCTCGCCTTCGAGAAGCTCGCCGAGGCGGCCCGCCATGCGAAGTCGCTCGGCCTCGAGGTGCATGCCGGCCACGGGCTCGACTATGCCCGGGCCGAGGCGATCGCCGCCGTGCCGGAGGTGGCGGAGCTGAACATCGGCCACTATCTCGTCGGCGAGGCCGTCTTCGTGGGCCTCGACTCTGCGATCCGCAGCATGCGCGCGGCGATCGATCGCGGACGCAGCAAGGTCGCCACACCGCAATGATTCTCGGCATCGGCAACGATCTGGTCGACATCCGCCGCATCGAGCGCACCATCGAGCGCTTCGGCGACCGCTTCCTCGAGCGCGTGTTCACGCCCGAGGAGCGGCGCAAGGCGGACCGGCGGGCCGATCGGGTCGGCACCTATGCCAAGCGCTTCGCCGCCAAGGAGGCGTGCGCCAAGGCGCTCGGCACCGGCCTCCGGGCCGGCGTCTTCTGGCGCGACATGGGCGTCGTCAACCTGCCGTCCGGTCGCCCGACCATGCAGCTCACCGGCGGCGCGCGGGCGGTTCTGCTCGCCATCATGCCCGACGGCCACGAGCCGCAGATCGACGTCAGCCTGACCGACGAGCACCCGCTGGCGCAGGCCTTCGTGGTCATCAGCGCCGTGCCGCGGCGGTGAGGCGGGGCCTGCCGTCATTGCGCCGCAAGCGGCGCGCCTGTATCAGACCCCTTTCTCGGCGGAGAGATCGATGAGCGTCACGACCGATAAGAGGCCGCGCGACGAGGGCGGCTTCTTCGACATCGTCAAGGTCGTCCTGCAGGCGCTGCTGATCGCTTTCGTGATCCGGACGCTCCTGTTCCAGCCCTTCAACATTCCCTCCGGCTCGATGAAGGACACCCTCCTCATCGGCGACTACGTGTTCGTGTCGAAATACGCCTACGGCTACAGCCGCTATTCGATCCCCTTCGGGCCGCCGCTGTTCTCCGGCCGCATCTGGGCGGCCGAGCCCGAGCGCGGCGACATTGCCGTGTTCAAGCTGCCGAAGGACAACTCGACCGACTACATCAAGCGCGTCATCGGCCTGCCGGGCGACACGATCCAGATGATCGACGGCGTCCTCAACATCAACAACGTGCCCGTGAAGCGCGAGCGGCTGCCCGATCTCATCGCGCGCGAGGACGGCGGCACGGTGCGGGTGAAGCGCTGGCGCGAGACGCTGCCGAACGGGGTCTCGTACGAGACGCTCGATCTCGTCGACAACGGCTTCTACGATACGACGCCGCCCTATCAGGTGCCGGCCGGTCACTTTTTCATGATGGGCGACAACCGCGACAACTCGACCGACAGCCGGGTGCTGACCGCCGTCGGCTACGTGCCGTTCGAGAACTTCGTCGGCCGGGCCGAGATCGTCTTCTTCTCGGTCGAGGAGGACGAGCCGGCCTGGATGATCTGGAAGTGGCCGTGGACGGTGCGCTGGTCGCGCATCTTCACCCTGTTGCGATGAGGCGGAAGGCGCCGACGCCGAAGGACGTCGAGCGGCGCATCGGCTACGCCTTCGGGCGGCCGGAGCTGCTCGAGAACGCGCTGACGCATCTCAGCGCCGTCCCGGCCGATGCGCCGCGCTCGCGCAGCTACCAGCGCTTCGAGTTCCTCGGCGATCGGGTGCTCGGCCTCGCCGTCGCCGCCATGCTGGTGGAGGCGTTCCCGGACGCCGACGAGGGCGAGCTGTCGCGCCGCCTCGCCGAGCTCGTCCGCGCCGAGGCCTGCGCCGAGGTGGCGCTGGCGCTCGACCTCGGGCCGGCGATCCGCATGGCCCAGGGCGAGGCCAATTCCGGCGGCCGCCGGAAGGCGGCGATCCTGTCCGACGTCTGTGAATCGGTGATCGGCGCCGTCTACGCCGACGGCGGCTTTCCGCCGGCGCGAGATCTCGTCGAGCGGCTCTGGCGGGAGCGCATGCAGCAGCCGCGCCGGCCGCTCAGGGACGCCAAGACGACGCTGCAGGAATGGGCGCAAGGGCGCGGCTTCCCGCCGCCTCTCTACGAGGTGCTCCATCGCGAGGGCCCGGCGCACAAGCCGAAATTCCGCATCGGCGTCTCGGTCGGCGATTTCGCCGCGGCCGAGGGGGAGGGCGCCTCCAAGCGCGGCGCCGAGCAGGCCGCCGCCGCGGCCTGGCTGGAGCGCGAGGGGATCGCGCTGGAGACGGGCGATGAGTGAGTCTGCCGCCGCTGGAGCCGAGACGCGCTGCGGCTTCGTCGCCCTCGTCGGAGCGCCGAACGCCGGCAAGTCGACGCTCGTCAACCAGCTCGTCGGGGCGAAGGTCTCGATCGTTACCCACAAGGTGCAGACGACGCGCTCCATCGTTCGCGGCATCGCCATCCTCGGGGCCGCGCAGATCGTGCTGCTCGACACGCCCGGCATCTTCAAGCCGCGCCGCCGGCTCGACCAGGCGATGGTGAAGACCGCCTGGGGCGGGGCGTCCGATGCCGACATCGTCGGCCTCCTCATCGATGCGCGAAAAGGGCTCGACGACGAGGTGCGTGTCATCCTCGAGGGTCTCGCCGGCATGCACCGGCCAAAGCTGCTGATCCTCAACAAGATCGACACGCTGCCGCGCGAAAAACTGCTGGCGCTGGCGGCCGAGGCGAACGCGCTCGGCAGCTTCGAGCGCACCTTCATGGTCTCGGCGCTGACCGGCGACGGCGTGCCGGATCTGCTCGCTTATCTCGCCGGGCAGATGCCGCTCGGCCCCTGGCACTATCCGGAGGACCAACTCTCGGACGCGCCCTTGCGCGTGCTCGCCGCCGAGGTCACGCGCGAAAAGCTGTTTTTGCGGCTGCACGAGGAGCTGCCCTATTCCTCGACCGTCGAGACCGAGAGCTGGACAGTGCAGAAGGACGGCTCGGTGCGCGTCGAGCAGACGATCTATGTCGAGCGGGAGAGCCAGCGGAAGATCGTGCTCGGCAAGGGCGGCGAGACCATCAAGGCGATCTCGATGGCGGCGCGCAAGGAGATCGCCGAGATCGCCGAGGCGAAGGTGCACCTGTTCCTGTTCGTGAAGGTGCGCGCCAACTGGGCCGACGACCCCGAGCGGTATCGGGGGATGGGGCTGGAGATTCCGCGGGGGTAGCCCGGATGAGCGCAGCGAAATCCGGGTCTTCGAGAGCGGTGATGCAACCCGGATTTCGCTTTGGCTCATCCGGGCTACGCTTGCTTCGGGCGATCAATCGTCGACCAGCAGGCTCTCCTGAACCCCGAGGACCTTGGCGAGCGCCTTGCGGGAACGGTTCCCCGGCGCCTTGCCGCGCTCGATCTGCGACAGGTGGCTGACGGCGATCGCCGCTTGTTCGGCGAGCTGGACCTGGGTCAGTCCTCTCCACTCCCGAAGCGCCTTGACGCGATTGACGCCGCGCGCCATCGCAAAAACAACCTCGCCCGGGATGGCCGCCCGTCGGCCTTCGGCGAGGGCGAGCCGACTCTCGTCGATGGCGGCGATGTCGGCGGCTTCTTCGATGGCACCCTGTAGAAGCGCTTCATACTCCTCCCGAGGCATCAGGACGAGCTGCTCGCCGGCCGGGGTCGTAATGAATTGTGCTTCGTCATGTGGTTCCTCAGTCGTAGACGTCACGCCGGTGACCCACGAGGTGGACCAGGATGCTCTCGCCGTCGTCGGTGAGAACAACCCGCCAGCGAGCGTAGCCCGGATGCGCGGAGCGCAATCCGGGTCTTCGGCAACGGTGACGCAACCCGGATTTCGCTTTTCGCTATCCGGGCTACTCGCTCACCAAGTTCCGGCCATGGAGCTCGCGACCAATACGGAGATCGTCCCCACGTCGAGGCCATAACGGGCCTCCTTCCCGCACAGCCATTGTTGGGCGTCAGCGCGCCGCGTAGCAACAAACGGCTCGATCAATCCAGCAACCACGCGCCATTTCTCTGGCCTCAGAAACCATTCGAAATTCAGAGAAGTCCCGATACGACTTACGCCGACATCGCGTGATCCGGAGACCAACGTAAGCTTACATCCGGACACCCCGTGAAATCCCGTCAACTCGTGGAGTCGGAAGTCCCGTGGCGTTTGTGCCAGTCGCTGAGCAGCGCCATGAAAAGTGGAGAATTCGGCGGGATCGGTCCCATAAATCCGAATGAGTGGGCAATCCTCCGATCCATGCTCGAGAAATTCGATATGCATATCAACGGTCTCGATGCCGTCAGTAGGGAATGTAGCCCGGATGCGCGGAGCGCAATCCGGGTCTTCGGCAGCGGTGATGCAACCCGGATTTCGCTCCGCTCATCCGGGCTACTCGACTGAATCCTCTGCCTTCGCGGAGGATGACGAGCGCCGTTCCGAAGCGTCGAGCCGCCCCTACGCCGCCTCGTGCTCCGCCGGGATGGCGTCGCCGGTCACCGGCAGGCGGACCAGCACGATGGTGCCGACGCCGACCGTCGAGCGGATGCGCATCGTGCCGCCGTGCAGCTCGGCGAGCGATTTTGCGATCGCGAGGCCGAGGCCGGACCCCTTGTGGGTCTTGGTGAACTGGTTCTCGACCTGCTCGAACGGCCGCCCGAGCTTCGGCAGTGCCTCCTTCGGGATGCCGATGCCGGTATCCTCGATGTAGAGGTTCATCGCCCCGCCCACCTGCCGTGTACGCACCGTGACGCGGCCGCCGGCCGGCGTGAACTTCACGGCGTTCGAGAGCAGGTTGAGCAAGATCTGCTTCAGCGAGCGGCGGTCGGCCTCGATCAAAAGGCCCGTCGCCGCCTCGGCGCGGAGCGCGATCGACTTCTCGTCGGCGCGCGGGGTGATGACGCGCAAGGCTTCCAGCACGATTCGGTCGACGTCCACCGGCTCTTTCGTCACCTGCGTGCGGCCGGCCTCGATCTTCGACATGTCGAGCACGTCGTTGATCACGTCGAGCAGGTACTGGCCGCTCTCGCGGATGTCCTGGCAGTACTCGTAGTACTTGTCCGAGCCGAGCTGGCCGAACATGCCCGATTCCATGATCTCCGAGAAGCCGATGATCGCGTTCAGCGGCGTGCGCAGCTCGTGGCTGATGTTGGCCAGGAACTCGGACTTGGCCTTGTTCGCCGTCTCGGCCTGCGACTTCTGCTCGCCAAAACGCTCGGCGAGGTCGGCGAGCTGCTGCGCCTGCACTTCCAGCGTCTGCCGCGACTTGCGCAGGTCGGCGACGGTCGCCATCAGCCGCTTCTCGCTCTCCATCAGCCGCTCTTCGTGCCGCTTCAGCGAGGTGATGTCGGTGCCGACCGAGACGAAGCCGCCATCCTTGGTGCGGCGCTCGTTGATATGCAGCCAGCGGCCGTCCTCGAGCTGCGCCTCGAAGGTGCGCGCGCCTTCCTCCGCGCGGCCGTCCGGCGGCTTGATCTGCGTGCGCACCACGGGCTGGCGGCCCGCGGCGGCGATCGTCTCGTAGGGCGTGCCGGCCTGGATCGCCTCGCCCGGCAGCGCCTGCAGCTGCTGGAACTTCGAGTTGCACATGACGAGCCGGTTGTCGGCGTCCCAGACGACGAAGGCTTCCGAGATGGTCTCGATGGCGTCGCGCAGGCGGAGGTCCGCGGTGGCCGTGCGCTCGTCGTTGCGGCGCTGCTCGGTGACGTCGACGCAGATGCCGATGAGGTGCGGGTCGCCGCCGGCGGCCGGGCGGACGATCTCGCCGCGGGTGCGCAGCCAGATCCATTCGCCCTTGTTGTTGCGGACCCGAAAGACGCGGTCGATGGTCGCCACGTCGCCGCGCGCCAGCTCCTCGGCGAGCGCGTAGAGGTCGAGATCCTCGGGGTGGACGATGGCGTCGAACTCGCCGAACGAGACGAGGTCGTCGCGCGGCGGGCAGCCGAGCAGCTCGAACAGCGAGCGCGACCAGAACACGCGGCCGCGGGCGACGTCCCAGTCGAACAGGCCGCAGCGGCCGCGCGACAGCGAGGTGTCGATGCGCTCGCGGACGCGGTCGTAGATCTGGTCGGCCTGGCGGGCGCGGGCGGCCTGCCAGTGGAAGGCGGCGGCGAGCAGGGCGAGGACGAGGCTGGTCGCGGTGAACAGGGTCAGGTGCAGTCGCGTCGTCGCCCGCCAGCCGGCCAGCACGTCGTCGAGGCTCTGAAGCGCGGCGATCTGGCCGAGCGGCGCCGGCAGGCTGCGGACGGTCGCCAGTGCCTGATGGCCGTCCGGGAGCTGCACGCGCATGACGCCGGCACGCTCGGCGAAGGTGGTCAGCACCTGGCCGGGGCCGAGCAGGGCGCCGGTGTCGATCGCCGAGCTCGGCGCGCCGCCTTCGCTGGCGAGCAGCCGCCCGGAGCCGTCGGCGACGAAGTAGGTGCGGCCGCTCGCGGTGGCGC
>JAEZCD010000411.1 GCA_023430145.1 Pseudomonadota bacterium
GTGCGGTCCTGCGCCGCGGCTAGGGCGTCGCCGAGCAGAGCCACGACCCGCGCGCCGTCCGGCACGCCGCGCAGCATCGGCTCGGCGCGCGACAGCCGCCAGGGACGCACGTTCGGCCACAGGTGCAGATAGGCGAGCCGGTCCGATCCGAGCAGCGCGAGCGGGATGTCGGCGGTGCCGTCGCCATGCAGCCGCGCCGCGGCGCCGGCGATGCGGCGGAAGGGCAGGTTCAGCATCTTCGGCAGGGCGACGCCGTAACGGATGAACACCCGCCGGTCGGTGATCGTGTAGAGCGTCGTGCGCGCATAGAGAACGGCGAGCGCGAGCGCGAGGCCGACGGTCGCGAGTCCGACCGCGAGGAGGGGGCCGAGATCGCCGACGAGTCCCGCCTCGCCGCGTTCGTAGGGGCCGAGCGCGCGCCAGGCGAGGATGAGGCCGAAATAGGCGGCGATCGCGCGGACGTGGAAGGCGCGCAGGGCGTAGGCCCGCCAGCTCGGCCGCCCTTGCCAGAGCACCCGCTCGCCGTCCGGCAGCGGGCCCGGCAGGACGAGATCCTGCGCGCTCATAGCAGTGGCTCCGCCCGGGCGGGCGTCGCGTAGAGACAGCCGCCGCCGAAATAGGCGACGATCTGGTCCTCCTCGAGCCGCGTCACCCGGTCCGGGTTCCGGAGCGCCGGCACGTCGGCGAACTGGCGCGCGAGGATCGACTCGACGAGCACGCGGCCGCGCCGCTTGTCGATGCGCGAGAAGTTCCAGGGCAGCAGCACGCGGCGGCTGTCGGGCAGCTCGACCTCGAGGTAGCGGATGACGATCTCGGCGCGGTCGACCCAGATGTCGCGGACGGTGCCGGCGACGCGGCGGTCAGCGGCGATCACCGGCAGGCCGCGCACGTCCGGATCCTCGACGGCGATCGAGAAATCCGTCGCCACGCGCATCGGCACGATCTGGTCGTGGCCCTCGACGGTCAGGTCGGGCTCGTCGGCGCGGTTGGCGTATGCGCCCGGCCCGACGGCGGCGAGCATGGGATCGCCGGTCGGCTCGAGCGGCGCGCCCGGCCAGCGGGCGATCGGCCGGGCGGTGGTGACCGGCGGGTCGGCGCGGCCGTTCGGGGCCAGCACCGGCGCGCCATGCGCGAGGCGGAAGATCTTCGGCGCCGGCGGCCTCGGATAGCCGATCACCGACACGCCGCCGCGCCGGTCGGAGACGAGCGGATAGCCTTCCCGCTTGTCCTCGCGCCGCAGGTAGAGGATCAGGCCAATGAAGAAGACCCAGAACGCGTAGAGGACCACCTGCGCGGCATCGATCGTACCGACGATTGAGCCCTTCTCCATGACATCCCTCCGTGTTCTTGCATCAGGTCGGCAGTTCGCCGAGGCCGAACCTGGCTCCGGCCTTCGGTCGCGAAAGACGTGAAATGCGGATCAGCGGCCCGATGGCGACGAGCGTCGCGAACAGGAGCGCGATCTCGAGGTGCCAGACGACGCTGTAGGCGGTGGACGGCGCGGTGAGCGCCGGCCCGAGGGCGCCTTCGGCGGCGAGCCCGGAGACGACGTCGCGGATGGCGCCGCCGAGCGCGATGGCGACGCCGGCCGCCGTCGCCTGCGCCGCGCCCCAGCCGCCGATGACAAGGCCGCCGCGCCCGCCCTCGGCGATCTGCATGGCGGCGACCAGCATGCCGACCGAGAACAGGCCGTTGCCGAAGCCGATCAAGAGCGTGCCGAAGCGCAGCAGCGCCGAGGAGTCGAGCGGCGAGGAGAAGATCACCGCCGAGAAGGCGAAGACGCCGACGAGGAGCCCGTTGGCGGCGAGGCGGTAGGGGTCGAAGCCGGTGGCGAGGCAGCGGGCGGCGAGCGCGAGGCCGGCGAGCGTGCCGAGGGCGAGGACGGCGCTGAGCGTCGTCGTCGCGCCGACGCCCAGCGCCAGAATCTCGCCGCCATAGGGCTCGAGCAGGATGTCCTGCATGCTGAACGCCGCCGTGCCGAGCGCCACGACGACGAGCAGCCGCGTCATGCCGGGGGCCGCGCCGAGATCCCGCCAGGCCTCGCGGAACGGCCTCCGCGGCGCGTCGATGCGGGTGCGCGAGGGATCGCGCGCCTCCTGCTTCCAGAGCGCGGCGATGTTGAGCCAGATCGTGACGACCGCCGCACCCTGCACGACCTGGATCAGCCGGACTTGCGAGAACTGCGCGAGGAGGGCGCCGAAGGCGAGCGCGCTCCCGACCATGCCGACCAGCAGCATGACGTAGAGGAAGGCGACCACGCGTGGCCGGTCGCGCTCGGGGGCGATGTCGCAGGCGAGCGCGAGGCCGGCGGTCTGCGTCGTGTGCAGGCCGGCGCCGACGAGCAGGAAGGCGAGCGCCGCCGCGGCATGGCCGATCCAGGCCGGCCCGTGCGTGTCGCCGGAGAGGATCAGCAGCGCGAACGGCATGATGGCGAAGCCGCCGAACTGCAAAAGCGTGCCGAACCAGATGTAGGGCACGCGCCGCCAGCCGAGCACCGAGCGGTGCGTGTCCGAGCGGTAGCCGACCAGCGCCCGCAACGGGGCGAACACGAGCGGCAGCGAGATCATCAGCGCGACGAGCCAGCTCGACACGCCGAGCTCGACGATCATGACGCGGTTCAGCGTGCCGTTCAGCAGCACGATCGCCATGCCGACCGACACCTGGAACAGCGACAGGCGCAGGAGGCGGCCGAACGGCAGCTCCTTGCTCGCGGCATCGGCGAACGGCAGGAAGCGCGGCCCGAGCGCCAGAATCCCACGAACCCCGAGGCCGGCGATGCGGTTCATCGCGCGCGCAGCTCCAGCGCCTGCGAGATGTAGAAGCCGCCGGCGATGCGCTCGGCGCGATCGGGGCGCCAGGCCGAGAGCCGCGGCTCGGCGGCGAGCCGGCGTCGCATCGTCGAGATCGGGATCGGCTGGATGCGCGGCGCCCGGTCGGCGGCCGGGAATAGCCGTCCGACGGTATGCATCGCCGCGAGCAGCGGCGTGCGCGGCGCCAGCGTGAAGACGATCGAGCCGCGTGTCCGCGCCGCGAGGCCGGCCAGCACGTCGATGCAGTCCGACGCCCGGTAGTGGATCAGCGAGTCCATGGCGACCACGTGGTCGAACGCGCCGAAGCCCGGATCGAGCATGTCGCCGACGACGAACTCGACCCGGCCGGCCATCTCCCGCGGCGCCCGCTCGCGGGCGAGGCGCACCAGCGTCGGCGCGACGTCGACGGCGACCACCTCGGCCCCGCGCCGCGCCGCCTCGACGGCGAGCATGCCGGTGCCGCAGCCGGCGTCGAGGATCCGGCGCCCGGTGAGATCGGCCGGAAGCCAGCCGAGCAGGGTGCCGCGCATGCGGTCGCGGCCGGCGCGCACCGTGGCGCGGATGCGGCTCACCGGCGCGTCCGAGGTGAGCCGCGACCAGGCCTCGACCGCCGTGCGGTCGAAATAGGTCTCGAGCTGGCCGCGCCGCTCTCTATAGGTCGCGCTCTGCATCAGTCGAATCCGAGCAGGTCGAAGATCTCGCGATCCTTCAGCGGGCCGGCCTCGATCGGCTCGACGCCGCTCCACAGGTCGGTCGCGAGGCGGATGTATTCGCGCTGGACGGCTTCGAGCTCGGGCGTCGGCTCCATCTCGAACAGCGTCGATTTCTTGAGCCGGCTGCGCCGGATCACGTCGAGGTCGGGGAAGTGCGCGCGCGTCTCGAGGCCGGTCGCGGCGTTGTACTTGTCGATCTGGTCGGTGCCGGCGCTGCGGTTGACGATGACCCCGCCGAGCCGCACCGCGTAGTTCTTCGACTTCGCCTTTATGGCGGCGACGATGCGGTTCATGGCGAAGATCGAGTCGAAGTCGTTGGCGGCGACGATCAGGCCGCGGTCGGCGTGCTGCAGCGGCGAGGCGAAGCCGCCGCAGACGACGTCGCCGAGCACGTCGAAGATGACGACGTCGGTGTCGTCGAGCAGCCGGTGCTCCTTGAGCAGCTTCACGGTCTGGCCGACGACGTAGCCGCCGCAGCCGGTGCCGGGCGGCGGGCCGCCGGGCGCGGCGCCCCTGACGCCGGGGTTGGCCG
>JAEZCD010000382.1 GCA_023430145.1 Pseudomonadota bacterium
CCGGCGCCGGCCCGCCCCGAGCGGCCGAAGGCACCCGACCGCCAGCGCGGCCGGCTGACGCTGTCGAACGCGCTATCGGACGAGAGCGAGCGCGCCCGCTCGGTCGCCGCCTTCCGGCGCCGCATGCAGCGGCTCACCGGCCATCGCGGCGGCGAGCCCAAGGAGAAGATCGCCCGCGAGGTGGTCATCCCCGAGACGATCACCATCCAGGAGCTCGCCAACCGCATGGCGGAGCGGGCCGTCGACGTCATCCGGCTGCTGATGAAGCAGGGCGAGATGAAGAAGATCACCGACGTGATCGACGCCGACACCGCGCAGCTGGTCGCCGAGGAGCTCGGCCACACGGTGCGCCGCGTCGCCGAGTCCGACGTCGAGGAGGGCCTGTTCGACGCGCCCGATCTCGACGCGCATCTCGAGCCGCGGCCGCCGGTGGTGACCATCATGGGCCACGTCGACCACGGCAAGACCTCGCTGCTCGACGCCATCCGCAAGTCGGACGTCGTCGCCGGCGAGGCGGGCGGCATCACCCAGCACATCGGCGCCTACCAGGTGACGACGCCGCTCGGCGGCAAGGTGACCTTCATCGACACGCCGGGCCACGAGGCTTTTACGGCGATGCGCGCCCGCGGCGCCAAGGCGACGGACATCGTCGTGCTGGTCGTCGCGGCCGACGACGGCGTGATGCCGCAGACGGCGGAGGCGATCAACCACGCCCGCGCCGCCAAGGTGCCGATCATCGTCGCCATCAACAAGATCGACAAGCCGGACGCGAAGCCCGAGCGGGTCCGCAGCGAGCTGCTGCAGCACGAGATCCAGGTCGAATCGCTCGGCGGCGAGACGCTCGAGGTCGAGGTCTCGGCGACGCAGAAGATCAACCTCGACAAGCTGCTCGAGCTGATCCAACTGCAGTCCGAAATCCTCGACCTCAAGGCGGCGCCCGACCGCTCGGCCGAAGGCCTCGTCATCGAAGCCAAGCTCGATCGCGGCCGCGGCCCGGTGGCGACCGTGCTCGTGCAGCGCGGCACGCTGAAGGTCGGCGACATCATCGTCGCCGGCGGCGAGTGGGGCCGTGTACGTGCCCTCCTCACCGACCAGGGCGCGCCGACCGACAGCGCCGGCCCCTCGGTCCCGGTCGAGGTTCTGGGCTTCAACGGCGCGCCGGAGGCGGGCGACCGCCTCGCGGTGGTCGAGAACGAGGCCCGCGCCCGCGAGATCACCGACTACCGGCAGCGCCAGCGGCGCGACCGGCAGGCGGCGCGCAGCGGCGGCCGGTCGACCGGCTCGCTCGAGCAGATGATGAGCCAGCTGAAGACCTCGGCCGGCCGCAAAGAGTTCGCGCTCGTCGTCAAGGGCGACGTGCAGGGCTCGGTCGAGGCAATCGTGCAGGCGCTGGAAAAGCTCGGCAACGACGAGGTGGCGGCGCGCGTGCTGCTCGCCGGCGTCGGCGGCATCACGAAATCCGATGTGACGCTCGCCGCTGCCTCGCAGGCCGCCGTGCTCGGCTTCAACGTCCGCGCTCTCAAGGAGGCGCGCGAGGAGGCCGAGCGGACCGGGATCGAGATCCGCTACTACAACATCATCTACGACCTCGTGGACGATGTGCGGAGCGCGATGTCCGGCATGCTGGCGCCGACGCTGCGCGAGGAGTTTTTGGGCAACGCCGAGATTCTGGAGATCTTCGCGGTCTCCAAGGTCGGCAAGGTGGCCGGCTGCCGCGTGACCGAGGGCGTCGTGCAGAAGGGCGCGCAGGTGCGCCTGATCCGCGACAACGTCGTCATCCACGAGGGCAAGCTGTCCACCCTCAAGCGCTTCAAGGACGACGTCCGCGAGGTGGTCGCCGGCCAGGAATGCGGCATGTCGTTCGAGAATTATCAGGACATGCGGCCACGCGACGTCATCGAGTGCTATCTCGTGCACGAGGTGCAGCGGACGCTGTGAGCGAGTCCCGGCGCGGCGTTCGCTGACGCTGCGGCGGGATCATCCGAGCAGAGACCCACGCTCCCGTGCCGCGGCCGGGAGAAGAACAAGAATTCCGTCGGCGCGCCGGTTCGATCCCGGGCCCGAGCGAGGAACCGAAATGCCGAAGCCCCAGAGCGCCGCTCCGCGCGGTCCATCCCAGCGTCAGCTCCGTGTCGGCGAGCTGATCCGCCACGCCCTGTCCGACGTGCTGACGCGGGCGGAAGTGCCGGATCCCGTGCTCGAAAAGCACGTCATCACGGTGCCCGAAGTGCGCATGTCGCCGGACCTGAAGCTCGCCACCGCTTATGTCATGCCGCTCGGCGGCAAGGACGCCGATGCGGTGGTGAGGGCGCTGGAGAGGAACCGGCGCGCGCTGCGCGGCGCCGTGGCGCCGCGGATCGACATGAAGTTCATGCCGGAGCTGCGCTTCCGGCTCGACACCTCCTTCGAGGAGGGCGCCCGCATCGACGCGCTGCTGCGCTCAGACGAGGTGCGCCGCGACGTCGAGGCCAGGAAGGACGACGACGAGAGCTGATCCGGAGCGCCTTCCCGGATCCCGGCAGGCGCAAGCCCGTCAGTTGCGGACATCCTTGGCGAGCAGCGCGCCTTCCCGCGCGGTCATCAGATTGGCGTGCAGGATGTCGACGAATTTCATGTAGTCGACGATCGGCGCGTTCGCGACGTAGACGACGTCCTTGTCGGCGATCGAGAACTTGCTGGCGAGAAAGAGCCCGCCGGCGTCGCGCAGGTCGACCTTGTAGACGGTTGGCACGACCTCCTCCGGGAAGGCGCCGAAATCGTAGCCCATCTGCTGGAGGCGTTTCTTCTTCTCGAGACGATAGACGTAGACGCCCTTCGGATCGCCGCGCTCGTCCAGAATGCCGCCGGCGCGGGCGATGGCCTCGGCGAGCGTCATGGTCTCGCTCTCGAAGCGGCTCTGCAGGCTGACGCCGAGCCGGCCCTGGCCGGAGGCGCCGAGGGTGACGAAGGTGCGCGTGTCGCGAAAAATGCTGATCGTGTCGCCGGGCTGCAGCCAGACATTGTTGGCCGGCTGCTGCACCAGCCGGTTGTAGAGCATGGTCGCGTCGCGACCGCCGCGCTGCAGGGTGACGAAGGTCTGGTCGCTGTCCCAGCGCGGACCGCCGGCGCGGGCGATGGCATCCAGCACCCGCTCGCCGGCCGAGCTGAGCGGGAACATGCCCGGGGTCGCCACCTCGCCGACGACGGTGATCCGGTTCGACCGCTGCTCCTGGACGGCGAGCACGATCTGCGGATCGATGGCCCGGTTGCGCAGCTTGTCCTCGATCTCGTCCTGCACCTCGGCCAGGGTACGCCCGGCCGCCCGGATCTGGCCCGCATAGGGCACGGTGAGGTTGCCGCGCTGGTCGACCTCGACGGTCGGCAGCGAGATGAAGTTGCCGGGCCGGGAGCCGGCATCGGTGGGGATGAACAGCCCCCCAGAGGACGCCTCGAAGATCGACAGGCTGACCACGTCGCCCGGTCCGAGCCGGATGGCGGCGCGTCCGCGACGGCCGCCGAGCGAGGCGAGACTGGTGCTCGCGGGCGGCCGCAGCAGATGGATGATGGCGGGCGAGACGTCGACGAGGGCGTAGCTCACCTTGCTCGAGCCGGCCGAGGGGCTCGACAGGATGCTGCTGCTCGAGGGTCCCGCGGCCGGGAGCACGCCGCAGGCACCGAGCGTCAGGGCGAGCGAGAGCGCCGAAAGCCCGGCGGCGAGCTTTCGCGCCGAGGGCGCGCGCGCCTGGCGGGCGGCAGGCATCGACGCCGAGCTCCCCTCGCCCGGCGGCCGATCGTCATGTGTCATGTCCCCGTACTCCACCCCTACTGCACATGCTCGGGCGCGGCCGCGCTCGCCCGTATCGCCGTCGACGGCTCGCCGATCCCGAGACCGAGCGCGCTCGTGAACGCCCGCAAATTCCTCGGCTTGGAGAACAGCGCCTCGGCGAGGCCCGTGTTCTTCTCGCGCGCCCCGGCGAGGACGCGCCGCACCCCGTCGGCGACCGCGTCCGCATCCCCCGGCGGAACGAGCACCGCATGTCCGGCGAGGATGTCGTGCAGCTCCGTCCCCGGTTCGGCGGCGACGACGAGCTGTCCGCGGCTCGCCAGCATGCCGCCGAGCTTGGAGGGCAGCACGAGGTCGGCAACGCCGCTCGCCTGCGGCAGCATGTGGATGTCGGCGAGGTTCAGGAGCTCGCAGAGCTTTTCCTCGGGCTGCAGCGGCAGGAAATGGATGTTTTGCGCGCCGCCATAGTCGCGTACCAGCTGGTCCTTGACCGGCCCGTCCCCGGCGACGACGAAATGGACTTTTCCCCCGCCGGCGAATTGTCGGGCGGCGTCCAGCACCGAGCGCAGGCCCTGCTTGGGGCCGATCTGGCCGGCATAGAGGACCACGACCGCTTCCTTCCCGAGCCCGAGCGCCTCGCGAAACGCGTTGCGGCCATGGACCGGACGGATGCGGGTCGTGTCGACCCAGTTGCGGACGAGGTGCAGCCGGTCCGCATGCGCGCCCTTCTCGAGCAGGCGTGCGCCCATCCGGCCAGAGATCGTCACCACGGCGCCGAAGCGCCGGAGGAGGAATCGCTCGAAGCCATCGGCGAGGCGCCGGAAGACGCCGTCCGGGAGGTGGCCGACCGCGAAGGCGGCATCCACTTCGAGGTCCTGCACATGCAGCACCGCGCGCGCTCCGACGAGCCGCGCGGCGAGCAGCGCCGCCGGCGCGGAGAACAGCGTCGGCTCGATGCAGACGACGACGTGCGGCCGGCTGCACAGGATGCGCCAGACGACGGCCGGCGCCGCCGAGGCCGCGAAGCTGAGCGGGGCTAGCAGCCGCCAGATGCCGGCCCCGCGGCGGTGCAAGAGGATCGGGCAGCGCAGCACCCGCACGCCCTTGCGCGTCTCGCGCCGATAGCGCCAGGCGCGATAGGGCGGGCGGACGTGCCAGCCGGGATAATGCGGCGGTGCAGTCACCACCTCGACGCTGTGGCCATCGGTGGCGAGATACTCGGCGAGCTCGCCGGTGTAGCGGCCGGCGCCGATCACCTCGGGCGAGAAATTCATCGCGTGGATGAGCACGCGGCTGCGCGCATCGGGCTCCGCGCCGGCGCGACGGCGGATCTGGAATGCGGTCTCGAGCCGCTTCCAGGGCGAGGGCGCCGACGGCTCGGCATGGCCGGCTCGGTCACGAGCGCTCATGCGCCCGCACCATGCGCTGCGCGCGGGCACGAATGGCGCGGTCCAGCCGCACCGAAACCTTCGGTCGCACGGTCGATCAGGTCCGCCGCTTCAGTCATGGCCTCTCGAAGCCCGGTCCACGCGGATCGGTGATGTCGCAGGAAGCC
>JAEZCD010000404.1 GCA_023430145.1 Pseudomonadota bacterium
CGGCAGCGGCGCCGAAAGATTTGCTCGATCCGTGCGGCACCATCGAGCATGCCTCGCGCACCTATGGGCTGCCGGTCGATTTCTTCACCCGGCTGCTGTGGCAGGAGAGCAATTTCCGGCCCGATGCGGTGAGCCCGAAGGGGGCGCAGGGGATCGCGCAGTTCATGCCCGGCACGGCGGCCGATCGCGGGCTCGAGGATCCGTTCGAGCCGGTGCAGGCGATCTTCGCTTCGGCCTCGCTGCTAGCGGACTTGCGCGCGCGCTTCGGCAATCTCGGCCTCGCGGCCGCGGCCTACAATGGCGGCCCGACCCGCGTCGCCAACTGGCTCGCCGGCACCGGCACGCTGCCGCTTGAGACGCAGTCCTATGTCCGCATCATCACCGGCCACCCGGCGGAATCCTGGTCGGCCGAGGAGCGGACGACGCTCGATGCAAAACTGCTCGGCCCGGAGCCGCAACGTCCCTCGTGTCCGGAACTGAAGATCGAGCTCGCCCGCCGGTCGCCGGCCGCGAGCGGCCTCGCGGCGATCCGCGCCACCCATCCCTGGGGGGTGCAGCTCGCCGGCAGCTTTTCGCAGACCGCGGCGCTGAACCTCTTCGCCAACATCAAGCTGCGCTACGGCAGGGTGCTGGCCGAGCTCGATCCGATCGTCATCAGCAAGAGGCAGCGCAGCCGCGGCCGCAAAGTGTTCCACCGGGTGCGGATCGGCGCCCCCTCGCGGCCCAACGCCGACAAGCTCTGCAACAGCCTGCGCGCCCTCGGAGCCTCCTGCATAGTGCTGCGCAACTAATCCGGGCTTAACCCCCCGTTAGGGTTAATGGATCACGAATGAGGCGTCGCTCCCGCCGGTGCCTCCATGCAGAGATTCCCCGTTCGCCCGCTTGCCACCCTCGCCATGCTCGCGCTGCCGCTCGGCGGCTGCATCGGCGGCAAGTCCGATCCCACCGCCTCGATCGCAGGCGCGCAGCCGCTCTCGCGGCAGACCGAGACCGGCGTGCCGATCGATGCGCTCGCCAACCGCTACGCGCGCAATCCGAACGACAAGGCCGCCGCGCTCGCCTACGCCAAGGCGCTGCGGCTGGGACAGCAGCGGGTGCAGGCGGTGGCGGTGCTGCAAAAGCTCGCCGTCGCGCATCCGAAGGACATGATCGTGCTCGCCGCCTATGGCCGCGGGCTCGCCGATGCCGGCCGCTTCGAGGAGGCGCTCGGCGTGCTGCGCAAGGCGCACCGGCCCGAGCAGCCGGACTGGACGATCCTCAACGCGCAGGGCGCCGTGCTCGACCAGATGGGCAGGCCGGGCGACGCGAAAGCCTATTATCAGACGGCCCTTCGCATCGCTCCCGGCGAGCCGTCGATCCTGTCCAATCTCGGCCTCTCCTATGCCCTGTCGAGGGACCTGCCGAACGCCGAGATCGTGCTGCGCGAGGCGATCGCAAAGCCCAACGCCGATGCCCGCGTGCGCCAGAACCTGGCTCTCGTGCTGCGCCTGAAAGGGCAGCCGAAGGAGGCCGAGGCGGTCGAGAGGCAGGCGATTGGCGCCGAGAAGGCGGCCTTCAACAGCGCCGTCTGGCGGCAGACCGCAAAGCGCGGCTGACGTCCTTCGAATCCGCGGCCCGGCGGCTCAGCAGACCTCGATCTGCAGCTCGCGGCCGAGCATCCGGCAGGCCGCCTCGAGCTGGTCGAGCCGGCTCGCATGGTCGAGCCGGAACAGCCGGTCGACCTCCTTCCGGCCGCAGCCGAGTCGCCGGCCGAGATCGTCGCGGCTGCATCCGGAATCGCGTAGCGCCCAGGCGAGCGCGAGCTTCACGCCGATAAGAGCCGAGATGCGGACGCCCGCTGGGCAGGGTCCGTTCGGCGGTCGCGGGACCTCGCGGCCCGCCGCGACGCGGGCGGCGATCGCCTCCTCGATCGCCTCGGCGGCTCGGTGCCGAGCCTCGCGCGCGCTCTCTCCTATCACTGCCACCTCCGGCAGCAGCGGGCAGGTGGCGAGCACGCCGCCGTCGTCGTCGGGAACGAGGTCGATCGGGAACAACATCCTTCGGCGAATCGGCCCGCTGTGAACTGGCGTCGGACCGTGAGAAGTCCGGCGGCCTGGTGCAAGCGTGGCCGCAGGCTGGATCAGCCGGTGGCTGCGGTCTCCACGCTCGCCTCACGGCAAGCTGGCGCTTCATCCTCCCGCCGGGACACGAAGTAGGCGCGAACGCTGGCATGCATCGCCGGCTTGTTCGAGTTCCACCGCCATGCGCCCTCGTGGTCGATGGCGATGTCGCTATGGGGGTCGAACCCGAATTCGCTGAGCTCGCGCTGGCGCTCCCGATAACGGCGGTTGACCGTGTCGCCGTGCCACAGATGAAAGAGGGTTCCCTCGACGCAGCCGACGGCGCCGGCGACGTCCTCGTGGAATCGCCGCGCCCAGCGCCGATAGTGCTCCGCCCGGGCGGCGTTCATGGACAGCAATTCAATGAGGGCATCGGATCGCCCATAGGCGGCACGCACCATGGCCGCATCGCCGCCGCCGACGATGCAGACGTCATACAACCCGTGCCTCTTCACCAGATCCCGCTGCGCCGCCCAGGCATAGCCGAGGGAGCAGCCGACGTGGCTCGCCGGCACGTCGAGGCACTCCGCCACCGACATGCAGGACGCGATCAGGGTCGGCGCCGCCCACGTCGCCTCCTCCGGGGGTAGCGGATCCCCGATCGTCCATCCGGGAGGCGTGCGGAACGCCCGGCTGTAGGGCTGGACGAGGGCGAAGCGGTCGAGCGCGAGGCTGGTCCGCTCCGGCCAGTCGAGATCGTCGAAGACGAGGTCGCAATCGAGCCACGCCACCTTGCGGCAGGAGGCCGGCAGCGCCTCCACGGCGAGGTTCAGCAGCCGTTCCTTCTGCCACAGCACGTCGCGCCCGCGCAGGCGGATGACGATCTCTGCGTCGCAGTCGTCGAGCTCGAAGCCGTCCCCATAGCCGAGCTCGATCGCCAGCAGCGGCACGCCGAGGCGATCGCGAAAGCGCCGGTAGTTGGCATATTTTCGCTTGTAGCCGACGGGATTGAAGAACGCCGTGACAGCCCAGAGGTCGCCGGCATGGCCGACCGCAGGCCTGCCCGCGATGAGTGTCATGTCGACCTCGGCTACCTTTCCCGATGCAGGAACAATCTCCCACGCTGTCGCCGTTCGATCCAGCGTAGCTGTTCGCTTTATGCGGCCTTGCGGGGAGCCTGTTGCCCGAATGCGCGGCGCATCCTTCAGCCGAGTGTGAGCAAAGCGTGGGCGGTGCCGGGTCACTCGCCGGCCGTCGTCTCCATGCTCACCGCGCTGGGCGGCGGCGCCCCGTCCTCCCGACGTGAGGAGAAGTATGCGCGAACGCTCGCATGCATGGCCGGCTTGTGCGAGCTCCACCGCCAAGCTCCCTCGTGATCGATGGCGATGTCGCTATGGGGGTCGAAGCCGAACGCGCTCAGCTCCTCTTGGCGCTCGATATAGCGGCGGTCGACCATCGCGCCGTGCCAGAGATGGAAGAGGGTACCCTCGATGCAGCCGATCGAGCCGGCGACATCCCCGTAAAACCGCTTCGCCCAGCGCTGGTAGTGCTTAGCCTGGGCAGCGTTCATGGCCACCAACCGGATGAGCAGATCGGAGCGGCCATAGGCGGCGCGCACCATGGCCGCATCGCCGCCGCCGACGATGCAGGCGTCGTAGAACCCGTGCTCTCTCACCAGATCCCGGTGCGCCGCCCAGGCATAGCCGAGGGCGCAGCCCGAGCGGCCGGTCGGCACCTCGAGGCATGCCGCCATCGAGATGCCGGACGCAATCATTTCGGGCACTGGCCGTGTCGCCTCCTCCGCGGGCAGCGGATCCCCGATCGTCCATCCGGGCGGCGTGCGGAACGCCCGGCTGTAGGGCTGGACGAGGGCGAAGCGGTCGAGGGCGAGGCTGGTCCGCTCAGGCCAGTCGGGATCGTCGAAGAGGACGTCGCAATCGAGCCACGCCGCCTTGCGGCAGGAGGTCGGCAGCGCCTCCACGGCGAGGTTCAGCAGCCGTTCCTTCTGCCACAGCACGTCGCGCCCGCGCAGGCGGACGACGATCTCGGCGTCGTTATCCCGGAGCTCGAAGCCGTTCCCATAGCCGAGCTCGATCGCCAGCAGCGGCACCCCGAGACCTTCGCGAAAGCGCCGGTAGTTGGCATATTTCCGCTTGTAGCCGATGGGGTTGAAGAACGCCGTGATCGCCCAGAGGTCGCTGGCGTGGCCGACCGCAGGCCCACCCGCGAAGAATATCATGTCGATCTCGGCTACCTTGTTCGCCCCACGGAGGTAAATTCCCCCACGCCGTCGCGGTTCGATCCAGCGTAGCCGTTCGCCGGCCATGGCCGTGAGGCGCGGCGCAGCGTTCACCCGAGTGTGAGCGTCGGCGGCGAGACAGCGGCGCGGCGTCCGTCTTAAGTCGCGGCAGCCGAAGCGTGTGGAGCCCGATGGACTGGCAGCGGCCGATCTGGATCATCTGCGAGCGCACCGACCGCGGCCTCTGGGCCGAGCCCGTCAACCTCCTCACCAGCCTCGCCTTCGTCGCCGTGGCGCTCGCCGCTGCGGCCGGCTGGCGCAGGGCCGAGCGGCGGGATCCCGCGGTCGCCGTGCTGATCGCGCTCGTCGTCCTGATCGGCGTGGGCAGCACCCTGTTCCACACCTTCGCCGCCCGCTGGGCGCTCTATGCCGACCTGATCCCGATCCAGATCTTCGTCGGCGTCTATTTCTTCGTCGCCATGCGCCGCTTCTTCGGCCTCCCGCTTCCCGCGGCCGCGCTCGCGACCATCGGCTTCGTCCTCGTCGCCCGCCTCTATGTCGACTGGGTGCCGTGGACGTTCATGCGCGGCTATGGGCGGCTGCTGCCGGCCGTCGGCCTCTTGTTCGCCATCGCGCTGACGGTGCGCCTGCGCGGCATGGATGCCGGGGCCGTCCGCGGGCTCGTCGGA
>JAEZCD010000418.1 GCA_023430145.1 Pseudomonadota bacterium
GGCGTGAGGCTCGCCACCGCCGAAGCCGGCATCCGCTACAGGAACCGCACCGACGTCCTCCTGATGACCTTCCCGCCGGGAACCGAGGCGGCCGGCGTCTTCACCAAGTCGCGCTGCCCGTCGGCCCCGGTGGAATGGTGCCGGGCGGTGCTCGGCGAGGCCGGTGCCGCAGTCCGGGCGCTGGTCGTCAATTCGGGCAACGCCAACGCCTTCACGGGCGCCAAGGGCCGCGAATCGACGAAACTCACGGCCGAGATCGCCGCCCGGGCCGTCGGCTGCCGGCCGGACGAGGTTCTGCTGGCCTCGACCGGGGTGATCGGCGAGCCGCTCGACGCGACGAAGTTCGAGGGCGTCCTGGCACGGCTCGCCGGCGCGGGCGGCGGCTCCTGGGCGGACGCCGCCCGGGCGATCATGACGACGGACACCTTCCCGAAGGCCCGCTTCCGCACGGCCGACCTCGGCGGCGTGCCGGTGACGATCGTCGGCATCGCCAAGGGCGCCGGCATGATCGCCCCCGACATGGCGACCATGCTCTCCTTCGTCGCCACCGACGCGCCGATTTCCTCCGCGGCGCTCAAGAGCCTGCTCGCCAAGGGCGCCGACAAGAGCTTCAACTGCCTGACGATCGACGGCGATACCTCCACCAGCGACACGCTGATCGCCTTCGCGGCCGGCACGGCTGCCGGCGCGCCGAGGATCGAGGATGCCGCCGACCCGCGGCTGCGGGATTTTCGGCGGGCGCTCGATTCCCTGCTCGTCGAGCTGGCGCAGCTCGTCGCCCGCGACGGCGAGGGGGCGACGCGCTTCATCACCGTCGAGGTGACGGGCGCGGTGTCGGGGCGCTCGGCGAGACGCGTGGCGCTGTCGATCGCCAACTCGCCGCTGGTGAAGACCGCCGTCGCCGGCGCCGACGCCAATTGGGGCCGCGTCGTCATGGCCGTCGGCAAGGCGGGCGAGCCGGCCGAGCGGGACCGGCTGTCGATCTGGTTCGGCGACATCCGCGTCGCGCACGAGGGCGAGCGCGACCCCGGCTACGACGAGGCCGCCGTCTCGGCCTATATGCGCGGCCAGGAGATCCTGATCCGCGCCGATCTCGGCCTCGGCCGCGGCAAGGCCACCGTCTGGTCCTGCGACTTCACCGCCGATTACGTGGCGATCAACGCCGACTACCGCTCGTGAGGCCCCGTCCCCGCCTCGCGGCCGTCGCGGGCTGCCGATTCGCCGTCCGGCGCGGGAGCCGGTATCGAAGACCCGCGCCTGTCCGCTAGACTTGCGTCCCACCCGCGGTCGGGCGATCGCGCAAAGGCTTGCTGCGAGGAGAGAGATGGTCGACCGGGCATCGTCCGGCGCCGAGACGTGGCGGGTCGGCGTCCTGTTCTCCCGCTCCGGCCTCATGGCCGTAACCGAGACCGAGCATTTCCTCGGCACGGCGCTCGCCATCAAAGAGATCAACGAGGCCGGCGGCGTGCTCGGCCGCGAGATCGAGGTCGTCGCCTACGACCCCGCCTCCGATCCCGACACCTACCGGCGGCTCGCCGACCGCCTGCTGACCGAGGACGGCGTCTCGGTGATTCTCGGCTGCAGCACCTCGGCCGAGCGGAAAGCGCTCCTGTCGGCGATCGAGCGCCGCAACGGCCTGCTCTGGTATCCCTCGCTCTACGAGGGCTTCGAGTACTCGCCAAACATCATCTATACCGGAGCCTGCCCGAATCAGAACAGCTTTCCGCTCGCCGAGTATCTGGTCCGCAACTACGGACGAAAGATCTTTCTCGTCGGCTCGGATTACGTCTATCCGCGCGAGTCGAACCGGATCATGCGCGACCTCGTCGAATCCTATGGCGGGGAGATCGTCGGCGAGGTGTACGTGCCGATGCAGACCGACGCGTCGAAGCTGAAGGCGGTGCTGGCGCGCGTGAAAGAGCGCGCGCCGGACGTGCTGTTCTCGACCGTCGTCGGCCGCACCGCGCAGAATTTCTATCGCCTCTACCCGGAGGCCGGCTTCGACCCCGGAAAGACGCCGATCGCCAGCCTGACCATGGTCGAGGGCGAGCTGCGCGAGATCGGCCCGGAGCTGTGCGAGGGCCACATTACCGCGGCGACCTATTTCGGCTCGCTCGACCGGCCGGCCAACAAGCGCTTCGCGGCCGACTTCCACAGGGAGTTCGGCGCCGAGCGCCCGGTGAGCATGTGGAGCGCCGGCGCCTATGCGCAGACGCGCCTGCTCGCCATGGCGCTCGAGCGCGCTGGCACGCTCGACACGCAGCGCCTCGTCGACAGCGCGCTCGGCCTCTCGCTCGAGGCCCCCGAAGGACCGATCCAGATCGACCCGGAGAACAATCATACCTGGCTGACGCCGCGCATCGGCCGGGCGCGGCGCGACGGCAGCTTCGACATCGTCTGGGAAGCGAAGGCGCCGGTGAAGCCGGACCCCTATCTCGCCGTCTCGCCGCTCGGGGCGCGCTGGATCGGCAGCGAGGCGCGGGCCTCATGAAGCCCGCCGTCCGCCGGCTGATCGAGGATCTGCGCGGCGCGCGCGTGCTCGTCGTGCATCCGCGCGATGCCGACGGCGACGCGCTGATCGACCAGCTGAAGCGCATCGGCTGCAATGTCCGCGGCATCTGGCCGCCGCCGGCGGAGCTGCCGCACGACGTCGACACCGTGTTCCAGCTCGTCGGTCCCGAGGAGGCGCCCGCCTTCGCCGCCTCGGTCGCGGCCGACGGGCCGACCATGGTGGCGATCATCGACTACGAGAACCCGACGGTGCTGAAGCGCCTGCTCGACAGCAATGCGCACGGCGTCGTCAGCAAGCCGGTCCGCTCCTTCGGCATCCTCTCCTCGCTCGTGCTGGCCCGCTCGCTGCACGGCTACGCGCGCCGGCTCGAGGCCAAGGTCGACAAGCTCGAGGAGACGCTGAAGGCACGCCGCGAGGTCGACAAGGCGGTGAAGATTCTCGTCGCGCTGAAGCAGGTGAGCGAGGCCGAGGCCTACGAGCTGATCCGCCAGCAGGCGACGCAGAAACGCCTCTCGATGGCGCAGATCGCCGCCACCGTGATCGGCGCCCGCGACGTGCTCGGCGGCCTCGGCCTGATCGGCGAGCCGGGGGGTTGATTCGTTCGATCCAGTCGTTCGGGCAGAAGAGCTGGATACCCGGGTCACGGCGCTGAGCGCCGGCCCGGGTCATGAGGCTTTCCGACCGCCCGATCGATCATTGCATCGCCAAGCAGCAGCCCTGGAGTCCACGCCCTCGCCGGACGGCCGGCAAGGGCATGGTCCTTCAGCCTCGGCTGACGGATTGGCGTGCCTCTTCGAGGCCGTCCCGTCCGCTGTCGGCGTCCTTGCCGAGCTCGACGAGCTGCTTGTAAAGGTCCCGCGCGCGGCTCTCGTTGCCGGCGCGACTCGCCGCCCGCGCGGCGCCGAGCACGGCGCGGTAGCGATTGGGCTCCTTGCCGAGGACGGCCTCGTACTCCTGCAGAGCCTCGCCGGCCCTGCCGGAGGCGAGCAGGAGATCGGCGAGCAGTTCACGGGCGGGAACGATCGGACCGGGCGTGACGACGTGCTTCTCCGTCGCGTCCTCGCGGGCGGCCGCTTTCCTCATTTCGTCGATGCACGCCTCCGCCTTGCCCTCGGCACAGAGCGCGAGACTGCCGGCGATGTCGGCCTGGATGTCGATCTGCTCGGCCCAGTAGCCGAGCTTCGCCTCCCGGGCCGCATCGCGTAGCGCGAAGAGCCGCCGCTGCTGCTCTCTGGCCCCGGCGGCGTCGCCGCTCCGCCCCGCGCCGATCGCTTTGGCGAATGCGTTGACGGCTTCCGACTGCGGATACTTCTTCCAGGGATAGGCGTCGGCTCCCGGGTCGAGCGGAAGCGCCATCGCCGCCGTCCAGTCCTCGCGCTCGAGCGCGACCCGCGCCGGCATCGCCGCATAGGCATAGGCAGCCGCGAAGTTATCGACGGGCTTCATGCTTCGCGAGCGCTCCAGCGCCTCGCGCGCGGCACGATCCTGGGCGAGCTGCAGATGGGCGTAGACCAGGTAGTCGTGCGCGTGGTGCGCATCGAAGGTGGCGTCGCTCGCCACGCGCGACGACGCGCGGTTCGCCTCGATCGATTCGCGCCAGTAGCCGAGGCGCGTGAAGATATGCGACGGCATGTGCTGCGCGTGCGGCGAGTCGGGCGCGATCGTCGCGTATTTCTTCGCGGCCTCGACCCCGTGCTTGGCGATCGGCGGGTAGTCGTAGCTGTGGATCATGTAGTGCGCGATACCCGGATGGTCGGGATCGGAGGTGACGAACCGCTCGAGAACTCTCGCCGCTTTCAGTTGATTGGCGTAGGTCTTGTCGGCGGGGTTGAAGTTCGCCGAAGTCACAAGCGCCGAAAGGATCGCTGCCTCCTTGTCGTCGGGGTAGCGGCGGGCGATGTCCGCCATCGCGTCGTCGTAGGCCTGGAGCCGCGTGCGATGGTCCACCTTCTCGTGGTCGCGTACGAACACCGCGACCGCCTCGACGTAGTCCTTCTCGCGCTGGCTCTTGAGCCCCGTGGCGCGGGCGGCGTCGAGCGCAGCGACGACGTCCTTGAGCTTCGGCGCGAGGTTGGCGGGCCAGGTGAACGGGTTGTCGAGAATGACGACCGCCCGCCCCCAATGCGCCATGCCGCAGGTCGGGTCGGCCTGCGCAACCGCTTCGAAGGCTTTCGAGGCCGCCGGCCACCAGAACGAGTGGTACAAGGCCATGGCGCGATTGAACTCCGCCTGCGCGGCGGCGTTGCAGCCGACCTTGAACTCCACCTTCCCGAGCCGCTCGGCCGAAACCGCATGATCGTGGGCCGGTTGCGCCGTGTGGCCGAATGCAGATGGAGCGAACAATGCGCTCAAGAGCGCCGCCCCGAACCGGGGTATCGTGCCTGCCGCTGGCATGATTCTATCCTCCGCTGTCGGGCTCCGAACCAGATGCTGAGTCGGGAACGGCCGGAACCCTTCTGGTGCACTTCCCGCGCCTCGCAATGAGGCTACGCCCGTCCTGGGCACTCTTCAATCGCCTTTCTTCGACGTAACCTCTCTGAACGAACGAATACTAGGGCAAATCGCGTTACACTTGTATTCGCTCGTGACGCAGGGCGACATCCAGCGCGACAGGGCATACGTCAGACGCGGCTCCGAACGCCGATACGGCAGGCTGCCATCGTGCGCACGCAAGCCAGCCTCTGCGGAACATCTCGATCGCGATAAAGGCAGTCGGTCGCCGAGGGGCGAAAAATGCACCCGACCTGGAAGTCGCACGACAGGCATGGCGAGCTGCCCGAGCGCAGCGATCTCCCAAGGAGCCGCTGGCCGATGCGAGCCACGTACGCAACGCCATCGCCCGCTTCGACCAGATGGTCGGCGTCTCGGACGGCGACCGCGAGCTCGCCTTCGCCAACACCGGCAGGGCGCAAAGCGTCGTCCTCCGCGAAGGGGCCTCCGCCTCGTCATCCGCCGCCAACGGAGCGACCAATGCCTGCAATCCGGGCACACGCCGCCGATAAATTACGCATGCACAAAGATTGACAGCCGTCGCCGGCTGTGGTGCTAATCACCGCGTTGACGCGCGGCCGGCAAGTCTGGCGCCGTCATGGTGGCCGGTTGGCCGCACTAAAACCCGGCTATGTAGCCCTCGATTGGAGCCTGACTGGCACCATCGGGGGTTTTTTGCGTTGCGTGCATGAAGGAGCACGGGGCGATGACCTCGGACGACTCGGGCAATACTGGCGGCGGCCGCGTCACCGTCGCCTGCCTGCAGATGCAGCCCGTCTTCGGCGACGTGGCGGCGAACGTCGCCCGCAGCCTCGAGCTGATCGACGAGGCGGTGGCCAAGGGTGCCGGCCTGCTCGTGCTGCCGGAGCTGTGCAACAGCGGCTACGTGTTCGCGAACCGTGCCGAGGCGTTCGCGCTCGCCGAGGAGATCCCGGGCGGGCCGACGGTCGCCGCCTGGGCCGAGCGCGCCGCCCGCCACCGCATCCACATCGTCGCCGGAATCTGCGAGCGCGAGGGCCAAAAACTCTACAACAGCGCCGTCGTCATCGGCCCGGACGGCTATGTCGGCACGTTCCGCAAGGTGCATCTGTGGAACGAGGAGGCGCTCTACTTCGAGCCCGGCAATCTCGGCTTCCCGGTCTTCCACACGCCGATCGGCCGCATCGGCGCCGCCATCTGCTACGACGGCTGGTTCCCGGAGACCTACCGCCTCTGCGCGCTCGGCGGCGCCGACATCGTCTGCGTGCCGACCAACTGGGTGCCGATCCCCGGCCAGGCCGAGGGCCGGCAGGCGATGGCCAACATCCTCGCCATGGCGGCGGCGCACTCCAACTCCCTCTTCATCGCCTGCGCCGACCGCGTCGGCACCGAGCGCGGCCAGCCCTTCGAGGGGCAGAGCGTCATCGTCAGCTACACCGGCTGGCCCGTCGCCGGGCCGGCCAGCCGGGACCGGGAGGAGATCCTGCTCGCCGAGGTCGATCTTGGCGAGGCCCGGCGCAAGCGCAACTGGAACGCCTTCAACCAAGTCCTCCGCGACCGCCGGACCGACGTCTACGACGAGATGCTCGGAAGCGGTCACAAGCGCGGCTGGTACTGAGCCCGGTGAGCCGGGCCGGCCGCAGATGTCAACGCAGCAGGAGATCAGGATCATGACCGCCAGACATTCGCCTTCCCTCCTCGCGGCCGTCGCCGCTCTCGCGCTATGCGGAACCGCGTACGCCGCCGACCCGATCAAGATCGGCATCCCGGTCGGCCTGTCCGGCGCCAACAGCGTCGTCGCGCCCTCGGTCGTGCAGTCGGCCGAGCTCGCGGTCGAGGAGATCAACGCCAAGGGCGGCGTGCTCGGCCGGCCGCTGGTGCTCGAAGTCGCCGACGATGCCTCGGGCGCGGCGGGAGCGCAGAAGGCGTTCGATGCGCTCGTCTTCGGCAAGAAGGTCGACGTGCTGATCTCGATGGAGACGAGCGCGGCCCGCAATGCCGGCCTGCCGATCGTCGCCCGCGGCAAGACGCCCTACATCTACACCTCGTTCTACGAGGGCAGATCCTGCAGCCCGTACATGTATGTGAATGCCTGGGTGCCCGAGCAGCAGGTGCCGCCGATCGTCGACTACTTCGCCAAAGAGAAGGGCGCGAAAACCTTCTTCCTGATCGGCTCGGACTACGCCTTCGGCCGCGGCATGCTGGAGTTCACCCGCGCCTACATCGAGAAGACCGGCGGCAAGGTGGTCGGCGAGGAATATCTGCCGATGGACGGCACCGACTGGACGCCGATCATCTCCAAGCTGAAGAGCGCGGCGCCCGACGCGCTGATCACCTCGACGGCCGGCGGCGCGCCGAACGTGACGCTCACCAAGCAGCTGCGGGCGGCCGGCGTGAACCTTCCTTACGGCAACCTCGCCGTCGACGAGGGCACGGCGAAGAGCATGGGCGGCGACGCCGAAGGCATCTACATCTCCGCCTCCTACGTCACCGGGATCGACAGCAAGGCCAACAAGGAGTTCCTCGCCAACATGGCGAAGAAGTTCGGCGCCAACCTGAAGACGCCGAACGACCTCTCGGTGCCGCAATACGAGGCGGTCTACGCCTACAAGGCGGCCGTCGAGAAGGCCGGCAGCCTCGACAAGGCGAAGGTGCTCGCGGCGCTCGGCGAGGTCACCGTCGAAGGGCCGCGCGGCAAGATCACGATGAACGACCAGCGCCATGCGCCGCTGACCATGTATCTGGGCCAGGTGAAAGCCGACGGCAGCGTGCAGGTGATCTCGAGCTTCGAGAACGTCGATCCCGGCGAGCAGTGCCCGAAGCTCTGATCGGGACGCAGTGAAGAGCCGGCGGCACGATCCTTGCCGCCGGTCACAGTCTCATCGCGGACGCCCAGGCAGAGATGGTCACGCTCGGACTCGATATCGTCACCACCGCGGCGATCCTCTTCATCGTCTCCGCCGGGCTGCTGATCGTCTTCGGCGTCATGAAGATCATCAACTTCGCGCATGGCGCCCTGATCACGGTCGGCGCCTACGCGGCCCTCGTCGGCTCGCAGCTCGGCCTGCCGGCCGTCACCGCGCCGCTTCTCGGCTTCCTCGTCGGCGCGGTGCTCGGCGGGCTGACCGAGACCGCCATCGTCCGCCGGCTCTATCGCCGGCCGCTCGACGCGATTCTGGCCACCTGGGGCCTCGCCATCGTCATCACCCAGCTCGTCACGCTCCTCTTCGGCCGCGGCGTGCAGTTCGTGCCCTCGCCGATCTCGGGCACGATCGATTTTCTCGGCGAGGACTATTCCGGCTACCGGCTCCTGATGGTGCCGGTGGCGCTGGCGCTCGGGGCGCTGTTCACGGCGCTGCTCGGCGGCACTCGGCTCGGCCTTGCGACGCGCGCGGTGATAATGAACGAGACGCTGGCCCAGGGGCTCGGCATCGACAGCGGCCGCGTGCGGCTGATCACCTTCGCCATCGGCTGCGGCCTCGCGGCCACCGCCGGGGCGCTGATCACGCCGCTCGCCAGCGTCGATCCGAACACCGGCCTCGCCTGGCTGATCAGCGCCTTCATGCTGGTGATGGTGTCGGGGGGCTCGCTCGCCACGCTCGCCTTCTCCTGCCTCGTCCTGGGCGGCCTGCAGGTGGTGGTGGCGACCTTCATCAGCCCGATTCTCGGCGGCGTCACCATTGCCGTTCTCGCCGCCATCGTGCTCCGCCTCCGCCCCGCGGGGTTCGCCCGTGCCTGACCGCGCCGCCTCCCTCGCCATGCCGGGCCGGGAGCGGCGGGTCTCGGGCGGGCTTCTGCGCGTCGCCATCCCGGCCCTCTGCGGCATCGCCGCGGTGATCGCCGGGCCGTGGTTCCTCGATACCTACACGGTCAACATCCTCGTCCGCGCCTTCTTCGTCGCGACGGCGGCGATCACCGTCGACATCCTCTGGGGCTTCTCGGGCTATCTGACCTTCGGCCAGTCGGCCTTCTTCGGCATCGGCGCCTATACGCTGGCGATCGGCTTCACCGAGCTCGGCTTCGGCCCCTGGCAGGTGGCGGTGGTGCTCGCGGCGACCATCCTCATCGCCGGCGCGGTCGCGGCCGCGGTCGGCTGGCTCTCCTTCTATACCGGTTCGACGCCGCTCTATGCCTCCGTCGTCTCGCTGGTGCTGCCGATCGTGCTCGTGCAGCTGATCTATGCCGGCGGCAACTTCACCGGCTCCTCGAGCGGCCTCGTCGGCTTCTACACCTTCGACCTCGAGCTCGAGACCTGGTTCCGGATCGCCGGCATCGGCGCCATCGCCGTCGCCACCGCCGCCTGGGTCGTGCTGGCGAGCGATGCCGGCCGCCTCATCAAGGCGGTTCGCGACAACGAGACGCGCTGCGCCTATCTCGGCATCGACACGCCGCGGCTGAGGATCCTGCTGCTCGTCGTCTGCGGCATCGTCGCCGCGCTCGCCGGCTTCGGCTATGCCGGCTTCGGCGGCATCGCGGCGCCGGAGAATGCGAGCTTCACCTTCGGCACGCAGCTCGTGATCATGGTCGCGCTCGGCGGCCGCGGCTCGCTGGTCGGCGCCCTCGTCGGCGCGCTCGTCGTCGAGGTGGCGAGCGCGTATCTCTCGGGCAGCCTCCCCTTCGTCTGGGAGCTGATCGTCGGCGTCGCCTTCATCCTCGTCATCCTGTTCCTGCCTTCGGGCCTGTTCGGGGCGCTGCGGATGGCGCTCTCGCTCGCCCGGCGCGCAATACGTCCGGCGGTGTCGCTCGCCACACTCGACCGGCCCGTGACGGCGAGCGGCCGCGGCGAGGTGGTGGTCGAGGCCGCGGGCGTCTCGAAGAATTTCGGCAGCCTGTCGGTCCTCACCGGCGTCGGCTTCTCGGCCCGCGCCGGCGAGCTCGTCAGCCTCGTCGGCCCGAACGGCGCCGGCAAGACGACGCTGATCCGCTGCCT
>JAEZCD010000415.1 GCA_023430145.1 Pseudomonadota bacterium
GTTCGGACCGGGCCACGTCGGGGCGAGCGGCAGCAGCCGCCCCCGAGAAGGCTACGCCGCCTCGTCCGCCGCGATGCGGGCGGTGAGGATCTTGTCCGGATCGCGGACCGGCTCGCCGCGCTTGATCTTGTCGACGTTCTCCATGCCCTCGGTGACCGCGCCCCAGACCGAGTACTGGCCGTCGAGGAAGCGGGCCGGCGCGAAGCAGATGAAGAACTGCGAATCGGCCGAATCGGGATTGCTCGCCCGCGCGGCCGAGACGGTGCCGCGGACATGCGGCTCCTTCGAGAACTCGGCCTTCAGATGACCCTTCTTGGAGCCGCCCATGCCGGTGCCGGTCGGGTCGCCGGTCTGCGCCATGAAGCCGTCGATCACCCGGTGGAACGGCACGTTGTCGTAGAATTTCTCCCGCGCCAGTTCCTTGATGCGGGCGACGTGGCCGGGAGCGAGGTCGGGCCGCATGGCGATGACGACGCGGCCTTTGGTGGTCTCGAGGACCAGAGTGTCTTCGGGGGATGCCATGGTGTGCGAGAATCCTCAGCTGCCGAGCCGCGCCTTGACGACCTTGTCCGGCCCGTCGACCTGGCCGTTGGCCGCTTCCGGCCCCTTCTTGATCTTGTCGACGACGTCCATCCCGGCGGTGACGTTACCGATGATCGTGTACTTGCCGTCGAGGAACGGCGCGGGCGCGAACATGATGAAGAACTGGCTGTTGGCGCTGTTCGGGCTCTGCGCGCGGGCCATGCCGACCGTGCCGCGGACGAACTTCTCCTTGGTCGTGAACTCGGCCGGCAGGTCCGGCAGCTTCGAGCCGCCGGTGCCGGTGCCGGTCGGATCGCCGGTCTGGGCCATGAAGCCGGCGATGACGCGATGGAACGGCACGCCGTCGTAGAAGCCTTCCTTGGTGAGCTGCTTGAGCCGCTCGGCGTGCTTGGGCGCCAGATCCGGCCGTAGCTGGATGGTCACATTGCCCTTGTTGGTCTCGAGCGTGATGGTGTCGGCCGGCGACTGGGCGGCGGCGGGCAGCGACAGCATCGCGAATGCGCAGAGTGCGAGGAGGACACGCAAGGTCCGGTCTCCGTTTGGCTGTTTCAGCGCGCCAAGTAGCGCATCCGCAGCCGCTCGGCCACCTCCGCGGGCACGAAGCTCGATACATCGCCGCCGAACGCGGCGATCTGGCGAACGAGGGTCGCGGTGATCGGGCGGACCATCGGCGAGCTCGGCAGGAAGACGGTCTGCACGTCCGGCGCCAGCGCCGCGTTCATGCCGGCCATCTGCATCTCGTAGTCGAGATCGGTGCCGTCGCGTAGCCCGCGAATGAGCAGACGGGCGCCGGCGGCCCGTGCCGCCTCGACGACGAGGCCGTCGAAGGTGGTGATCGCGAGCTCGGCGCCCTCCGCGGCCGCCAGCGGCCCACAGGCGGCGAGCAGCATCGACCGCCGCTCCTCGACGCCGAACAGCGGCACCTTGCCGGGATGCGTGCCGATGGCGACGACAAGCCGGCCAACGAGGCGGCAGGCGTTGCGGACCACGTCGAGGTGGCCGTTCGTCACCGGATCGAACGAGCCGGGGTAGAGCGCGGTTGTGGCTGGCATGCCCTGGTGCTTAGCCTGCGCCCCGCGCGGGGACAAGGCGAGGGCTCTTTCTTCCTTTTCCCAGAGGGAGAAGGTGGCTTCCCAGAGGGAGAAGGTGGCCGCGAAGCGGCCGGATCAGGGGTACGGCGCCTGTCCTGATGCTCCGTAACCCCTCACCCGTCGCCTTCGGCGACACCCTCTCCCTGTTGGAGAGGGAAAAAAAGACACCCCGGGTGCAACCTTTGCCGGTCCGCCGACGTTTCTTTCACCGGCCCCGGGCGATGAACAGCGGATGAACGGGGGATTTCGAGCCTGTTCAGCCG
Source organism: Pseudomonadota bacterium (assembly GCA_023430145.1). Classification (GTDB taxonomy): domain Bacteria; phylum Pseudomonadota; class Alphaproteobacteria; order Rhizobiales; family Methylopilaceae; genus JAEZCD01. Next base: position 1,898 of record JAEZCD010000415.1, read on the forward strand.
TGCCGGGCCATAAACGCGCAGAGTTCAGCGCGGGAGGCGAAGATGCTGACGGCCAGCCACATCGGAACGATCCTCGGCGCCGCGGCGATGGCGATGGCGCTGTCGGTCGGCGGCGCCGCAGCCGAGCCCGCGAAGGGCGCCGCCGCGAGCCGCGTGCGGATCGCCTTTGACGTGCTGCCGAAGAGCGACCGGCTCGCCGTGCAGGCCGCCGAGGCGATGAGCCCGGCGGAAGCCGAGGCCTGCAAGGGCCGCGGCTCGGCGCAACTCGGCCGGGTCTGCACCGCGCACATGCTGCTGCAGGCGAGCCAGACCGGAAAAGTCCGGTTCGTCACCGTCGACCGGCGCGAAGGGCCGGCGACCACGGTTCTGACGAAGGTTCCGGTTCCCGTCGCGCATTGATCCCTGATTTTTCCCGGGCCGGATACCGCCCCCCTCCGCCCGGGACTGTGCGCAACGAGCCCGGCCGTCCTTGGGAGACGGCCGGGCAAATTCTTCGCCTCAGCCGCCGCAGGCGCAGGCGACGTAGCCGGCCGACCGCAGCTCGGTCTGCACGCAGGCGAACGTCCTCCAGTTGGTCGGCCTGATGGCGTTGGTACCGGCGCCGATACCCGGGAAGAAGCGCGTATAGGCCTCGCGGACCGAAGGGGTCGTCCGGATCGCGGCGGCGAGCCGGACGGCCGTCGCGGCATCGAAGACGCTTTCGCCATAGGCGGCGCCGAAGCTGTACTCGAACCGCCAGTCCGGGACCGCGGCCGGCTGCGACGCCGGCCCGACGAGGTTGCGCAGGCCGAAGACCGCGTAGTCGCGGAGCGATCCGTCGGCCCTGTCGTAGGCGACGACGGTGAAGGCCGGGGCGTTGCCGAAGATCGGGCTCACGGCCGGAAAGATCTTCATCGCCAGGAGCGGCGTGCCGGCGGGGCTCGACATGACGCGGAACTCGTCCATGTGCGTATGGCCGACGATCGCCGGGCCGAGCACGCCGGTATAGCGCTCGACGATCGCGGCGAAGCGCTCCTCGTCCGCCTTCCTCCAGAACGAGGTCGTCGCAGCCACACAGCCGCCGCGGCCATAGGCGGAGCTGTAGCCGTCGATACCGGGCGGGATGTGGAACAGCAGCGTCGCCCGCTCGCCAGCCTCGGCGATGCGGAACAGCTGCCACTCGAGCCAAGCCAGCATCGCCGAGCCGGGATCGTCGCCCGCGGGGTGGCAGTTCCGATATTTCGCCGACCAGTAGATGTCGTTGACGACGACGATCCGCTGCTTCGGGACGGTCGGATGCGGCAGCACGTAGGAACCGCCGATGCCGAAGTCGGCGGCCGCGACGGGATCGTTCCTCAGCACCTCCCACTGCCCGGCGAGGAAGGGGAACAGCCGGCTCGACGCCGACACCCCGTAGTCGCCGCACAGCGAATCATTGTTGCCGAAGGTGCCGATGACGGGACTCTGCGGAAACCGCTCCTGCACGGCGCGGGAGACGAACGCCATCGTCTTCTCGACGAAGCCGTCATAGTCGGCGCTGCCGCCGCTGGTCGCCGCGAATTTCTGTTGGAAGTCGTGCGCCAGGAAGTCGCCGGCGATGAGGACGAAGTCGTAGGCGAGGCCGGTCGCGGCGGCGGCATCGAGCGTCGAGTGCAGCAGGGCGTGGTTGGTGTCGCGGCCGAAGGGCGACGGTTTTTGCGCGGCGGAATCGAGAATGCGCGGCCAGTCCTCAATCGGCGCGGCGGCGAGCTTGGGCACGAGGTCGCGCTCGGCAAACGGGTCGAAATGGATGTCTGTGAGGACGAGGTAGGCCCCCTGCCCGGCCGCGGGGCGGAACGCCGGCTCCTGCGCGGGCGCAGGCGCCATCGCTGCGAAGAGGAGGATCGTGGCGGCGAGTGCGCGCAGCATTTTTGCCCGGGCTCGGATCGAACGCGGCCGAGCTTAAGGCAGCGTAAGAATCGATCAATGCCGGCGGCCCGAAAGGGCCCATCGTCATTTGCGAATTCAATACCGTCCCTTAGGCCGACCGGGGCGGATGAAATGAAATCGCCGAGAGTCCATCCCGTCTCTGCCTCGCGAGGCGAGTCGAGCGCCCTTCTTCCCAGGAAGCGGATGCTCCAGAGGGAGTACCAGGGCGGAGCTCTTCTGGAACAATCGGCCGCACATTGCCGTCTCTTGAAAAGAGCGCGCCGGGCGCGCCCGGCGGAATGTCGACCAGAGGTTCGTCCCGACGCTTCCCCGGCGCGCCCGAGGTTCCCTCGACACCGAAGCTGCGTCGTGGAAACCTCGAGCGCACGCGAAACGCGGCCGCAAAGGATGAATCCCGAATGCCAATCTACATGGATCGCCACGAGGTTCTTGGGGCAACGGCCGCGGACATCGCCGATGCCCATCGCAAAGACCTGGAGATTCAGGACCAGTACGGCGTGCGGTTTCTCACCTACTGGTTTGACCAGCACCGCGGCACCACATTCTGCCTCGTCGAAGCGCCTGATGCGGAGACCGCGCAGTGCGTCCACCGGGAAGCTCACGGGCACATTGCCGGAGAAGTGGTCGAAGTGCCTCTTTCGGCCGTCGAGGCGTTTCTCGGACGAATTCAGGATCCGCAGCCGGCACCCGGTGCCACCGAAGCCACGGTCGACCGGGGCCTTCGCACCATCCTCTTTACGGACATTGTCGGATCCACCGAAATGACTGCCAGGCTCGGCGACCGGATGGCGATCGAGCTCGTACGCGCGCACGACTCCGTTGTTCGGCGCTCGCTACGAGACTTCGCCGGTCGAGAAGTGAAGCATCTCGGCGACGGCATCATGGCGTCGTTCGACTCGGCCGAGGCCGCAGTGCAATGCGCGGCAGCCATTCAGAAGGGCTTCGCCGATTATAATCGCGAGAGCAGCGAGGCGATACACGTGCGCATCGGCGTCGACTGTGGGGAGCCGGTCGAAGACAGCAATGACCTCTTCGGGGCGACGGTTCAGCTTGCCGCCCGACTCTGCTCAGCCGCCGAACCTGACCAGATTCTCGTTTCTGAGAAAGTCGTGCGGGAACACGGGAATGCCGCTCACTTCTCTGATCCGCAGCGGCGCTCGGTCAAGGGCTTCCCAGAGGAGATGACGGTTTACTTGGTGGATTTCGCCGGACGCTATTAGCCTCAAGCCTCAGTGCACATCTCGCCGCGGCGAGGTTTCGCCGCCCATATCGTGTAGCGGCGCGGTTCCTCGCGGCTGGTCAGGTCCGTGGAGCCGACCAACTGGAGCTCGAGACGTGGACGGGGCCTATGCTTGCTCCGCCTGCGCGACGCTGGGTGGGCAGCGCAGGTGGATAACCTTCAAGCGACAGAAGTTCGGTTTACTGCACGGCCGCTGGGTTACAGCACAGGTACAGGCAAGGTGACCGCGGAGGAGCGCGCCGCGCGCTGCCCCTAGCGTCAGGACGAAACGGTCGGCTCCCTGGCGCCGCCCCGGCCTTACGTAGCCGGGCGTAGGCGCAGGATGCGGCCCTCGCTCGCGTCCGTCAGCAGGTAGATCGCCCCTTCGGGCCCCTGGCGGACGTCGCGGATGCGCTCGCCGAGTCCTCTCAGGAGGCGCTCCTCGCCGCCGATCTTGTCGCCGTCGACATCGAGCCGCGACAGGAGCTTGCCGGCCAGCGCGCCGACGAAGAGGTCGCCCTTCCATTTCGGGAACAGGTCGCCGGTGTAGAACAGGAAGCCCGAGGGCGCGATCGAGGGATCCCAATAATAGATCGGCTGCTCCATGCCGGGCTTCGACCGGCCCTCGCCGATCTTGGCGCCGGAATAGTCGACGCCGTAGGAGATCACCGGCCAGCCGTAGTTCTTGCCGGCCTCGGGGATGTTGACCTCGTCGCCGCCGCGCGCGCCGTGCTCGACGATCCAGAGCTTTCCGGTCCCGGGATGCAGGCCCGCCGATTGCGGGTTGCGATGGCCGTATGACCAGATCTCCGGCCGCGCACCCTCCCGGCCGACGAACGGGTTGTCGGCCGGGACCTTCCCGTCGGCCTCGATGCGGACGACCTTGCCGAAGTGATAGCCGAGATCCTGCGCGCGCTCCTTGAAGCTCATGCGCTCGCCGAGCGTGACGAACAGTTTTCCGTCCGGGGCGAAGACGAGGCGCGAGCCGTAATGCCCGCGGCTCGCGACCTTCGGCAGCTGGCGGAAGATCACCTGCACATTCTCGAGCGCGGTGGCATCGCCGGAGAGGCGCCCGCGCGCGACCGCTGTGCCGTTGGTGCTGCCCTCGCCGGGCTCCGAATAGGCGATATAGACGAGGCGGCTCGTGGAAAAATCGGGCGCGAGCGCGACGTCGAGGAGGCCGCCCTGCCCTTGCGCCACCACCTCCGGCACGCCTTTCAGCGGCTCGGAAAGCGTGCCGTCGGCGGAGACGATGCGAAGCCGCCCCGGGCGCTCGGTGACCAGCATGCGGCCGTCCGGCAGGAAGGCGAGCCCCCAGGGATGGACGAGCCCCTCGGCGACCGTCTCGACCGCGAGCCTGTAGTCCCGGGAAGCCTCGCTGCGGCTCTGGGCGAAGGCCGGCGCGGCGAGCAGCAGGGCGACGGCGAGGACGGCGGCGGCACGCGGCATGGGTCGGACTCCGGAAACTCCACTGCCGGGCCAAATAGGCCGCCGATCGGGCGGCTCCAGGGCAGCCAACGCGGTGTTGATCGCGTCCGCCGGCAGCCCGGGCAAGCGGAGCGAATCCGGGGCTTTCGGCAAGGGCGATGCCGACCCGGCCCGCCTACCCTTCCGCAGCAATCTTCGATGGGAGAGGGAAGACAGCGCAGCCCTGAATGGGCGGAGAGGCTGAGCGAGCCCTCCGACGTCCTACGCCGCCCATTCCTCGTCGGTCGCAACCTCGAGGAAGCGGCCCTCGAGCGCCTCGGGATCGATCGGGAAGGCGATGCCGTTGTGCAGCGGGTCGGCCGTGCCGAGCAGCCTGATGTCGTGCACCATGCCGTAGCCGCGCAGGGTGCGCACCGCGCTCGCAGCCCCGGTCGCTGGATCGATGCGGGCGATGCTGCAGTCCGAGAAGGCACGGTCGCGGCGGATGCGGTTCTGGCAGATGCCGACATACCAGCCGCCCGCCCCGTCGCCGGCGATGCCGCGCACCCAGCCCTCCTCGCGGATCGGCAGCCGCGCCCCGCCGGCCGACAGCGCCGCCCCCTCGCGCGAGCTGAGCACCCAGGTGTCGCCGCCGTGGCGCCAGACATTGTGCGTGCCGTCGCCGAGCGGCCGATGGTCGACGAGCCTGCCGGCGTGATCGAGATGCGCCCAGTGCCCGGAGGGTTTCGTGCCGCTGAGCCAGATGCCATCCGCATCGACGAAGATCGAGTTGACGTGGTGCCGGTTCATGCCGATGCCGCCCTCCGGCAGCGGCGCGAACGAGGACCAGGCACCGTTCTCGAACACGAAGATCGCGTCGTCGAAGCTCCCGGCACAGAGAAGGCGATCGCCCGTCGAGAAGATCTGATGGGTATCGCGCAGAGGCGGGTCCGGCCGCTCGACGCCGGCGAGCGTCAGATCACGGTCGAACACGAGGATGGAGTTGCGCTGGCCGAACTTGTTGCCGCCGTAGGGGGCCTGCCGGGCGGCGATATACATGCGCTCGCGATCGAAGCTCGCCCCGTAGTAGACGCCCTGCCCCGAGGAGATCTGCCAAGCGCTGCCGCTCTGAAAATCGAGGATGAAGACGGCATGCGTCGTCGTGACGAGGAGCATGAGCGGGTTCCTTAGCGATTAGGATCGGGCTCGTCCGGGCGGAGTCAGATCAGCCTGAGCCCCTTGAGGCTCGCGTGACCGTTGCGGCCGACGATGATGTGGTCGTGTACGGCGATGCCGAGCGGCTTGGCGACGTCGACGATGGTCTTCGTCATGGCGATGTCGGCCGAGCTCGGCGTCGGATCGCCGGAGGGGTGGTTGTGCACGAGGACGAGCGCGGTGGCGCCGAGCTCGAGCGCCCGCTTCACCACCTCGCGCGGATAGACCGGCGTGTGGTCGACGGTGCCGGCCTGCTGTCGCTCGTCGGCGATCAGCCCGTTGCGCTTGTCGAGGAACAGGATGCGGAACTCCTCGCGCTCGGCGAAGGCCATCGCGGCCCGGCAATAGTCGAGCACCGCCGACCAGGAGGAGAGGATCTGCCTATCCTTCAGCTTGGAGCGGGCGAGCCGCGTCGCCGCCGCCTCCACCACCTTCAGCTCGAGCGCCACCGTCTCGCCGACCCCGTCGATCTCGGCGAGGCGCGCCGGCGGCGCCGCCAAAACCTCCGCGAAGGAGCCGAAGCGGGCCAGGAGAGCTTTCGCGATCGGCTTGACGTCGCGCCGCGGGATGGCGCGGAAGAGAACCAGCTCCAGGAGCTCGTAGTCCGGCAGCGCCTCCGCGCCGGCATCGCGGAAGCGGGCGCGCAAACGGTCGCGATGGCCGAGCCAGTGCGCGGCCTCCTCGGCGAGGCCCGGTGCGCCGTCCGGCCGGCGCTCGCTCATGCGCGATACGGGGGCCGGTCGAACCCGCGCGGCGAGAGGGTGAAGATCTCGACGCCGGTCTCGGTGACGCCGACCGAGTGCTCGAACTGCGCCGACAGCGAGCGGTCGCGGGTGACCGCCGTCCAGCCGTCGGACAGCACCTTCACGTGCGGACGGCCGAGATTCACCATCGGCTCGACGGTGAAGAACATGCCGGCCTTCAGCTCGACGCCTTCGCCCTTGCGGCCGTAATGCAGGATGTTGGGCTCGTCATGGTAGAGTCTCCCGAGCCCGTGCCCGCAGAAGTCGCGAACGATGCTGGTCCGCTCGCCCTCGGCGAAATCCTGGATGGCGGCGCCGATGTCGCCGGTCGTGGCGCCGGGCCGGACCGCCGCGATGCCGCGCATCATCGCCTCGTATGTCACCTCGATCAGCCGCTCGGCCCGGCGCGGGATCTCGCCGACCGCGTACATGCGGCTCGAATCGCCGTGCCAGCCGTCGACGATCAGCGTCACGTCGACATTGACGATGTCCCCCTCGCGCAGCGGCTTGTCGTTCGGGATGCCGTGGCAGACGACGTGATTGATCGAGGTGCAGATGCCCTTGGTGTAGCCGCGGTAGAACAGCGAGGCCGGATAGGCGCCGTGGTCCATGGCGAACTCGAACACCAGGCGGTCGAGCGCGTCGGTGGTGACGCCAGGCTTCACCGCATCCACCATCAGGTCGAGCGCCTCGGCCGTCAGCCGGCCCGCCTTGCGCATGCCGGCGAAATCGGCCGGGCCGTGCAGCTTGATGGCGCCGGTCTTGCGGAGTGGGGCGGTGGTGGCGTCGACGAAGGTCATCGCTGATGGTGGTCCTGCGGTTCGGGCTCGGTCCAGAGCCGTTCTCCAGTTAGGCGCAGGTCTGCCTCTCCGCACGCCTCTCGTGCAAGAAAAAACGCGCGGCGGCCATGCGCTGTCATCGGCCGCCGCGCCGGCTATGCTAGAAGCGCCGCCGCCCGGAAAGGACCGCATGCAAGCCGCTCCCCGTACCCGCGAGGCCGTGACGGGCCTCATCGGTGCCCCCGCACAGGCCATGGAGGCCCTTCGGCGGCTGCTGTGGGGCCGCGAGCACTATATCGCCTTCCGCGACCACCCGATCGTCTACGGCCGCGTGCCGAAGGCCGCCAACTCGACCATCAAGGTGATGCTGGCGCGCCTCCTCGACGGCCAGCGCCGCGGCGTCTCGCCGGATAATTTCTGGAAGTTCGAGACCGGCGGCCGCACCAGCATGCTGCGCACCCGCGACGCCGCCCGCCTCGCCGACGACCGGCTCGTCTTCACCTTCGTCCGCAACCCGGCCGACCGGCTCGCCTCCTTCTACGACAACAAGGTCCGCGACGAGAACGCCACCCTGCCGATGGCGGCGCAGAAGATGGGCATCACCAAGTCCGATTCGCTCGCCCGCGTGGTCGAGATCGTCTGCGACACCCCGCCCGACCGGATGGACGTGCACGTCCTGCCGCAGGCCGACATCCTCGTCCATCGCGGCAGGCTCGTGCCGGGCTTCGTCGGCCGCTACGAGACGTTCGCTGATGACTGGGAGGCGCTGCGGCAGAAGATCATCGGCCGCTTCGGTCTCGATCTCGGCGAGTTCCGGAAGAAGCCGACGCACCGCATCCGCACCCGCAGCATCGAGGAGTATTACGGCGACACCAGACTGCTGGAGAAGGTCCGCCGGCGCTACGAGCAGGATTTCCGGCTGTTCTACCCCGATCAACTCTGAGGGGCGATGCAGGCCGGGCCGCTTGGAGGCTTGGCCGCGACCTGCTATCCGCCGGGCGATGCTTTCCCGCCCAGAGCCATTCGGTGCTCCCGCCGACGAGCCGTTCGGCACCCATGCTCCGAGCCGGCGGCTCGCGGCGCTGCTGCGGCTCACCCGCGCCCTTCCCGACAGCGACACCGGGCGCCGCCTCGCGCTCGGCGTCGAGCGCGCCACGATCCGGCGCCTGGAGGGTCGTGCGGTCGATCTCGAGGCCTTCGGCGCGCGCTTCCGGCTGCATCCGCACGACAACGCCTTCGAGCGCTGCATCCTGTTCACGCCGCAGCTCTTCGAGGCCGAGGAGCGGGCGCTGCTGGCGCGCCGCATCGGCGGCGGCAGCTTCGTGTTCGTCGACGTCGGCTGCAATGTCGGCGCCTATTCCCTGTTCGTCGCCGCCCGCGCCGGAGCCGGGGCGAGGATCCTCGCGATCGAGCCGCAGCAGGCGCTGTTCGAGCGCCTCGTCTTCAACATCGGCGCCAATGCCGGCGGCCGCATCAAGGCGGTCGCCTGCGCGGTCGCCGACCGCGACGGCGAGGTCACCCTGTTCCTCGACGCCGTCAATCGCGGCGAGTCGAGCGTCAAGCTGGTGCGTCCGGAGGAGCGCGCCGGCGGCCAGGTCGCGGTGCCGGCGCGAACCCTGCTCGGCCTCGTGCAGGAGGAGGGCCTGCCACGCATCGACGCGCTCAAGCTGCATGTCGAGGGCGCCGAGGATCTGGTGCTGGAGCCGTTCCTGCGCACCGCGCCGGCCGCCCTCCGGCCCGGCCTGATCGTGCTCGGCCGTGCGCCGGAGGCCTGGCACTGCGACCTCGAGGGGCTGCTCGGCGAGCGCGGCTACCGCGAGATCGCCCGCACGCGGACCAATCTCGTCTACGAGCGGCGCGCGTAGCGGGTGCGCCGTCGCCGCGCTCTACCCTCGTCCCCGTTCGGTCGTCATCCTGCGCGAAAGCGCAGGATCCATCCTTCTCCCGGCCTTCTCCCGGGCCTCTCGACTGCCTGCAAAGATGGGTCCTGCGGTCGAGCCGCAGGACGACGACGTGCGGCGGTCGAGCCGCAGGACGAACGAGGTCGGGGAAGCGGAGGACGCCGCGATGCCGCTATGCCGCCGCGCCGACAGGCGTGCAGAAGCGGGAGATCGCCTGCACGTGGCGGTGGTCGGTGCCGCAGCAGCCGCCGAGCACCGTCAGCTTCGGCATCGCCTCGCGCAGCCAGGCATAGCGCCGGCCGAGGTCGACCGGATCGCCGGGGTCGAGCTCGGTCGCCGCATCGAGCTCGGCATGGCTGCGCGTCGAGGCGTTGGCCCTGACGCCGCGGATGCGATCGAGCCAGGCCCCGCCGGCCTCGACGACGCGGTCGAAATGCGTCGGGTGTGCGCAGTTGATCATGTAGTAGGCCGGCGCCCTGCCCGCCTCGGCGTCGGTCTGCGCGATCGCCTCGGCGAGGCTCTGGCCGGAGGGCAGCCGGCCGTCGGTCTCGAGCGTGAACGAGATCACGGCCGGCATGCCGGCGCCGGCGGCCGCGCGGGCGATGCCGATCGCCTCCTCCACGTAATTGATGGTGAAGCCGGAGACCATGTCGGCCTCGGTGCCGGCATAGGTGCGGACCTGAGGCGCGTGGTAGGCCTCGGCGGCCGCCGCGCTCATCTTCTCGCCGGGCACATAGCCGTCGCCGCGCGGCCCGATATTGCCGCTGATCACCATCGGCGTCTGCACCGTATCGTAGCGGTCGCGGAACGGCACCAGGAGGTCGATCGAGGCGCGGCTCGCCTCGGCGAGCGCGGCCGCGTCGTAGCCGAGCTTGGCGCCCCAGTCGCGATTGGCCCGCCAGCCGATGCTCTCCAGCACGAAGCCGACGCCGCTCTGGCGCGCGAGCCCGGAATAGAGCTCGTAGTAGCGACGCAGGCGCTCGCGCCCGGCTTCGTTCCGCAGTAGCGGAAAGGATGCGAAACACGGCAGGTCCATGCCGTCCTCGAAGACGAGCGTGGTCTCGAGGCCGCCATCTGTCAGGAACATCTTGTCTGACAGTTGCGGCAGTGCGTGACGATACTTCGGCATGACTTCACTCCATGAGGCACGCCAGTGGTTCGGCGCGTCGATTGTCGTTGGCAGGGGCGGCGATCCTTCAGGATCGTGGTGTCGCGCTCGGAAATAGCCGCCGGCGGGCACCGAAGGCGCCGCGGATCAACGCCAGGGCGAAGGGGATCATCATTGTCATGGTCCTTTGGCTGAGTGGGCGCGTCGGACGCGCCGTTCGTTGCCGCAAGACCTAGAGACGACTCGTTTCAGCAATGTTTCTTCGTAGATGTAGTTTGGTTTCGTCGAGGGGTGAATACTACATCTGATCGAACGATCCGAACAGAAATAGCCGGTCATCGAAAGATGACAGGCTATTCTGTGCAATACGGCTGTGGTTGATCTTTGGACTTTCGCCGGCGACGCGGGGGGAGCCGTCGACCAGCGAGAAATCCTCTAGCCCGAATGGCCGCCGGAGAACTACCCTATTCGCGGTGCAGTCGACCGTCGTCGCCGGATTCCGGCAGGTTCTTCAATCGCTTAACGCCTGCATCTTGACGGCGCCGCCGGCGACCGCGCAAAGCTGGCCGCCTGCGAACCGTACGGTCGGTAGGGTAGATCGATGCAGAGGCAGCCCGTCCGCAAGGGACCCGACACGCGCGAGCGCCTGCTGGAGCTCGCCGAGCGGGCCGTGCTGGCGAAGGGATTCGCCGCCACCTCGATCGAGGAGCTGATCGCCGCCGCCGGCATCACCAAGAGCGGTTTCTTCTATCATTTCAAAGACAAGGGCGAGCTCGCCAAAGCCCTGCTGCTGCGTTACCTCGAGCAGGACCGGGCGGTTCTCGACGGCCTGTTCGCACGCGCCGACGAGCTGAACGAGGACCCGCTGCACGGCTTCCTCGTCGCCCTGAAGCTGTTCGCCGAGACGCTGGCGGAGCTGCCCGAGCGCCATCCCGGGTGCCTCGCCGCCTCCTTCACCTATCAGGACCAGCTGTTCAACCGCGAGATCCGGGCGCTCAATGCCGAGGGCGTGCTCGCCTGGCGGCTGCGCTTCGGCGAGCGGCTCGCGGCCATCGCCGGGCGCTACCCGCCGCGCCGCGAGGTCGACCTCGAGGCACTCGCCGACATGGCGGCGACCCTCGTCGAGGGCAGCCTGATCCTCGACCGCGCGCTCGACGACGGCACCATCCTGCCGCGCCAGATTCTTCTGTTCCGCGATTATGTTCGCGCGGTGTTCGTGGGGGATTGAGGGGGCCCTTGGCGACAGAGGCGCCATCTGCTCCTCGTCATCCTGCGCGAAAGCGCAGGATCCATCCTGCCCCCGGGCGGCGAGCCGGAAGATGGATGCTGCGGTCGAGCCGCAGCAGACGAGCGGAGAGGCCGAACGCGCTCCCCTGGATGCTCCCCTCGGCTTGCTCGCAATGACGGGTCCCGCCTGTGGGCAAGCTGTGGACGGCCTGTTGACGGAATCGCCGCCGGCGCCCGCGGCATACGGCCGGCGCCGCGCGCCTATATAATCGGCGACCGGAATCAGCCGATGCGATACCCGCCCGCCTTTCTCGACGAGCTCCGCCAGCGACTGCCCGTATCGGAGGTGGTCGGCCGGCGCGTGAAGCTGCGCAAGCAGGGGCGCGAATGGGCCGGCCTCTCTCCCTTCAACAAGGAGAAGACGCCCTCCTTCTTCGTCAACGACCAGAAGGGCTTCTATCACTGCTTCTCCTCGGGCAAGCACGGCGACGTGTTCGACTTCCTGATGGAGACCGAGGGCCTCGGCTTCGCCGACGCCGTCGAGCGCCTCGCCGACCTCGCCGGGATGCCGGTGCCGAAGGCCTCCCCGGAAGCCTTCGCGCGCGAGGAGCGGCGGCGCGAGCTCGGCGACGTCGTGGAGGCGGCGGCGAAATTCTTCGAGGCCGAGCTGCGCGGGCGCGACGGCGCCAAGGCGCGCGCCTACCTCGCCGGCCGCGGCCTCGGCTCGGAGACGGCGACGACGTTTCGCATCGGCTACGCACCGGCCTCGCGGACGGCGCTGAAGAAGCACCTCGCGGCGGCCGGCATCAGCGTCGCCGAGATGATCGAGGCCGGCCTGCTCGTCACCGGCGAGGACGTGACCGAGCCCTACGACCGGTTCCGCGACCGCATCATGTTCCCGATCGAGGATCCGCGTGGCCGCGTCGTCGCCTTCGGCGGCCGCGCGCTCGATCCGAACGTGTCGGCAAAATACCTCAACTCGCCGGAGACGCCGCTCTTCCACAAGGGCCGCATGCTCTACAACCACCATCGCGCCCGCGCCGCCGCGCACGGCGCCGGCACCGTGGTGGTGGTCGAGGGCTATGTCGACGCCATCGCGCTGGCCCGCAGCGGCATCGGCAACGTCGTCGCCCCGCTCGGCACGGCGCTGACCGAGGACCAGCTGGAGCTGCTGTGGCGCTTCGGCCCCGAGCCGATCCTCTGCTTCGACGGCGACAGCGCCGGCACACGGGCCGCGGCCAGGGCCGCCGATCTCGCTCTGCCGAAGCTCGCCGCCGGGCGCTCGCTGAGATTCGCCTTCCTGCCGGCCGGCAAGGATCCGGACGATCTCGTCCGCGCCGAGGGTGCCGAGGGCATGCGGCGGGTGCTCGAGGCCGCCCGGCCGCTCGCCGAGGTGCTGATCGCCCGCGAGATCGATTCCTCGCCCATCGACACGCCCGAGCGCCGCGCGGCTCTCGAAGCCCGCTTCGGCCAGCTTCTAGCGCGGATCGGCGATCCGACGGTTCGCCGGCACTATGCGCAGGCGGTGGACGAGCGGCTCGCGGCGCTGCTCGGGCCGCCGCAGCCGATCTTCCGGCGTCGCGGACGGCCGGGGCGGCAGGCGCAGGGCCGGGCGCCGCAGGGGCGGCCCGCCGAGCCG
>JAEZCD010000021.1 GCA_023430145.1 Pseudomonadota bacterium
GCGCGGGCGCGCCGGGCGGGGGCGCGGGAAGGGTACCCAGGCCTTTCGGGCGCCTATATCGCCCGCGGCTTCTACCCAGCAGCTATCATCCCAGTACAACTACCCTGGTTCCTATCGCAACCTGGTCGTACAGATAGATAACGTCCTGGTTGATCATGCGAATGCAACCCGAGGACACGCTTTGGCCGATGGTTTGTGGCTCGAGCGTACCGTGGATCCGGTAGAGCGTATCCTTGTTGTTCTGCCACAGATAAAGAGCACGAGCGCCGAGCGGATTTCTGGAACCGCCCGGGACACCAAGTCCGCTCTGCAATTGGGTGACCTGTCGGCGGATGCTGGGTTGGCGATCGATCATCTCCTTCGGAGGATACCAGTCCGGCCACTCCTGCTTCGAGTTGATGGTCGCTGTTCCCGACCAGGCGAAACCCTGCCGGCCGACACCCACACCGTAACGCGTTGCTCGCCCGCCACCATGCACGTGGTAGAGGAAATGGGCCCTGGGATCGATGACGATCGTCCCTTCTGGCTCCCGCCCGCGGTAAACGACGTCCTGGCGGAGGAAGTCGGTTCCGATCTTGGATAGCGGTGCCGCAGGCACGGGAAAAGGCTCACCATGCACCGGACCGTACATCGCCTGGAAACCGCCGGCAGATCGCGCGCCCGCGGGAGGGGCTGCCATCGGTGACGATGGCCTCGGCTGCCCGGGCGGGGAAAAGGGGCGTGGAAAATTTAAGAAAGGCCAGCCCGTGGATTGCGCGACCGCACGGCTCGCAAAGCCGGCGGCAACCGTGATCGACCCTCCGAGCAGGAAGACTCGGCGGCTCAACTCATTCATGCCAACACCCCATGCAATAACCAGCCCGTTGCACTGATCTCCGGAGCACCATCATGCCCGCTCCTCCGATCTGTCGCACGCACATCGTACAAGCCGAACGTTCCTAAAGCGAAGCAATCTACCCCTTCCACGGCCGGATTGCTTCGTCGCTATCGCTCCTCGCAATGACCGCGAGCGGCGGCGGCACTCACCCCACGGCCGCCCGGGCGGGTACCGAAGCCGCCGGCTCGGGAGCGAGCGCCGATCCCTCGTCGAACGCCCGCCGGGCGGCGTCGATGGCCTGCCGGTTGTCCTTCGCCCAGCTTTCCAGCGCCCGCACCGGCACGAGCAGTGAGCGGCCGATGTCGGTCAGCTCATAGTCCACGCGCGGCGGGATGGTCGGGTAGACGGTCCGCGTCACCATGCCGTCGCGCTCGAGCGCCCGCAGCGTGAGCGTCAGCATGCGCTGCGAGATGCCTTCCACGCGCCGCCGGATCTCGTTGAAGCGCAGCGGTCCCGGGCCGAGCAGGCTGATGACCAGCACCGTCCACTTGTCGCCGACCCGCGCCAGCACCTCGCGCACCGCGAGGCAGTCGCCGGGATCATGCATGTGACCAGGGCTCATCGAGGTGCCTTCTTGAAGCGTGCGCCCGGTCACATAAGTAGCCTCGGGCACAAAACCAACCCGTTCGGAGACGGTGCGCATGTACAAAGTGGGGGTGATCGTCGGCAGCCTCAGCAGCCAGTCGATCAACAAGCGGCTGGCGAAGGCGCTGATGAAGCTCGGCGAGGGGAGATTCGCGTTCAGCGTGCTCCGGATCGACGACCTGCCGCTCTACAATTACGACCTCGATGCCGACCTGCCGGCGGCGGCGAAGCGGTTCAAGAGCGAGATCGAGGCATCCGACGCCCTCCTGTTCGTCACGCCCGAATATCTGCGTACGATCCCGGCGGCGCTGAAGAACGCGATCGAGTGGGGCTCGCGGCCGTGGGGCCACAATTCCTTCGCGGAAAAGCCGGTGGCGGTCTGCGGCACCTCGCGCGGCGGCATCGCGACGGCGGCGGCGCAGCAGCATCTGCGCAACATCCTCGCCCATGACGGGATGCACGTGCTCGGCCAGCCGGAGATCTTCGTGCAGATGCGCGAGGGGCTGATCGCCGATGACGGCACCATCACCGATCCGTCGACGCAAAAGTTCCTCGCCGGCTTCCTCGACGCCCTCGAGGCTTGGATCGGCCGCTTCGCCAAGCGCGGCTGATCCTGCGAGGCGGCGTCCGCATGCCATCCCGGCGGGCGCCGCCTCGCTTTTTGGTGTAGCCCGGATTTTTCAGCTTGGTGTAGCCCGGATGGAGCGCAGCGCAATCCCGGGTTGTGGTCGATCCCTCCCGGATTCCGCCTCGCTCGTCCGGGGCACTATTAGTCAGGCGAGATCGCTCACGCCCGCGGCGCCGCGCCCGAGGCCCTGAACCGCGCCCACGTCTCGAGAAACAGCCGGTTGGCGGCGGCGATGCCGGCGATGTTGACGCGCTCGCGCCGCAGCTTGCATTGGCGGCCCATCGGCCGCACGCGCGTCAGCTCGTGGCCGGCGATCAGGGTTTTTGGCCGCTCGGCCGCCGCGCTCACCGAAAGGTCGCGCCCGTCGACGACGTAGCGCCAGGCCTGCCGGCAGGCCGCCGCGGCGGCGGCCTCGACGATGCGCACGCTCCTCTCGTCGATCTCGAGGATGGCCGGCAGATAGCCGCGTGCCAGCGTGCAGCGCCGGCCGGCCGGCGCGGCGGCCGCGTAGCAGCGCACCTTCCAGGTGCCGAGCGTCTTCGCCACCGCCGCCGCCTCTGCCCGCTTCACCGGCTTGGCGGCATGCGCGGGCATGGCGAGGGCGACGAGGAGAGAGAGGGTGAAGGAGAAGGCGATCCTCGGGATCATGGCGGCGGCTCTCGGCGACTACGCAGAGGAGAACCTATAGCCGTTTTCGGAAAGAGCCGCGTGAGGCGCCAGCCCGGATGCACGGGGCCGAGGTACGGTCGGTGAGCACGGGCTCGATCATCGCCTCGACGAAGGCGCTCCGGTACTAATTGCCTATGAGGGGCGGTCGAAGAGCTGAGGGCAGCGAATCCTGGGTTGCGGGGCCGTCCCTCCCGGGTTTCGCTTCGCTCCACCCGGGCTACCTGCCGAAAAACCCCAAAAACTCCGCCAGCGTCGCCTCCGGAGCCTCCTCCGGAAGGTAGTGGCCGCAGGGCAGGCCGCGGCCCCGCACATCGTCGGCCCAGTCGCGCCAGATGGCGAGCACGTCGTAGTGCTTTCCGACAAAGCCTTCCGCGCCCCACAAAGCCAGCACCGGGCATTGGATGCGGCGGACGCCGCGGTCGGCGGCGTCGGCGCCGAGATCCAACGTCGCCGCGGCGCGGTAGTCCTCGCACATGGCGTGGATGGTCGCCGGGTCGTGGAAGGCGCGGCGATATTCGGCGAGCGCCTCGGGCGCAAACTGGTGGGTGCCGCGGCGGAGATAGAAGGCGTCGGGGTCGGCGCCGATCAGGCGCTCCGGCAGGTCGAAGGGCTGCGCGAGGAAGAACCAGTGGAAGTAGTTTTGCGCGAACGCCTCATCGGTGCGCCAGAAATGCTCGCCCGTCGGCAGGATGTCGAGCACGGCCAGCCGCTCGACGATCTCGGGATGGTCGAGCGCCAGCCGATAGGCGACGCGGCCGCCGCGGTCGTGCCCGGCGACCGAAAAGCGCTCGAAGCCGAAGTGCCGCATCAGCGCGACCTGGTCGGCGGCCATGGCGCGCTTGGCATAGGGCGCATGATCCGGCGTCGAGGCGGGCTTGGAGCTGTCGCCATAGCCGCGCAGGTCCGGCGCCACTACCGTGAATCTTTCGGCGAGCGCCGGCGCCACACGGTGCCACATCACGTGAGTCTGTGGATGCCCGTGCAGCAGCAAAAGCGGCGGCCCGGAGCCACCGCAACGTACGCGGATCTCTTGCGCGCCGAGGTCGACGGTCGAGAGGTCGAAGCCATCGAACATCGGTGTGGTGTCTCCGGAAACGGTACCGCGCGAAGCGCGATCCGGGGCTGCGGCGCGGCCGGTCCCGGGTTTCGCTTCGCTACACCCGGGCTACGGCCGCCAAAACCTCAGCTCAGCCGGTCGAGCACCCGGCCGACCTTGCCGACGAGCTCGCCGATCTCCTCTTCGGTGATGATAAGCGGCGGCGAAAAGGCGAGGGTGTCGCCGGTGATGCGGCACATGAGGCCTTCCTCATGGAAGCCGCGCTCCATCACCTCGTAGGCGCGGGCGCCGAAGGCGTCCGGGCGGCTCGCGAGATCGATGCCGGCGACGAGGCCGATGGTGCGGATGTCGAGCACGTGCGGCCGGCCGCGGAGCGACATGACCGCCTCCGCCCACACAGGCTCCAGCGCCCGCGCCCGCTCAAACAGATTCTCGTCGCGGTAGAGGTCGAGCGTGGCGATGCCGGCGGCGACCGCCAGCGGATGCGCCGAATAGGTGTAGCCGTGGAACAGCTCGATCGCGTTGTCGGGCCCGCGCATGAAGGCGTCGTGGATGCCCTTCCTGGCGATGACGCCGCCCATCGGCACGCTGCCCGAAGTGACCGCCTTGGCGAAGGTGATCATGTCCGGGGTGGCGCCGTAGCGCTCGGCGGCGAAATTGTAGCCGAGGCGCCCGAAGCCGGTGATCACCTCGTCGAAGATCAAGAGGATGCCGTGCCGGTCGCAGATGGCGCGGAGCCGCTCGAGATAGCCCTTCGGCGCCGGCAGCACGCCGGTCGAGCCGGCCATCGGCTCGACGATCACGGCGGCGATGGTCGAGGCGTCGTGCAGCTGGATGATGCGCTCCAGCGCGTCGGCGAAGTGGGCGCCGTAATCGGGGGCGCCGACCGAGAAGGCCTGGTGCTCGCGGTCATAGGTGTGCGGCAAATGGTCGACGCCCGTGAGCAGGCCGCCGAAGAATTTCCGGTTGGAGACGATGCCGCCGACCGAGATGCCGCCGAAGCCGACGCCGTGATAGCCGCGCTCGCGGCCGACGAGGCGGGTGCGCGCTCCCTCGCCACGGACATTGTGGTAGGCGAGGGCGATCTTCAGCGCCGTGTCGACAGCCTCCGAGCCGGAGTTGGTGAAGAACACGTGGTCGAGGTCGCCGGGGGCCATGGCGGCGAGGCGGCTCGCCAGCTCGAAGGCGCGCGGATGGCCGAACTGGAACGAGGGGGCGAAGTCCAGCTCTTCCGCCTGCGCCTTGATGGCGTCGACGATCGGCCGCCGGTTGTGGCCGGCATTGGTGCACCAGAGGCCCGAGGCGCCGTCGAGGATCGGCCGCCCCTCGGGCGTGTAGTAGTACATGCCTTCGGCGCGGGCGATGAGGCGCGGGTTCTTCTTGAAGGCGCGGTTGGCGGTGAACGGCATCCAGAACGCTTCGAGGTCGTTCGGAACGGCCTGCGTCGCGACAGCCTGCGGGCCTCGCATCGGAAAGTCTCCTCGGGTGACGGTGTTTCGGCGGCGAAGCTAGCAAGTCCGGCGCCGGCGCGATACCGGCCGCGACGAAAGGACGGCGCCGGACGCACGGCTCCGGGCCGCAATGCGCCCGACGCCCTTCTGACGGCAAGACCGATTCATTTCGCAGGTGTTCTCGATCATTGTTGCAAACTGCGACAAGTTGCGGCAGGAATTGCGCAGGGGGCCTGTCGTTCGGAAGGAATTCCGTATGCGCTTCAACCTCGGTGCCGCCGTCCTCGTGGTCACCGGCGCAGCCGTGCTCGCGCCCACCATCGCCAGCGCGCAGGGCTATCATCGCTACTGCGAAACGCGATATCGTAATATCCGCATCCCCTATCAGGATCAGGTCTGCTACGGCGGCGGCTATGGATATGGCGGCTGCAAGTACGTGACCAAGTACCGCTACGACCGTCAACCCTACCAGTACTGCTACAACAAGCCGTATTACGGCGGTGGCGGTTACGGGGGCGGCGGCTACTGAGCCGCAACGGACGAGTCTCCAGCGGCGGCGCTCGCGGGCGCCGCTTCTTTTTTGGCACGAGGCTCGAATTCCGCGGCGTCATCCTGCGCGATGAACTCGGCGTCATCCTGCGCGAAAGCGCAGGATCCATTCTTCTTCCTTAGGGGCCATCGCGATGGATCCTGCGCTTTCGCGCAGGATGACGAGCGGATGGTCGGTCCGTTGCTCCGCCGCGGCGTCAGGCGTAGGCCTCACTCGGCGTGCAGGCCGAGCGTCGAGCGGAAGCGCACGTCGCAGCCGGTAATGCCCCCGAAAGTCTTGATGTCGCCCTCGATGACGATGGCGGGCGTGCTCTTGTCGATCTTCGCGGGCGTCATCTGCGTGAAGCGGACTTTTACGCCGAGATCGTCGAAATACACGTTGGAGCCGACATAGCCGGCCTGCACGTCCTCGAACTCCTTGCCGATGGTGCCCTCGGCCGTGAACCCCATACCCGAGAAGCGCTGCAGGAGCACCATGCGCGTCTCGTCATTGGCGCCGCCGACATTGGCGTGCCGGTAGCGCGTGTTGAAATAGTCGCCCTTGATGAAGCCCTCCTGCGCGCATTGCGGCGTAATGGTCAGGAAGACCGTGCCGCCGCGCCATTCCGTCACCGCGCTCGCGGCCGAGGTCGTCGCGGCGAGCGCCAGCGCCGCCAGAAGTGCACGCCCGAGCATTTCCCGTCCCCCGATGCTTCTCCCTGCGCTGTTGTCTCAGCAATGCTCGGCCGGCGCAAACGCCTCGTCTCTTTCCGCCGCCGCGAGGGCGCCTTTGCGCAGTTCGGGCTGGTGTGATTCAATCATCTTCTGATCGCGAGGTTGACGTCATGGATCGTTCATCGGGGAACTGGGGTTCGTCGCCCGGATGATCGGCCCTCGAAGGTTCTGCAGCGGAGGTACTGTCTCCTCGCCCGCGACCGCTCCTTCATCTGCCGCTTCCGCAACGAGCTCGTCCGCCCCGGTCTGATGCAGGCGCTGGACAAACTCGCCCGGCGGATCGGCGAGACGGCGCTGGGCTCGCCCCTCGCGGACCACTCGGCGCGATCCGCCCGCTCTGTCGAGGGAACGGAGTGGGACCGGCCGCAGGCGCGGAGCCGCATCGCCGCATGACCGCTCCGGCGCAGATCCACCGCATCGACGATCCGGCCGATCTCCGTGTGGCCGACTATCTCGACGTCCGCGAGCGCGATCTGGTCGGGCGGCGGCGGAAATTCGTCGCCGAAGGAGAGGTGGTGCTGCGCAGCCTGCTCGGCGGGCGGAGCCGCTTCGCCCCCTGTTCGGTGCTGGTCGCCGAGCATCGCCTCGAGGCGCAGGCGGACCTTCTGGCGCTCGTCCCGACGGACGTGCCGGTCTATGCCGCCGCGCAAGCCGTCCTCGACCGCATCGCCGGCTTCCACCTGCACCGCGGCCTCTTGGCGATCGGCAGCCGCGGGGCGGAGCCGGGGCTCGCCGAATTCCTGGATGCACTCCCGGTGCGTGCGACCGTCGTCGTCGCGGTGGGCATCGCCAATCACGACAATGTCGGCGGCATCTTTCGCAACGCCGCCGCCTTCGGGGCGGCCGCCGTGCTGCTCGACGGCGGCAGCTGTGACCCGCTCTACCGCAAGGCGATCCGCGTCTCCGCCGGCGCCTGTCTGACGGTGCCGTTCGTGCGTGATGGCGGCGCGGTCGATATCCTGGACGCCCTCGCCGCGGCCGGCTTCGAGGCGCTGGCGCTCAGTCCTGCCGGCGCCGAGCCGCTGCGCGCGGTCTCTCCGCCCGCGCGGACGGCGCTCGTCGTCGGCGCCGAAGGTCCCGGGCTACCGTCGGAAATCCTGGCAAGGTGCCGCACGGTCGCCATTCCCATGGCGGCCGGGACCGACTCGCTGAACGTCGCCACGGCCGCCGCGATCGCCCTCTACGGCCTCGCCGAGGGGCGGCCGCGTCAGCCCTGATGGCCGACCGGCTCGAGCGGTCGCGGCGCGGCGGCCTGCGGCGATTCCGGCGCGGCGCCTTCGATCGCGACCGGCGTCTCCTCGTCGCCCGCGTCGAGTGCCGGCGCCATGGTGGCGGCCTCGCGCGGAACCCGAGTCAGGCTCGGCTCGGCGACGCTGCCGACGAAGTCGTCGCTGCCGATGATGGCGAACACCGGGTGCCGGCTGGTGGCGACCGCCTCCTCCACATAGGTGCCGACGGCATCCCGCAGGGTGCCGTTGACCGGGGCGCCGCGGGTGAGCCGGAAGGAGACCGTCCCCGAGGAGATGTCCGTGACGCGGAACTCGACGCGATAGCGGGCGCCGGGCAGCAGCGGCTTAGCCAGCGTCTGCTTGAGGGCAGTCGACTTCTCGGTCGGCTCGTGCGTGGCGATCCCGTCGGCGACCGTCCAGCCTTCGCCGGGGGTCCAGGCGTCGGTCTCGAAGGCCGCGTCGGCGAGCAGCTCGCAAAAATTCGCCTCGTCGAGATCCTGGGTGGGGGCGGCGGGCAGGGCCGGGGCTGGCGATGCCCGCTCGGCCGAGAATCTCTGCGAGAGCGGTCGCTCGCGCCGCGCTGCCCGCGCGGCGCCACCGGCGGGGCCCGGTCTTTCGGTCGTCCGCGGCGGGCGGGGCAGGGCGGTGACGACCCCGTTCTTGGCGAGCTCCGTCTTCGCCTTCCTGCGCTCCACGCGGCGATCGCCGGCGATCGCCTGCTCGCGCGCGATCCAGAGCTTGGCGGAGATCTCCATAGCCTCGTCGAGCGTCAGCATCCGCAGCTTCGCCCGACCCTCGGATGGGCTTTCGCGGAACAGGCTCTCGCGGCCGAAAAGCTGCTCGGCGATGGCCCGGTTGCCGCGCGCGAACAGCCGCCGCCAGATCGACAGCTTCCAGCCCGGCGCGGTCGACTTCGGGCCCTGGCGGATCGCCCGCAGCGTGTCGATCAGCGCATGGGCGGCGTCGCTCATCGAGCGCTCGTCGGTCGGCAGGTGCTTGTTGATCAGCCGCAGATAAGCGAGGGCCTGCACGTCGAGCCCCTCATTGCCCGTCGGGGGCCGGACCGGTAGCGCCTCGGGCGGCAAGGCGAGCGCATCGGCGACGTCGTCGTGCAGCGAGCCGCCGACGAACTGCGCCGGGTCGAGCAGCCGCACGACCATGTTCGCCTCGCCGAAGCTCTGCGCCCACAGATCGAGCGTCCGGCGGTAGTCGTAAGGCCGGCGCTCGGCGAGTCCCTGCAGCAGCGAGATGTCGCCGACGCGGCCCCGCTTGACCGCATTGGCGTGCCGGCTCACCAGCAGCTCCGATTGCGGCCGCAGGTAGATCAGCACCCGGTCGACCTCGCCGTGCCGGACGAGCAGGCCGCGCAGGCGCTCGATCTCGCTGCCGTCGCGCAGGTCCCACGAGAGGTCCTCGGCCGACATGACGATGCGCTTGGCATCGCTGGCTGCGGCGAAATCGGCCGCGACGGCGGCCGCGAAGGTCTCCCGGAAGGCGCGGACGCCGGCGGCGTCCCTGATGTCGAGTCGCAGCCGGCGCTCGTCGATGCGGTCCTCCCGCATCGCGTAGACGGCGAGCTTGCCGTGGCTGCGGCGGCCGAAGCTCGACGGCACGTGGACGCCGAACTCGCGCAGCGTTTCACGGTTCTCGCCGAGCAGATGGCGGATGGTCGTCGAGCCCGAGTGCGGCAGGCCGATATGCAGGGAGATGGTGGGCATGGGCGCCAGTCGAGGAGCTTGTCGGCGCCTCGCCTAGCACGCCGGCCCGCGATCGAAAACGGGGCCGGGGTCGCAAGCCCAAAGCGGGAACGGATTCGTCGAGCCGCCGCTGGGCCTCCGCTCGAGCCGCGAACGCAAGGGGAACGCATTCGGGTATGCAATCGAACGCAGTCGAGCCGCTTATGGATCGACCGGGAGGTTGCCGGGGATGGACGGCCTGCGAGCCGCATGCGGGGTGATGTCCGGTACGGCAAATCCGGAGGCGCCCTTCGCCGGGGTGATTCGCGACCGGCGGCCCGTCGCTTGCATCGAGCCTGGAGCCGACAGGGAGCTTCGGGGGGAGATCCCTGCGACACTCGTGACACGGGCGCTCATCCCCAGCCGCGCTCCGGTTTCCGTTGACTTCGCCGAGTCGTCCCCCTAGGAACGCGCGATGGCCGAGGAAGGCACGGCCCCACCGGGTGGGGTACGAGTCATCGACAGAAGGGCCGGAACAGCCGCCTTGCGGAGCGCAAGTGCGAGGGACACCCGGGAACGGCGTCGGAGCAGCCCGGGTCGAAGCGATCAGAGCAGGACAGCCAACACGCTCTGCCTCTTGGGGAAGGACGCTCGCGCGAGCGGGCGTGCGGCAGAGTATGAGCAACAGGACGACGCATGCCGCTCAATGATCTCGTCTCGGCGCAGGCCATCATCCCGGCCCTGCGCGCGAACAGCAAGAAGCAGGTGCTGCAGGAGCTGGCCGCCCGCGCTTCGGAGCTTTCGGGGGTTCCCGAGCGTGAGATCTTCGACACGCTGCTGCAGCGCGAGCGGCTCGGCTCGACCGGCGTCGGCAACGGCATCGCTATTCCGCACGGCAAGCTCGGCAGCTTCAAGCAGCTGTTCGGCCTCTTCGCGCGATTGGAGCGGCCGATCGACTTCGAGGCGCTCGACGGCGAGCCGGTCGACCTCGTCTTCGTGCTGCTGGCGCCGGAATCGGCCGGCGCCGATCATTTGAAGGCGCTGGCGCGGATCGCCCGCCTGCTGCGCGACCCGTCGATCGCCCAGAATTTGCGCAATTCGCGCGACGAGGCGGCGCTCTATGCCGTGCTGACGCAGCCGCTGGCCTCGAACGCCGCCTGACCCGCGGCCTGCGGGTCAGTGAACGCTGACCGTCTCGATCTCCTGGCTCATCGCATTGGCGATTGCGGCCTCGCGGCTGTCGGCGAGCAGGATCGGCTGGCCGTCGGCGCCGAGCAGGGCGAACAGCTGCAAGCCGGGCTCGAGCTCGGGCGCCTGCGGGTAGAGGGCGATGATCTCCTCGGAGGACATCGGCTTCACATAGGCGACGCGGCCGCCGAGCACCGCGAACTCGGCGGCGCTGAAGGGGGCAGTGGCGGACTTCAACTCTTCGTTCATCAGGCTACTCCTGCTTCGGCCGCACAGGTCAGGCGCGGACGGCTATTTCAACCCGCTTGGCGTTCGCTTGCCGATCCGGACGGGCGAGGTCGATGGTCAAGAGCCCGTTCTGGAGGTGAGCGCCCAGTACCTCAACGCCCTCGGCGAGCGGAAAGGTCCGCTGGAAGGATCGCGCCGCAATGCCGCGATGCAGGAACTCCCGCGCTGCCTCTCCGGCCGGCCGGCGGCCGCAGAGCTTGAGCTGTCCCGCCTCCAGCCGAAGCTCGAGGTCGTCCGCGGCGAAGCCGGCGACCGCGACGGTGATGCGCAGCCGTTCCGGCTCGCCCGCGGCGGCGAAGATCCGCTCGACATCGTAGGGCGGATAGCCCTCCTGCCGCGACCCGCACCCCGTCTCCGACAGGCCGATGACGAGGGCGCTCGCGACGATTCGGGGCATCGGCTCCAAGTCCTTGCATTCAAGCGACTTGCGGCGGAGCCCTGCCATAGGCGCTCCTTTGCATGCAGCCGATATGGCCACGGCGGGGCTCCCCCGCAAGGCGCTCAGCCGAGCCGCTTGCCGTCCTCGCCGAACAGATGCAGATGTCGTGCCGCCGCCGTGACGAGGAGCCGCCCCGGCGCGTCGATCGCCGGCTTGCCGGAAAGCCGCACCACGACGACCGTGCCTCCGGCGCGCCCGTAGACATAGGATTCCGGGCCGATCGCCTCGATCACCTCCACCGTCAGCGGCAGCAGGACGCCGCCCGGCTCGCCCGCGCCGCCGGCGGGGACCAGATGCTCGGGCCGGATGCCGAGCTGAGCCTCCGATCGACCCTCGGGCAGCCCGGGGCCGCCGATCCGCGTCCCGTCGACGAGCGCGAGCCCTTCCGGCGCGGCCCGGACAGGAAGCAGATTCATCGCCGGGGCGCCGATGAAGCTCGCGACGAAGGCCGAGGCCGGCCGCTCGTAGATCTCGAGCGGCTCGCCGGCCTGCTCGATCCGGCCCGCGTTCATGACGACGAGCCGGTCGGCGAGCGTCATCGCCTCGAGCTGGTCGTGCGTGACGTAGACGCTGGTGACGCCGAGGTTGCGCTGCAGCTTGCGGATCTCGACCCGCATCTGCCCGCGCAGCTTGGCGTCGAGATTGGACAGCGGCTCGTCGAACAGGAACACCTTCGGGTCGCGGACGATCGCCCGTCCCATGGCGACGCGCTGCCGCTGGCCGCCCGACAGCTGGCGCGGCTTTCGAGCCAGCACGCCCTCGATCTCGAGGATGCGCGCCGCCTCCCGCACCTTGCGGTCGATCTCGCCCTGCGGGGTGCCGCGGTTGCGCAGGCCGTAGGCCATGTTGTCGTAGACCGTCATGTGCGGATAGAGCGCATAGTGCTGGAACACCATGGCGATGTCGCGTTGGGCTGGCTCGAGGCGGTTCACCGGCTTGCCGCCGATGAAGACCTCGCCCGCGGTGGGGGTTTCCAGCCCGGCGATGGTCCGCAGGAGCGTCGACTTCCCGCAGCCCGACGGGCCGACCAGCACGCAGAGCGAGCCGTCCTCGACCGTCAGCGAGACGCCCTTCACCGCCTCGACGCCGCCCGCATAGACTTTCCGGATATCGCGCAGCTCGAGGTCGGCCATGCTCAGCGCTCCGTCTCGACGAGGCCGCGCACGAAGAGGCGCTGCATCAACAGCACGACGAGGATCGGCGGCAGCACCGCCAGCATGGTCACGACCATCACGAGGTTCCACTGCGTATCGGCGTCGGCGAACGAGATCATGCGGCGCAGGCCGATGATGATCGTCGTCATCTGGTTGTCGTTGGTGACGAGCAGCGGCCACAGGTACTGCGTCCAGCCGTAGATGAACATGATGACGAAGAGCGCGGCGATGTTGGTGCGCGACAGCGGCAACAGGATGTCGCGGAAGAACTTCATCGGCCCGGCGCCGTCCACCCGCGCCGCGTCGACGAGGTCGCTCGGGATGGTGAGGAAGAACTGCCGGAAGAGGAAGGTGGCCGTCGCCGAGGCCATCAGCGGCAGCGTCAGGCCGGTATAGGTATCGATCAGCCCGAGATCGACGATCACCTTGTAGGTCGGCAGGATGCGGACCTCGACCGGCAGCATCAGGGTGATGAAGATCATCCACAACAAGACGAGGCGCAGCGGGAAGCGGAAGAAGACGATGGCGAAGGCGGACAGGATCGAGATGGCGATCTTGCCGATCGCCACCGCGAGCGCGACCACGGTCGAGTTCCACAGGAGCCGGCCGGCGCTGA
>JAEZCD010000047.1 GCA_023430145.1 Pseudomonadota bacterium
CGCGGCGGGCAGGGGAGGATGTTCCGCGGCTTCCTCGATGTGGCGCCGCGCTGCAATGTCTGCGGGCTCGATCTCTCCTTCGCCGATTCGGGCGACGGCCCGGCGGTGTTCGTCACCCTGATCGCCGGCTTCATCGTGCTCGGCGCGGCGCTGTGGCTGGAATTCACCTTCGACCCGCCGGTCTGGGTGCATTTCCTCGTCTCGGTGCCGATCCTGCTCGTCGTCTGCCTCGGCCTGCTACGCCTCGCCAAGGGCGTCCTGATCGCCCTGCAGTACCATCACTCCGCCGCCGAGGGCCGGCTCGACCGGTGAGCGCCGCCCGGCAGCTCCTGTGGCCGGCGATCGCGACGCTCGTCGCCTTCGCCGTCCTCGTCGGCCTCGGCACCTGGCAGATGCAGCGCCTCGCCTGGAAGGAGGGGCTGGTCGCTGCCGTCGAGGAGCGCGCGCACGCGGCGCCGCGGGATGTTTCGGCCGCCGAGCTGGCAGCGCTGTCGCCGGAGGCCGACGAGTACCGGCCGGTGCGGGTGCGCGGCACGTTTCGGCACGCCGACGAGATCCAGGTCTACACGCTGTTGTCGGAGCCGCGGGGGAGCTTTTCGGGGCCAGGCTACTGGGTGCTGACCCCGCTCGACCTCGCCGGCGGCGGTACGGTGATCGTCAATCGCGGCTTCGTGCCGACCAAAAAGAAGGACCCGGCGACGCGGCCCGAAGGGCAGGTTCCCGGCGAGGTGACGGTGACCGGGCTCGTGCGGGCGCCGGACCCGGGCCATCTGTTCACGCCCGCCGACGATCCGGCCAGGAACGCCTGGTTCACCCGCGATCCGCAAAGGATCGCCGCCGCGAAGGGCCTCGGGGATATCGCGCCCGTGCTGATTGATGCGGACGCGGCGCCGATGCCGGGCGGGCTGCCGCAGGGCGGCGAGACCAAGCTCCAGTTCCCGAACCGGCACTTGGAGTACGCGCTGACTTGGTACGGGCTGGCGGCGACGCTGCTCGCGGTGTTCGGGGTCTTCGCGTGGGGGCGGGTGCGGCCAAAGGGATAGCGGATGTCGGGGGCGGGCGACGGGTCGGAACGCCGTCATTGCGAGTTCGGCACCGGCCTGTGGCCGACCCGGATGGATGAAACGCACGGTGTCTCCCTGATGCCCTCTGGGTCCCCTTCCCGCGCCGTCGGCGCGCCGGGGGCGCCCCCGAGGGCGCGGAGGTGGCGTCCCCGGCCGCGCGAAGCGCGGGGAAGGGGCCCCAGGCCTTTCGGAGACCGATCGCGAACTTCAGTTCTTCCGAGGAAGCTCCGGCGAAGAAGCAATCCAGCTTTACAGCGCTGCAAGAAAAGCTGGATTGCTTAGCTGCGCGCGCAATGACGAGGAGATGCCGGCTTCGGACGATGCTTGAATCCCCGCCCCCGCCCCCATACGGTGCCGTTTCCCACGTAACGAGCAGGCCGGAATGGCTGTCGCCTACATATCCACCCGTGGCGAGGCGCCGGTCCTCGACTTCGCCGACGCGCTCCTGACCGGCCTCGCCCGCGACGGCGGCCTCTATCTGCCCGAGCGCTGGCCGGCGTTTTCGCGCGACACGATCGTCGGATTTGCGGGAAAGCCCTACACCGAGGTCGCCGCCGCCGTGCTCGGCGCCTTCGCCGAGGGCTCGTTCTCGAACGCCGCCATCCGCGACGCGGTCGAGGAGGCCTACAAGAGCTTTCGCCACCCGGCGGTGACGCCGCTCGTGCAGATCGGCCCGAACGAGTTTCTGCTGGAGCTGTTCCACGGGCCGACGATCGCCTTCAAGGACGTCGCCATGCAGCTCCTGGCGCCCCTGATGGACCGGGTGCTGGCCGAGCGGGGGCTCCGTACGACCATCGTCGGCGCGACCTCGGGCGACACCGGCGGCGCGGCGCTCGCCGCCTTCGCAGGGCGCGACCGGGCGGACGTCATCTTCCTCTATCCGCACGGCCGCGTCAGCGAGGTGCAGCGCCGGCAGATGACGACGCTCGTCGCGCCGAACGTGCACGCGGTCGCCGTCGAGGGCACGTTCGACGACTGCCAGGCGCTCGTGAAGGCGATGTTCAACGACCTCGCCTTCCGCGATCGCGTCGCGCTCGCCGGCGTCAACTCGATCAACTTCGCCCGCATCGTAGCCCAGGCGACCTATTATTTCGTCGCTGCCGCGGTCCTCGGCGGGCCGCTGCGAAAGGTTTCGTTCACCGTGCCGACCGGCAATTTCGGCGACGTCTTCGCCGGCTGGGTGGCGAAAAGCATGGGGCTGCCGGTGGAGCGGCTGACGGTCGCCACCAATCGCAACGACATCCTCGTCCGCACGCTCGACAGCGGCCGCTACGAGATCCGCGGCGTCCACCACACGACCTCGCCGTCGATGGACATCGAGGTCGCGTCGAACTTCGAGCGCCTCCTGTTCGAGGCCGGCGGCCGCGATTTTTCCCGCGTGCGCCGCGCGATGGACAGCCTGAAGCAGTCCGGCGCCTTCACCCTCGGCGCCGACGAGCGGGCCGCGATCGCGCGAGACTTCGATGCCGCCGCGGCGAGCGAGGAGGAGGTCGCCGCCACCATGGCGCAGGTCCGCCGCGAGGCCGGCTACCTGCTCGACCCGCACACCGCCGTCGCCATCGCCGCGAGCCGGAAGCTGGGGCACGATCCGGCGGTGCCGCGCGTCATTCTGTCCACCGCCCACCCGGCGAAATTTCCGGACGCCGTCGCCGCCGCGACCGGGGAAAGGCCGCAATTGCCGCCACATATGGCCGACCTCATGCATCTCCCGGAAAGAACCGCCGTGCTGCCGAACGATCTCGCCGCCGTCGAGGCCTTCGTCGAGGCGCGCTCGCGCGCCGTGGCCGGAGCCGCCGCATGAGCGGCGTCCGCCTCACCGAGCTGCCCGGGGGCCTCCGCGTCGTCACCGACACCATGCCGGGCTTCGAGAGCGCCGCCGTCAGCCTCTATGTCGGCGCCGGCGCCCGGGCCGAGCTGCCCGAGGAGCACGGGCTCGCGCACCTCCTCGAGCACATGGCCTTCAAGGGCACCTCGCGGCGCTCGGCGCGCGAGATCGCCGAACAGATCGAGGAGGTCGGCGGCGACCTCAACGCCGATACGAGCTACCAGCGCACCGGCTACCACGCCCGCGTGCTCGCCGCCGACGTGCCGCGGGCGCTCGACATTCTCGCCGACATCGTCACCGATCCGGTCTTCGATCCCGAGGAGCTGGAGCGCGAGCACGGCGTCATCGCGCAGGAGATCGGCGCGGTGGAGGACACGCCGGACGACCTCGTCTTCGAGCTGTTGCGCGAGACCGCTTTTTCCGGCCAGCCGCTCGGCCGCTCGATCCTCGGCACCGTCGATTCGGTGCGCTCGCTCGGCCGCGAGGCGCTCGCCGGCTTCCGCGACCGGCACTATCGCCGCGCGCGGGCGATCGTCTCGGCCGCCGGCGGCGTCGACCACGACCGGCTCGTCGCGCATGCGGCCGAGCTGCTCGGCGGCCTCGGGGAGGGCGAGACGCCGGCCGACGTGCCGGCCGGCTATATCGGCGGCGAGCGGATCGAGGAGCGCGATCTTGAGCAGCTGCATCTGACGCTCGGCTTCGCGGGCCGCGGCGTGCACCACCGCGACGTCTACGCCGCGCAGATGTTCGCCTCGATCGTCGGCGGCGGGATGTCCTCGCGGCTCTTCCAGGAGGTGCGCGAGAAGCGCGGCCTCGCCTATTCGGTGTTCGCCTTCCACTGGGCCTTCGAGGATGTCGGCCTCTTCGGCCTCTATGCCGGGACCGGTCCCGATTCGGCCGCAACCCTCGTTCCGGTGGCGCTCGACGAGATGATCGGCGCCGCCGCCGGCGCCACCGAGCGCGAGGTCGAGCGGGCGCGGGCGCAGATGAAGGCCGGCCTCTTGATGGGCCTCGAGCAGCCGGGCGAGCGCGCCGACCATCATGCCCGCCACCTCCTCACCTTCGGCCGACCGCTCGATCCGGCCGAGATCGTCCGCCGCATCGACGCGGTGACGGTCGCCGACGTGCGCCGCGTCGGCCGCGAGATGCTGTCCGGCACGCCGACCCTCGCCTCGCTCGGTGCCGCCGAGGGCATTCCCGCCGCCGGCGCGATCGCCGACCGGCTCGGCAGCCTCGCGGCGGCGGCCTGAGGAGCGGCCATGGCGCTGTTCCGCAGCTTCGTCGCCGCCGAGCCCGGTCCCTCCCTCGCCGGCGACGGCGTCGTGCTGCGCGTGCCGCAGATGGCCGACTACGAGGCCTGGGCCGAGCTCCGGGCCGCGAGCCGCGCCTTCCTGAAGCCCTGGGAGCCGACCTGGCCGGCCGACGATCTCACCCGCGCGGCCTTCCGGCGCCGCCTCAAGCGCTACACGCTCGAGCTCGAGAACGACCAGGCCTATCCGTTCTTCCTGTTTCGCGAGGGCGACGGCACGCTGCTCGGCGGCCTCAACCTGTCCAATGTCCGCCGCGGCGTCGCCCAGGCCTGCTCGCTCGGCTACTGGATGGGCGCTCCGCATGCCGGCAAGGGCCACATGAGCGCCGGCGTGCGGGCGGTGCTGCCGTTCGTCTTCGGCGCGCTGCGGCTGCGGCGCATCGAGGCGGCCTGCCTGCCGAGCAACATGCCCTCGATCCGGCTCCTGGAAGGCGTCGGCTTCGTCCGCGAGGGTTATGCGAGGCGCTATCTCTGCATCGACGGCATCTGGCAGGATCACCTCTTGTTCGCGCTCTTGCGCGACGATCCGGCGCCGCCGCGCGGGCGCACGACGGACTCGCTCGAAGGAACGCGACGGACGGCGCCGGAACGAGCCTGAGCGGGATCGGGCCGCCGGGCGGCTTGCTCCGGCAGCGGGTGAGGGTTACCACAATCAAATCTGCGTCGCGCCGGGGCGTTCGCGAACGGGAGATAAGTGTTGCGTTTTGGCCACGGCCTCGCTCTGGGCCTCGCCGTCCTCGTCGCCTCCCTGTCGGGCGCGGCGCCCTCGCATGCATTGCAGCCGCTCTCGGTCGCCATCGACGCGGATGCGGTGGACGTCACACCGGGCCTCGAGCGCCAGCGCGCCGAGGGGGACCGCGTGTTCGTCTCCACCGTCTCGGACACGGACGGCATGGTGCGCCGGATCGAGGTTCGCGC
The DNA here is from genome assembly GCA_023430145.1 of Pseudomonadota bacterium. GTDB lineage: Bacteria > Pseudomonadota > Alphaproteobacteria > Rhizobiales > Methylopilaceae > JAEZCD01. Next base: position 5,117 of record JAEZCD010000047.1, read on the forward strand.
CAGCAAGCCGGGCTCGCGGCCCTACTGGGTCGCCTTCGCGCTCACAAATGACAGCGACGAGCAGATCGACCGGCTGCTCGTGGCGCCGCACTACCAGCTGGTCGGCTCGGGCGCGCTGTCGCCGGACCTCGGCTCGACGCGGGTCATCAGCCTGACGCCGAGCCAGGGGTTCCGGCCCGAGAAGGGCAGCGAGACCGACGCCGACACCTTCCTGTTGACGCTCGATCCGGGCGCCACCGTCACCTATGTCGCCGAGCTCGCGACGCCGAACCTGCCGCAGCTCGTCCTCTGGAAGCCGGACGCCTACAAGGACAAGGTCAACAGCTTCACGCTCTACCGCGGCATGGTGCTCGGCATATCGGGCCTCCTGGCGCTGATCCTGACCATCCTGTTCGTCGTCAAGGGGAGCATGATGTTCCCGGCCGCGGCGGCGCTCGCCTGGGCCGTGCTCGCCTATCTCGGCATCGATTTCGGCTTCTGGCGAAAGGTCTTCGACATCGCACCGGAGGGCGAGCAGGTGTGGCGCGCGGCGGCCGAGGCGTTGCTCGCCGGCACCCTGCTCCTGTTCCTGTTCGCCTATCTCAACCTCAACCGCTGGCACGTCCGCTACGGCCACCTGATCGGCGCCTGGCTCGCCTTCCTGGTCGCCATCGTCGGCTTCGCGCTGGTCGACCCGACCATCGCCGCCTCGGTCGCCCGCATCTCGCTGGCGCTCGTCGCCGTGTTCGGCCTCGGCGTCGTCGTCTGGCTCGCGACGCGCGGCTTCGACCGGGCGGTGATGCTGATCCCGACCTGGCTGCTGCTCGTCCTGTGGGTTTTCGCCGCCTGCTTCGCGGTCACCGGCGTTCTCGCCAACGACCTCGTGCAGCCGGCGCTGATCGGTGGTCTCGTGCTGATCGTGCTGCTGATCGGCTTCACCGTCATGCAGCACGCCTTCGCCGGCGGCGCGGTGGCGCAGGGCGTCGTCAGCGACGTCGAGCGCAAGGCGCTGGCGATCGCCGGCGCCGGCGACATCGTCTGGGACTGGGACGTCGAGGGCGACAAGATCCACGCCTCCAACGAGGTCGAGCAGCTGCTCGGGCTGAAGCGCGGCTCGCTCGCCGGGCCGGCCTCCAAATGGCTCGACTACCTGCATCCGAACGACCGCGACCGCTTCCGCGCCGCGCTCGACGCGCTCGTCTCCGAGCGCCGCGGCCGGCTGATCGAGACTTTTCGGCTGCGCGGCCAGGACGGCCACTACATCTGGTTCGTCCTGCGCGCCCGGCCGGTGGTCGGCTCGGACGGCGAGGTGCTGCGCTGCGTCGGCACCATGCTCGACGTCACCGAATCGAAGACCACCGAGGAGCGGCTGCTGCACAACGCCGTGCACGACAACCTCACCGGGCTGCCGAACCGCGAGCTGTTCCTCGACCGGCTCGACGCCGCGCTCGGCTTCGCCAGGAACGACGGCTCGATCCGGCCGACGGTGATCGTGCTCGACCTCGACCGCTTCAAGAAGATCAACGAGGCGGTCGGCGTCTCCACCGGCGACACGATCCTCATTACCATCGTCCGCCGCCTGTCGCGGCTGCTGAAGCCGCAGGACACGCTGGCCCGGCTCGGCGGCGACCAGTTCGGCATCATCATCATCTCCGAGACGGCGATCGATCGCATCACCCAGCTCGCCGACACGGTGCGCAAGACGCTGCGCGCGCCGGTCTCCTTCGGCGGCCGCGAGATTTTCGTCACCGCCTCGCTCGGGCTCGCACTGTTCGACCCGAAGAACCCGCCCGACCGCGACGACCTGATGAAGAACGCCGAGGTCGCGATGTATCACGCCAAGCGCTTCGGCGGCGACCACATCGAGGTCTACAAGCCGACCATGCGCACGGCCAAGACCGACCGGCTGCTCGTCGAGGGCGAGCTGAACCGGGCGCTCGAGCGGCAGGAGATGCGCGTCCACTATCAGCCGATCGTCCGGCTCGAGGACCGCACCATCGCCGGCTTCGAGGCGCTGCTGCGCTGGGATCATCCGCGCTACGGCCGCCGGCCGACGGCCGAGTTCATCGCCATCGCCGAGGAGAACGGGCTGATCGTCGAGCTCGGCCTGTTCGCCCTCGAGACCGCCGCCCGCCAGCTCGTCACCTGGCAGAACTCGGCGCCCATGGACCCGCCGCTGTTCCTGTCGGTGAACGTCTCGAGCCGGCAGTTCCTGCGCCAGGACCTCGTCCAGGACGTGCGCAACGTGCTCACCCGCTTCGCGCTGCCGCGCGGCTCGCTGAAGATCGAGCTGACCGAGAGCATGGTGATGGAGAACCCCGAGCATGCGGCGCAGATGCTGGTGCGGCTGCGCGAGCTCGGCGCCGGCCTCGCGCTCGACGATTTCGGCACCGGCCAGTCGAGCCTGTCCTACATCCAGCGCTTCCCGTTCGACGTGCTGAAGATCGACCGCAGCCTCGTTCGGACCGACCGGCGCGGCACGCGGCCGGTGATCCTGCGCTCGGTGGTGGCGCTCGCCAACGACCTCGGCATGGAGGTCGTCGCCGAAGGGGCGGAGACCGATTCGGACGCCGTCGAGCTGTACCAGCTCGGCTGCCAGTTCGCGCAAGGCTTCGCCTTCGGCGAGGCGGTGCCGGCCGAGCAGGCCGACCGTCTGCTCGGCCTCGCCCCGCTCGAGGCCTCGCCCGTGTCCTCGGCGCGGAAGATCGTCTTCGGCGCGCTCAGGGCTTGAGAGGCGGCCGGATTCCTAGCTGCTAACTGATTGCCTCAGCCGGCTCCTGAGCCGGCAGGCCGAACTGAGCCGGAGGCACGCCGAGCTTCTCGGCGAGCTTCAGCAGGACCCCCGGGAGAGGCGTTGCGGCGACCGGATTCGATATCCGAGAGCGCGCCCTGCGTGATGCCGGCCGCCTTAGCGAGCTCTTGCTGCGTGAGGCCGCGCGCCTTGCGTACGGAGCGCAAGAACCCGTTGCGCAGGAGGATGGCGCCGCTCTCGGCTGGAGACAGAGGGGGCGTGTCGCCGATCTCGGCAATCACCTTTGCTGCCAACTGCGCGTCTGCCGCGTCCTCGGCGGCTTCGGCGAGTGCTGCGACCATGGCGTCATAGTCGGCGCGCGACAGCACGACGAGTTCGTCGCCGGAAGGGCTCTTGATGATCTGCGGCGCGGTCAAGATAGCCTCCTACTTATACGTCGTCGTTTCGCGCTTTCCGACGTAGAGGATCGTAATGTCGGTCGCCGATTGATTGAACATTGCGCGGTAACGACCGACCCTCATCCGAAACAGCCCCGGCTTGCCGGTGATCGGTTTCACGTCTCCCACGTTGGAGATCGCCAGTTTGACAAACGCGTTCATTACCGCTTCTCGGGCATCGGCGGGGAGGTCGTCGTATGCTTTGGCGGCCGCGGACTGGAAACAATCGTCCTCACATCGCGAGGCAATCTGCGATAAAATCGCATTTCCAGCGATGATCGCTGATGATGGCTCGGCGCCGCGCTCGCCCCTCAGGCGTGGCCGGCCTCGGAGGAGAGCTTCCACAGGTCGATGCCGAGCTTCGCCAGCGCGCGCTCGTATTTCGTGTCGAGCGGGTCGTCGAAGATCAGCGTGCGGTCGGCCGGGCAATTGAGCCAGCCGTTCGCCTGGATCTCGGTCTCGAGCTGGCCGGGCGCCCAGCCGGCATAGCCGAGCGCCAGCACCGCGCTCTCCGGCCCGCCGCCGGTGGCGATCGCCTTCAGGATGTCGAGCGTCGCGGTGAGGCAGATGCCCTCGTCGATCGGCAGCGTCGAGTTCTCGATGTAGAAGTCGGCGCTGTGCAGCACGAAGCCGCGGCCGGTCTCCACCGGACCGCCGCGCAGCACGCGGACGGCGTCGGCGCGCGCCGGCAGCCGGATCGAGTCGCTCGCCGGCACGACCTCGAGCTGGACGAGCAGCTCCGGAAAGCTGATGTGCGGTGCCGGCTTGTTGACGACGATCCCCATCGCGCCCTCGCTCGAATGGGCGCAGAGATAGATCACCGTGCGCTCGAACCGCTCGTCGCTCATTCCCGGCATGGCGACGAGCAACTGGCCGTCGAGAAAGCCCGACCGGGCATTGGAGGCGGATGACGAGCGCGGCATGGCCATGAGACTAAGTATGGGCGATCGAATATGAAAGACGCGCAACCCCCGCGATTCGTTCACGAAGGCAGAGATATCACGCTTTCGTGGATCGGCGCAGCCGCCCGCTGTGCCTAGGTTTCGTGCAGTGATGACCCGTTCCGCAGCCGCAGCCCTCCTCGCTCTTTGTGCCTCGGTCGCCTGGGAGTCCGCCCACGCCGGCGAATCCGCATGGTCGCGCGACACCGGCGCCGCCGCCCGCCTGATCTCGGCCGGCAGGAAAAGCCCGGGCGTTCTTTCGGCGGGCGTCCAGGTGCGGCTCGACCCCGGCTACAAGACCTATTGGCGCTACGCCGGCGATGCCGGGGTGCCGCCCCACTTCGACTGGACGGGCTCCGACAACCTCGCCGAGGCGCGGGTGCTGTTCCCGGCGCCGCGCTCCTTCGCCGACGGCAATGGCCGCTCGCTCGGCTACAAGGAAGAGGTGGTGTTTCCGCTCGAGATCGTGCCGGCCGATCCGTCGAGGCCCGTGCGGCTCCGGCTCGCCCTCGATTACGCCGTCTGCGACAAGATCTGCATCCCGGCGAAGGCCGACGCGGCGCTGACGCTCGATCCCGGAGCGACCGTCTCGCCGACTCTGGTTCGGCTCGTCGACGCGCACGAGAAGCGGGTGCCGAAGGCCGCCACGCTCGCCGGCGGCGGCCCGCTGGCGATCGAGAAGGCCGTTCTCGAGGGAGCGGGCAAGGACGGCGCGCTGGTCGTCCTCGCCCGCGGCCGTCCGGGATCGAAACTCGAGCTCGCCGTCGAGGCGCCGGAGGTGCTGCAGCCCGCGACCCAGTCGCCGCAGCTCGCCGACGCCGAGGGCCTCACGAGCTTCCGGCTCGCGCTGCCGGAGCCCGAGAAGGCGCCGGGCGCGGCGATCGTGCTGACGCTCAGCGACGGCGAGCGGGCGGTCGAAGTGCCGGTGACGCTCGGGCGCTGACCGGCGAGCCGGGGCGCCCTCGCGCCCCAGCCCGGTAACGCTACTCCGCCGCCTCGGCGACCGGCCGCTCCGGCGGCGTCCAGCGCAGC
>JAEZCD010000054.1 GCA_023430145.1 Pseudomonadota bacterium
GGGCGCGCTGCTCGCCGCGGGCGGTCATCGGCTGCGCGTGGCGGCGCCGGAAATCGCCTTCGTCGACGCGGTCGGCGCCGGCGACGCCTTCATGTCGGCGCTGCTCGGCGGCCTCTTTCGGCGCGGCCTCCTCGGCCTGACGGCGGTCGCCGCGGAGGCCGATCTTCTGGCTGTGCTCGACGAGTCGGTGGCGGCCGGCGGCATCGCCTGCTCGCGGGCCGGCGCCGATCCGCCGACGCGGGCGGAGCTCGACGCCTTCGTCGAAAGCTGGCGCGCGAGCGGGCCGGGCGATAGCCTCGGGCCATGAACCAGCCCGCCCCCTTCGTCTCCACCGCCTGGCTCGCCGAACGGCTCGGCACGCCGGGCATCGCCATCATCGACGCCTCCTGGTACCTGCCGGACCAGAAGCGGGATCCGCGCGCCGAATTCGTCGCCGGCCACATCCCGGGCGCGGTCCATTTCGATATCGACCGTATCGCCGACACGTCCTCCGGCCTGCCGCACATGATGCCCGCGCCGGAGGCTTTCGCCGCCGCCGTCGGCGCGCTCGGCATCGGCGACGGTATGCAGATCGTCGTCTATGACGGCGCCGGCCTCTTCTCGGCGCCGCGCGTGCGCTTCAATTTCCTGGCGATGGGCGCGCTCGACGTGTTCCTGCTCGACGGCGGCCTGCCGAAATGGCGCGCCGAGGGCCGGCCGCTCGAGACCGGCGAGGCGCGGCCGACGCCCAAAACCTTCACGCCGCATTTCGATCCCGCGCGGCTCGCCGCGGTCGAGGACGTGCAGGCGGCGCTCGCGAGCGGCTCGGCGCAGCTCGTCGACGCGCGCGGCGCCGACCGCTTTCGCGGCGAGGCGCCGGAGCCGCGGCCGGGCGTCCGTGCCGGTCACATGCCCGGCGCGAAGAACGTGCCGTACCGCGCGCTGCTCACGGGGGAGGGGCGCCTGAAGCCGCCGCAGGAGCTCGCCGCCGCCTTCGCCGAGGCCGGCGTCGACATCGACGCGCCGGTGGTGACGACCTGCGGCTCGGGCGTCACGGCCGCGATACTGGCGCTCGGCCTCGAGAGCCTCGGCCGGCCCGGCACGCCGATCTATGACGGCTCCTGGGCCGAATGGGGCTCGCGACAGGACCTGCCGGTGGAGACGGGGCCGGGGAAGTAGGCCGAAGACCGCGCCACCGGCATTGCGAGTTCGACACCGGCCTTCGGCCGACCCGGATGGATGAAACGGCTCCGACGCTGCCTCTCCGTCATTCCGGGGCGCGGGCGAAGCCCGCGAGCCCGGAACCCATAACCACGATTTCCAAGGCAGTTCGCCGGTGCCTGCCGTGCCCTCTTTATTCGGGAGTATGGGTTCCGGGCTCGCTCGCTTCGCGAGCGCCCCGAATTGGCGGCCGAGGTGAGCGGAGAATGGCTTAAGTCCACCCGGATTCGCCGAAGGCCGGTTCCCAACTCGACGGGAGCGTGAGCTCTCAGGATGGATGATCGGAGGTCGAAGATGGAACAGCGCGAGCCCATCATTCTCGCGCCCGGCGAGGGACGCCCCTACCTCTGCGGCAGCATGCGTGCCGTCTTCAAGGCGGATGGTGCCGAGACGGGCGATCGCTACTCCGTCTCCGAATGGTGGCTGGAGCCGCATTCGACGGGACCGGGCGCCCATTCCCATGAGGCGAACGACGAGCTGTTTCTCGTCCTCGAAGGCCGGCCGAGCATCCTCGTCGGCGAGGCCTGGCACGACGTGCCGGCCGGCTCGTTCCTGATGGTCCCCGCCGGCACGGTGCACGACTTCGAGAACCGCACCGACGCTCGTGCGGGGTTGTTCAACGTCTTCATTCCCGGCGGCTTCGAGAAGAAGATGCCCGCCATCGTCGCGTGGTTCGCCCAGCACGCCGGGCCGCAGCCTGGATGAGCGGAAGCGAAATCCAGGGCTCCCACGCCCGGGCCGATCGCGCGAGCCCGGGCATGCACGGAAGGCGCGCGACCCACCTGGCCGTCATCCTCCGCGAACGCGGACGATCAGTCTTTCTCCTCGTCCCCGGGAGGAGTGTCTTCGCGGAGGACGACGAGCGGAGGTTTTTGCGCAAAAAGAGCAGGCGTCGAGTGAAGACACGGAGGCGGTCTTGCGCTGCGCGACGTTTTCTTGCGCAGGATCCGGATCGGCGCTGCGCCGCGCAGGTCCCCTCGGCAAAACGAGGCCGCGGAGGCCGGGGGCCGCAATCGGAGAGTTCGGGATGGAACGCGATCGAGTGACGAAGGCCGCGAAGGCAGCCAAGAGGCCCGCCGACACCAAGCCGACCGGCGGGAAGTCGGCGAGGCCCGCCGTCGACGCGCAGCCGCAGGCCGACGGGCCGCGCCTGCTCTCGGGCGGCAACCCGCAGATCCCGAAAGGTTATGGCGACGCGCCCGTAAAAGCCTACATCGCCGCGATGCCGGGATGGAAAAGCGCACTCGGCCGCCGCCTCGATGGGCTGATCGAGGAGATCGTGCCCGGCGTCGCCAAGGCAGTGAAATGGAACTCGCCGCTCTACGGCAACGAGGGCGACGGCTGGTTCCTCGCCTTCCACTGCTTCACCAGGTACGTGAAGGTCACTTTCATGCGCGGCGCGGCGCTGAGCCCTCAACCGCCCGGCCCGTCGAAGCATCCGGACGTCCGCTACCTCGACATCTACGAGGACCGTTTCGACGAGGCCCAGTTCCGCGACTGGGTGCGGCAGGCGAGCCGCCTGCCGGGCGAGAAGATGTAGCGCCGATCTATCTCTGCAGCATGCGCGCGCCCGTCGGGGCGACGATCCTCGCCCGGAACAGGCCGGCGCCGATCCGTATAAAATCATTGGCGTGGCAGTAGAGCAGGGAGGCGCCCGCCGCTGCGAAGGTGGCCACCGTCGCCTCGTCGACGAGCATCCCGGAGGCGCGCCCGGCGCCGGCGATCCGCTCGAGCGTCGTCCGGATGATCCCGGCCATCTCCGGCCCGTCGATGCGGCCGCCGTGGCCAAGGCTCTTCGACAGGTCGACGGGCCCGACGAAGTAGGCGTCGATGCCGTCGATCCGCAGCATGGCTTCGAGGGCGTGTAGCGCCTCCGCGCTCTCGATCTGGACGATGACGCAGGTTCGCGCATGCGCGGCGGGCAGCACGTAGCGGACGGTCTCGACCACGGCGCGGGCGGTCGCCTCGTCGTCGACGCGCGGCACGACGATCCCGTCGATGCCGCGCAGCAGCATGCGCTCGATCATCCAGGCATCGCGCGACCAGAGGCGGACCAGCGAGGCGACGCCGGCGAGCCGCGCGGCGCGCGCCATGTGCTCCACCGATTCGACGTCGGGGCTACCCTGCTCACAGTCGAAGAAGACCGCGTCGACGCCGAGGCGGCCGATGAACTCGACCAGGCTGGCGGAAGGATGGTCGACGTTCACGACGAGGCTCGGCAGGCGCGCGGCGAGACGCTGCTTGAAGGCGAGGCCCGCCGACGGATGGTGGGGGACGGCCGTCATCCGCGCTGTACCATGGCGAGGTCTTCGTCGGCGCTCGCCGGAGCGTCCGTCTGCAGGCCGCGCAGCCAGCCGATGATCCGGCTGTCATTGGTTGCGCCGAGGCCGGCGGCCGAGGCGCCGGCGAAGACGGCTTCGGCGGCGGCGGTGAGGATGGTCGGCGCGCCGGCCTCCCGGCCGGTCTCGCGCCCCCGCCGCCGGTCTTTCAGGAAGACGTCGACCGCGCTGTTCGTCGC
>JAEZCD010000059.1 GCA_023430145.1 Pseudomonadota bacterium
TGGGCGGGCACCCCCCCCCCGCGGATTTGAGGAGGAGATGGGATGGACGTGTCATCCACCTCAGCCGCGGGCCGGTGCTCAAGCTCGCACGGCAACACCGCCCCCTTCTTGATCCAGGTCAGAGCGAGGTATCGGGCGCCAATGCACTAGTTGCGATCGAGTGCCCCGATGGCACCCCTGGAGGAGCCCCGATTTCCCAACTGCTCGACGCGACCGCGAGGGCCGACCCGTCATCCAAGACCGCCGATCTCGAGGTCCTGCTCGGCATCGACGAGCGGCCCCGTTTTGCCTTCCTCCGATCGCGACCCGTCCGGTGGGCGGCCGCCGCCGTCGTCGCCCTGATCGCCGCCTATGCGCTCTGGACCATGAGCAGCGGCAAGGCTGCGATCGACTACGTCACCGAGCCCGTCACGCGCGGGAACCTGACCGTCATCGTGACGGCGACCGGATCCGCCGAGCCGATCACCAAGGTCAACATCTCCAGCGAGCTGTCCGGCACGGTCCGCAAGGTCCTGGTCGATTACAACAGCCTCGTAAAGACCGGCCAGGTGCTCGCCGAGCTCGACACCGACAAGCTCAACGCATCGGTCGAGAGCGTTCGCGCGAGGCTGGAAGTGTCGAAGGCGCTGGTCGCCGATGCCGCCGCCTCGATCGAGGAGAAGCGCGGCATCTACGAGCGGACCAAGTCGCTGGTCGGCAAGGCCTTCGCCTCGAGCCAGGAGCACGAGCTGGCGAGGGCCGCATACGACCGGGCCGTGGCGCAGCACCTCAAGGCGCTCGCGGAGGTGAAGGCGGCCGAGGGCGAGCTGCGCCTCAACGAGATCAATCTCGCCAAGGCGTGCATCTGCTCGCCGATCGACGGCGTCGTCCTCGCGCGCAACGTCGATCCGGGCCAGATCGTCGCGTCCTCGCTGCAGGCGCCGGTCCTGTTCGTCATCGCCGAGGACCTGCGCCGCATGGAGCTGCGGGTCGATGTCGACGAGGCCGACGTCGGCAAGGTGCGCATCGGCCAGAAGGCCTCGTTCAGCGTCGACGCCTATCCGGACCGAAAATTCCCCGCCGAGATCAAGGATGTGCGCTACGGGTCGGAGGTCGTGCAGGGCGTCGTGACGTACAAGGCGATCCTGTCGATCGACAATTCCGACCTGTTGATCAGGCCCGGAATGACGGCGACTGCGGAAATCGTCGTTCAACAGATCGACGACGCGCTGCTGGTGCCGAACGCGGCGCTTCGCTTCTCGCCGGCCGCGACCGAAGCCGATTCCGGCAAAGGCTTCCTGCAGCGCCTCCTGCCTGGGCCACCGACCTTCCGCCCGGCGAGCAAGCAGGAGGATGCGGGCGCGAACCGGACCGTCTGGACCTTGCGTGACGGCGTTCCGACCGCCATCCCGGTGGTCGTCGGCGCCACCGACGGCCGCCGGACGGAAGTCGCCGGGGGCGAGCTCGCCGCCGATCGGGTGATCGTCGACGCCGTCGCCGAGGGACGATGACCGCGATGGCGGGCAACGGCGATCGCCCACCGCTGATCGAGTTCCGACGCGTCGCCAAGGTCTATGGCTCGGGACACGCGGCCGTGCACGCGCTGGCCGGGGTGGATCTCACGATCTCCGAGGGCGAGTTCGTCGCCATCATGGGCCCGTCGGGCTCAGGCAAGTCGACGGCGATGAACCTGATCGGCTGCCTCGATACGCCGACGTCCGGCGACTATCTGTTCCGGGGCGTCTCGCTCGGCCGGCTGAGCCGCGACCAGCGCACGCTGCTGCGGCGCCATTTCCTGGGCTTCGTGTTCCAGGGCTTCAACCTCTTGCCGCGCACCACCGCGGTCGAGAATGTCGAGCTGCCGCTTATCTATCGCGGCCTGCCGCAGCGGCAGCGGCGCGCCCGGGCCATGCACGCCCTCGATCGCGTCGGCCTCGCCGGCCGCGCGCACCACACCTCGGCGGAGCTGTCGGGCGGCCAGCAGCAACGCGTCGCCATCGCCCGCGCCATCGTGACGAACCCGGTGGTCCTGCTCGCCGACGAGCCGACCGGGAACCTCGATACGAGGACCAGCCTCGAGATCATGGAGCTGGTCACGAGCCTCAACCGCGACCAGGGCATCACCGTCATCATGGTGACGCACGAGACCGACATCGCCGCCTTCGCGCGCCGCCTCATCCGGTTCGTCGACGGCAGGATCGACGTCGACGCCACGGACAAACAGGCCGCGTGATGCTGCTGGAGGCGATCAAGCTCGCTTTCCAGGCCATCCGGCGCAACGCGCTGCGCTCGTTCCTCACCGTGCTCGGCATCGTCATCGGCGTCGGCGCGGTGATCGCCATGGTCACCATCGGCCGCGGAACGACCGTCAAGGTCTCCGCCGACCTCGCCGACCTCGGCACCAATCTGCTGTTCGTCCGTCCCGGCCAGTTCGGGCCCGGGCGCGCCAGCAGTGACGCGAAACCGTTCAACGGCCGCGACGTGGAGGCGATCCGGAACCAGATACCGGGCCTGCGGGCCGTGGCGCCGACCTCGCAGAAGTCGCTCACCGTCATCTACGGAACCGAGAACCGGGTGACGCTCGTCACCGGCACCGACAACGACTTCCTGGTGACGCAGGCATGGACGATCGCCGCCGGCCGCCAGTTCCTCGAAGGCGAGGTGCGGGGCGGCCGCGCCGTCTGCCTGATCGGCGAGACTGTACGCGAGGAGCTCTTCGGCCATGCCGAACCGATCGGCCAGCGGATCCGCGTCAAGAACGTCTCCTGCGAGGTCATCGGCGTCCTGCAGCCGAAGGGGCAGTCGAGCATGGGCACCGACCAGGACGACGTCGTCGTGATGCCGCTGCGCGTCTTCCAGCGGCGCCTCGCCGGCAACACCGACATCGGCGCCATCGGCGTCTCGGCGCGGGAGGGCGTCGACACCGGGAAGGTGCAGGCAGACGTCGAGCGGCTCTTGCGCGAGCGGCGCAACATCTCGCCCGGCCAGATCGACGACTTCTCCGTCCGCGACATGAAGCAGCTCGCGGAAACGGCGATGGCGACCACGAAAATGCTGACGGCGCTGCTCGGCGCGGTGGCCGCCGTCAGCCTCCTCGTCGGCGGCATCGGTATCATGAACATCATGCTCGTGTCGGTGACCGAGCGCACGCGAGAGATCGGCATCCGCCTCGCGATCGGCGCGCTCGAGAGCCAGGTGCTGACGCAGTTCCTGGTCGAGGCTGTGGTGCTGTCGCTGTTCGGCGGCCTCGTCGGCATTCTGCTCGGCCTCGGGCTCGCCTTTCTCGCGAGCGGCGGGATGCGCGTTCCCTTCGTGCTCGACACGACGATCATCCTCGTCGCCTTCGGCTTCTCGGCGCTGGTCGGGGTGATCTTCGGCTATTTCCCCGCCCGCCGCGCCGCCCGGCTCGACCCGATCGAGGCGCTCCGGCACGAGTAGCAAACCGTTTCGGCGTCTCGACGCCTCCGAATGGAGCGCCAGCGCATCGGCCTCAGCGCGGCTTCATCACCTCGCGGCGGATGCGGTGGATGCCGAGCGTCACGAGCACCGCGGCGAGCGGGATGCTCGCGCCCATGGCGATGGCCGGGTCGATGTGCAGGCCCGTCGCCGCCTCGACCGCCTTTGCCGCATAGCCGACGAGGCCGACGAGATAGTAGGTGATCGCCACCACCGAGAGACCCTCGACGGTCGTCTGCAGCCGCAGCTGCAGCCCGGCGCGACGGTTCACCGAATCCAGCACCGCCTTGTTCTGCTTCTCGAGCGTCACATCGACCCGGGTGGCGAGCAGCAGCGTCGCGCGGGCGACGCGCGCCGACAGCGACTCCTGGCGTCCCGCCACCGAGCGGCAGGTGCTCATCGCCGGCGCCAGGCGCCGCTCGATGAAGGCACCGAAGGCCTGCAGCTTCTCGAGGTGGCTTTCGCGCAGGTCGGCGATCCGGCGCTGCACGAGATCGTAATAGGCCTCCGCCGCGCCATAGCGATAGTGCGTCCGCGAGCCGCGCTCCTCGATCTCGGCGGCGAGCCGCGTCAGGCGGTCGAGCAGCTGCGGCTCGTCCTTCTCGGAGGAGCGCGCGAGCGCCTGCGTGATCTCCGTCAGCTCCTGCTCCGTGCGGGCGAGGGTCGTCACCATGCCCTGCGCCACCGGCAGCGCCAGCGTCGCGAGAATCCGGTAGGTGTCGATCTCCAGGAGGCGCTGCACGAGGCGGCCGCACTGGCGCGGCGTCATGTCCCGATCCTGCACGAGAAGGCGGCCGAAGCCGTCGGGCCGGATGCGGAAGTCCGTATAGGCGCGCGCGGCGCCGTCCCCGATGAAGGCACCGATCAGCACGTTGCCCTCGAACCAGCGCTCGGCGATCTCGTCCGGGCGGAGCGACCGGTCGTCGCGGAGGATCGCCGCGTGCGTCGCGGCGACGAGCTCTCCCGGCAGGCCGGCGATCCACTCCTCAGGCACCGCCTCGATGGCCGGCTCGGCGAACGGCGCGCCATCGTTCGCGCCGGGGACGATGATCGTGTAGCGCGCGAACTCGGTGTGCCGCTCCCAGGTGAAGCGGAAGCGGCCGAAGTCGCGGCTGTAGTGGACCGTGTCGGCCGCCGGGACCGGCAGGTCGAAGGCGCGGGCGAGATCGCAGACGTGCCGCCACTCGGCCTCGCGCTGCGATGCCGGCGAGAACAGGGCGAGGTAGGACAGGCGCGACGGCGTGCCGATCGCCTCGGGCGGACGGGCATGAACCTCGTCGTGCAGCCGCACGCGCAGCGGATGATCCGCCGGGAGCCTCATCGGGACACGCCCCGCGGCCAGCGCCGACGGAGATCGACGATGTGGGCGACGAGCGCAGCGCCGAGGAAGACGACGATCGCGCCGCCGGGGGCCCCGGTCAACGCCGCGCGGAGCGCCAGCATGAGGCAGAGGCCGGCGCCGAGCATGGCGGCCACCTCGGGCAAGGCCGGCCCCCGCCCGGTGATCCGCCGGTAGGCGAAAAGGGCAACCCCTTCGGCCAGGGTGACGAGGATCGCGAGATCGACGAGACGGCCGCCGACGATGAGCTCCTGCAGCATGCCGCCTCCCCGCCGGGCGCTCCCCGGCGTCACCATAGCGCAAACCGCCGCTCAGGCCGATGCGATGCCGGTGAGGTGGGCGATGTTCTTGACGAAGATGCGGGCGTGCGCGAGCGGCCTGGCGCGCACCAGCTCCTTGTTCATGTAGGCGTCCCAGGTGAGCTGCTGGACGTCGCGGTCGCGGCAGATCTTCACGAAGCGCTCGCGGCGATCGTCGCTCGAGTACCAGAAGCGCTGCATCATGCCGAGCGCACGGAAGACCATCCCGTGCGCCTTCATGAAGCTCTTGCGCGCCTCGGCGAGCACGCGCCCGTCGGCGCCGGCGAGCCGCGCGTCGAGCGCCTCGGCGGCGAGCCGGCCGCTGGCCATCGCGTAGTAAATCCCCTCCCCCGAGGCCGGCGCGACGACGCCCGCGGCATCGCCGGCCAGCAGCACGTCGCGGCCATTGTCCCAGCGCGACAGCGGCCGCAGCGGGATCGGCGCGCCCTCGCGGCGGATGGTCGGCGCATCGTCGAGACCGGCCGTCTCGCGCAGCGCCCCGACCGCCTCGCGCAGCGCAAAACCCTTGTTGGCGCTGCCGACGCCGACGCTGGTGGTGGCGCCGTGCGGGAAGACCCAGCCATAAAAATCGGGCGACAGCGCGCCGCGATAATAGACGTCGCAGCGGGCGGCATCGAAGCCGTCGGAGCTCGTCGCCGGCGAGCGGACGATCTCGTGATAGGCGAAGACGAACGGCGTCCGCCCGTTGCCGGGCATGGCGTGCCTGGCGACGGCGGAGTTGGCGCCGTCGGCGCCGACGAGGGCGCGCGCCCGAACCGTCGCGATCGCGGACCCCTCCCGGCCGGGCCGGTAGCGCACGAGAAGGCTCCCGTCCGCGGCGCGATCGAGCCGCTCGAAGCTCCCCGTTCGCCGGACCGCGCCCGCAGAGACGGCGCGCTCGCGAAGCCACTCGTCGAACTCCTCGCGGTCGACCATGCCGACGAAACCGCCGATCGGCATGTCGACGTGCCGCGCCTTCGGCGAGACGATCCGCGCGGCCGTGATGCGGGCGACGATGAGGTGGTCGGGGATGTCGAAGTCGCCGATCAGCCGCGGCGGCACGGCGCCACCGCACGGCTTGATCCGCCCGGCACGGTCGAGCAGCAGCACGCTGCGCCCGCGC
>JAEZCD010000081.1 GCA_023430145.1 Pseudomonadota bacterium
CGTCCTCCGCGAAGGCGTAGAACCCAGTCTTTCCGCATCGCAGAGTGAAGAAAGACTGGATCCTCCGCCTTCGCGGAGGATGACGAGCGGAAGCACATCGGCAGAAACGGCGAAGTCGAAGAGAACACCCATGCCCGACCTCGTCGACACCGTCGCCGGCCGCGGCGACCTCGCGCACATCGCCCTGTTCCTGTGGGCGAGCGGCGCATCGAGCCTCGTCCTCCTGCTCGTCCGCGAGCTCGGCGAGGCGAACCGGCGGTTCGACGCCTTCGTGCGCGAGCTCGCCCGCTTCAACCAGACCCTCGGAGAAGAGCCATGATCGGACGCTTCCGGCGCGCGCTGCTGCGCCTGTTCCGGGCCGAGCCGCGCGACGTCGAGCCGGCGCTGACGGAGATTCGCCGCTTCATCGGCGGCATGCAGCGGCTCGCGGCGACCGCCGAGACCGGCCGCGAGGCCGGCCGATGAGCTGGTCGCCGGCGGCCGAGACCAAGCGCCTCGGCGGCGCGCTCCGCGGCACCGCGGGCGTGATCGAAGGCTATGCCAGCCTGTTCGGCGTCGTCGATCTTTCGGGCGACCTCGTGGAGCCGGGCGCATTCGCGACCAGCCTGAAGCGCCGCGGCACGGCGCAGATCCGCTGCCTGTTCCAGCACGATCCGGCCGAGCCGATCGGCGCCTGGGAATTCTTGCGCGAGGATGCCCGCGGCCTGTTCGCCCGCGGCCGGCTGAATCTGGCGGTGGGGCGCGCCCGTGAAGTGGCGGCGCTGGAGCAAGGGGCGATCGACGGCCTGTCGATCGGCTTCAAGACGGTGCGCGCCCGCCGCGACCGGCGCGTCGGCGTCCGACGCCTCGTCGAGATCGACCTCTGGGAGATCTCCGTCGTCACCTTCCCGATGCTGCCCGAGGCGCGGGTGCATCGGGGCGCGCCTCCTTCCTTCTCCCATGGGGAGAAGGTGGCCGCGAAGCGGCCGGATGAGGGGGTACGGCGCCCGTTCTGAAGCTCGGTAACCCCTCACCCGCCGCCTTCGGCGGCACCCTCTCCCCATGGGAGAGGGAAGAAATTCTCACCCCACAAGGAACCACCCATGACCATGCACGAGCCCCGCGCACCCGAAACCAAGGCCGGCGAGGCGCCGCCGACCAGCCTCGACGTGGTGGAGGCCTTCGACGGCTTCATGACCGCCTTCGAGGCTTTCAAGGCGGCGAACGACGAGCGCCTTTCCGAGCTCGAGAGCCGCATCGGCGGCGACGTGGTCACCACCGAAAAGCTCGCCCGCATCGACGACGCGCTCGACCGGCAGAAGCGCCTCCTCGACGAGCTGACGCTGAAGGCCCGGCGGCCGGCGCTCGAGACCTCGGCCGGGAGCCGGCGCGAGCATCGCGGCGCCTTCGAATCCTACATCCGCCGCGGCGAGACGGGAGGCCTCAAGCTGCTCGAGCAGAAGGCGCTCGTCGCCGGCACCGACGCCCAGGGCGGCTACCTCGTGCCCGACGAGACCGAGCGCGAGATCGGCCGAAAGCTCGCCGAGGTGTCGCCGATCCGCGGCATCGCCACGGTCCGCGCGGTGTCGGGCGCGGTCTACCGCAAGCCGGTCGCCACGGAAGGCTTCGCGTCGGGCTGGGTCGGCGAGACGGCCTCGCGGCCGCAGACCAACACGCCGACCCTCGACGAGCTGCCGTTCCCGGCCATGGAGCTCTACGCCATGCCGGCGGCGACGCAGATGCTGCTCGACGATTCCGCCGTCGACCTCGACCGCTGGATCGCCGAGGAGGTGGAGACCGCCTTCGCCGAGCAGGAGGGCATCGCCTTCGTCACCGGCGACGGCACCGCCAAGCCGCGCGGCTTCCTCGACTACGACCAGATCGCCAACGCATCCTGGGCCTGGGGCAATATCGGCGTGCTCCTCACCGGCGTCGACGGCGCCTTCCCGGCGAGCCATCCCTCCGACAAGCTCGTCGACCTCGTCTATGCGCTGCGCGCCGGCTACCGCCAGAATGGCAGCTTCGTCATGAACCGGCGCACGGAGGCCGCCGTCCGCAAGCTGAAGGACGCCGACGGCAACTACATCTGGACGCCGCCCGCGCAGCCGCACGGCCAGGCGATGCTGATGAACTTCCCGGTCGTCGAGGCGGAGGCGATGCCCGACATCGCCACCGACGCGACCGCGATCGCCTTCGGCGACTTCCGGCGCGGCTACCTCGTCGTCGACCGCATCGGCGTCCGCGTGCTGCGCGATCCCTACTCGGCCAAGCCCTACGTGCTGTTCTATACGACCAAGCGTGTCGGCGGCGGCGTCCAGGATTTCGACGCCATCAAGCTGTTGAAGTTCGCCGAGAGCTGAGCGGCCGCGCGGATAATTCTCGCGTCTATCCGCCGCTCCCGTCGTCCTCCGCTCACTCCTCGTCGTCCTCCGCGAAGGCGGAGGACCCAGCCTGTCTTCTTGCGATGCTCTGCAGGAAGACTGGATCCTCCGCCTTCGCGGAGGATGACGGGCGGAGAGGCCTTCGCGGTAGATGACGAGCGGAGAGGCCTTCGCGGAGGGCGACGAGCGGAGGGATCAGTGCGCAGTGGACGTCCGCTCCATCTTCCTTCTCCCGGAGGGAGAAGGTGGCCGCGCAGCGGCCGGATGAGGGCGTACGGCGCCCGTTCTGAGACTCCGTAGCCCCTCACCCGCCCGCTTCGCGGGCACCCTCTCCCTCCGGGAGAGGGAAGAAATCCCTTCCGAGGTCCCGCATGAGCGCGATCCTGATCGACGGCCCCGAGGCCGAGCCCGTCTCGCTCGCCGAGGCCAAAGCCTTCCTGCGCCTCGAGCACGACGACGAGGACGGCCTCGTCGCGGCGCTGATCACCGCGGCGCGGCTGCATATCGAGGCGGCGACGCGGCGCCTGCTCGTGACACAGAACTGGCGCATCGTTCGCGACCGCTGGCCGGGCGGCATCGTGCCGATTTCGCTCGCGCCGCTGCAGAGCATTTCTGCCGTGCGCCTTTTCCCGGCCGAGGGCGACGCCGAGACGCTGCCCGCGTCCGAATACTGGCTCGACGCCGCCTCCACGCCGGCCCGGCTCGTCGCCAGGCGCGGTTTTCCGAGCCCGGGCCGCCCTGTCGCCGGCATCGAGATCGACGTCGTCGCCGGCTACGGCGATGCCGCCGATGTGCCCGAGCCGCTGCGCCAGGCGATCCGCCTCCTCGTCGCGCACTGGTTCGAGGACCGGCTGCTGGTCGGCGCCGCCGACCTGCTGCTGCCCAAGACCGTCGACGCGCTGATCGCCCCCTACCAGGTGCTCGTGCCGTGAGCGTGCCGTCCTTCACCCGCATGCGCCGCCGGCTGGTGCTGGAGGCGCCGAGCGAGAGCGCCGACGGCGCCGGCGGGGTCGCGCGCTCCTTCGCGGCCGTGGCGACCGTCTGGGCCGCGGTGGAGCCGGTCGCCGCCCGGCCCGACGTCACCGCCGAACGCTCGGGCCAGGCGATCACGCACCGCATCATTATCCGCCGGCGCGCGGACATCACGGCCGCGCAC
>JAEZCD010000111.1 GCA_023430145.1 Pseudomonadota bacterium
CCCTCGGCGCGGTGCTGGACATCAGCGACGACGAAGCCTATCCGCGCGGCGAGGGCGAGATGGCCGACCTGCCGGCCGGCGGCCAGGTGCAGATCATCCCGCCGGCGACGCTGAGCTTCGAGGGCAGCGTCCGCATGACCTGGCGGATCGCCCCGCGCTGACGGAACGTGGGCCGGCGCGACAGGTTCTTTTTCGGCACCGACGCGGGAGGGAAGCATGCCGTTCTGGGGATCGAGCGAGCCGGAGATGCTCGTCACCACCACCGCCGAGGTGGCGGGCCGCAGGATCACCGCCTATCACGGCCTCGTCTCGGGCGAGGCGGTGCTGGGGGCCAACTTCTTTCGCGACCTGTTCGCCTCGGTGCGGGACGTGATCGGCGGCCGCTCGGGCTCCTACGAGAAGGAGCTGAAGAAGGCCCGCGACATCGCCATCGAGGACATGGTCGAGGAGGCGCGGGAGCGCGGCGCCAACGCCGTCATCGGCGTCGATCTCGACTACGAGACGGTCGGCGAGAAGGGATCCATGCTGATGGTCTCCGCCTCCGGCACCGCGGTGACGCTCGGCTGAGGCTCGAGGTCGCCGCGCGGTCGGCCGCTCGCTCTGTCGTCGTCCGCCGCGAAGGCGGAGGACCCAGCTTTCGAGCCGTAAAGGCTGGATCCTCCGCCTGCGCGGAGGATGACGAGCGGAGGGACCTGCGCGGAGGGTGACGAAGCGGAGGGACGTGCGCGGAGGATGACGAGGCGGAGACCTCGCGGACGGTGACGAGGCGGAGATTCCGCGCCCCCTGCGACTAAGGGCGGGCGACCTGTGACGGTCCGCGTGCTTGCGCCCTGCGATTGCGCCGGCGCACTATCCTCGCCGATCGTGGGCCTCCCCGCGGCTCACGCAGCGAAACAAGGGAGCGAGGCACCATGGATCCGAAGAAGACGGCGGTCGTCCTGATCGAGTACCAGAACGATTTCACCTCCGAGGGCGGCACCCTGCACCAGGCGGTGAAGCCGGTCATGGACAGCACGAAGATGCTGCCCAACACGGTCGAGCTCGTGAAGAAGGCGCGCGAGATGGGCGCCACCATCATCCACGCGCCGATCACGTTCGCGGAAGGCTACAAGGAGCTGAGCCCCGCCCCCTACGGCATCCTGAAAGGCGTCGTCGACAGCCAGTCCTTCCGCAAGGGCACCTGGGGCGCCGAGATCGTCGACGACCTGAAGCCCGCGCCGGAGGACATCGTCGTGGAGGGCAAGCGCGGCCTCTGCGGCTTCGCCAGCACCAATCTCGACTTCATCCTCAGGAGCCGCGGCATCGAGACGGTGGCGCTCGGCGGCTTTCTGACGAACTGCTGCGTCGAGTCGACCATGCGCTCGGCCTACGAGAAGGGCTACGACGTCATCACCCTGACCGACTGCACGGCCGCCCTCAGCGAGGAGGAGCAGCGGCTCGCGGTCGAGAAGAACTATCCGATGTTCTCCAAGCCCATGGCCCACGGCGATTTCCTCTCCCGGCTCGGTGGCGCCGAGACGGCCGAGGCGAAATCACGCGGCTACGAGACGGCGTAGCTCGCTCGGCGTCATTGCGAGCGAAGCGAAGCAATCCAGCTTCTTCTCCAGCGCCCTAAAGCTGGATTGCTTCGTCGCTTCGCTCCTCGCAATGACGGCGAGGTCGGCGCTCTTACTCACCCCGCCCGCGGCACGCGCACCTGCGCCAGCAGCAGCGCGCCGCCGACGAAGAACACCAGTAAGAGGCTGATGCCGATGCGCTGGCTCGCGGTGAGCCACGTCAAAAGGCCGACCAGCAGCGGGGCTGCGAAGGACGTCACCTTCCCGGACAGCGCGTAGAGGCCGAAGAACTCCGTCAGCCGGCCCTCCGGCGCGAGCCGGCAGAGGAGGGTCCGCGAAGCCGACTGCAGCGGCCCGCCGACGGCGCCGATGAGCAGGCCGAGGCCGAGATAAACCTGCTCCGGCGCCGAGGCGAACAAGCCGTCGCCGGGCACCGGCGGCGCCACGGCGACGAAGAACAGCACGTGCTCGCGATCGACCGACAGGATGCCGAGACTGGCCAGCGCCAGCAGCGCCAGCGCGCCGAGCACCACCGCCTTCGGCCCGAGCTTGTCGTCGAGCGGGCCGCCTATCAGCGCTCCGGCCGTGCCGGAGACGGTGAGCAGGATGCCGAACACGCCGAGCTCGATCGTCGTCCAGCCGAAGGTGCCGGCGGCATAGATTCCGCCGAAGGCGAACAGGGCCACGAGGCCGTCCGCATAGACCATGTGCGCGAGAAGAAAGAGCAGCACGTTGCGGTGGGCGCGGACATGCGAGACCGTCTCGGCGAGCCGCCCGACGCCCGAGTGCACGGCCCGCCGCAGCGTCAGGCCGGCGGGACTGTCCGGCGTCCACAGGAACAGCGGCGTGATGAAGAGCACGTACCAGATGGCCGAGAAGGGGCCCGAGGCACGGTCGCCCTCGCCGGTCTCGGGATCGAGGCCGAGCACGGGGGCGATCCCGGCGAGCGTCTTGCCGGTCGAAGGATCGGCGGCGAAGAAGACGAGGATCAGCGCGAGGCTGACGAGGCCGCCCGTATAGCCCGCGGCCCAGCCGAAGCCGGAGAGCCGGCCGAGCCGCTCGGACGGCACGAGGCCGGGCATCATGGCGTTCGTGAAGGCCGTCGCGAACTCCGCGCCGACCGTGGCGAGCGCGAAGCCGACGAGCGCGATCGGCACGGCCCATTGCGCGCCCGGGATCGACCACCAGAGCATGCAGCAGCCGACGACGACGAGGCTCGAGAAGAGCGCGATCCAGCGCTTGCGGCGCCCCGTGGCGTCGGCGACGGCGCCGAGGATCGGCGCCAAGAGCGCGATCGTCAGCCCGGCGGCGGCGGTGGCGAACCCCCAAAGCGCCTGGCCGTCGGCCGGGGTGGCGGCGACGCGGGCGGCGAAATAGGGCGCGAAGACGAAGGTGGTGACGAGCGTGAAGACCGGCTGCGCGGCGACGTCGAACAGCACCCAGCCGACGACGGCGCGGCGGGTCGGCGGCAGTGGGGCCGGGTCTCTCACCTTCGGCGTGCCAGATCGCCGAGCAGGCTCGTGACCACGGTGAGCCGGGCGAGCGTGAAGCCGCCGGCGGCGGCGATCTCGCCCGCGGCGTTGCGGAAGCGCGCCGATTCGGGGCGCCGCTCCGCCCATTCCTCGACCGAGCCGACCTTCGCGGCATCGATAGCGATCGCCCGCTGCGAGGCGGCGAGCTGATCGATCGCCCGATCGACGGCGAGGCGCTCGAAATGGTCGCCGATCGGCAGTCCCCGGGCGGCGGCGACGATGCGGTCGACCTGAAAGAACTCGCCGGCCGCGAACAGCAGCGCCGCCGCCTCGTCGAGCGGAATGCCCGCCTCCTCGGCGACCAGCACCGCGTCGGGTGCGGCCGCCAGCGCCGGCAGGCCGGCGATCGTCTCGGCC
>JAEZCD010000119.1 GCA_023430145.1 Pseudomonadota bacterium
GGCGGCAGCGTCTACCACCTCGCCGACGAGATGGACGGCGGGCCGGTCGCCGCCCAGGAGGAGGTCGCGGTCGAGCCCGGCGAGGACGCCGCCAGCCTCTGGCGGCGGGCGCTCGGGCCGATGGGCGTCCGCATGCTGCTCGCGGTGATCGACGAGGCCGCGCGCACCGGCCATATCGCCGCCCGCGACCAGGACCCCGCCGGCGTCACCTTCGCGCCGGCGATCAGGCAACCGACGGGGGCGTGATCCCGGGCCCGAGCCGCGGCCCGAGCGGCCCGAAGCCGGCATGGCCGTCGCCCGGCTCGCGGAAGACCCGGAAGCAGTTCCGCCCCGCGCGCTTGGCCTCGTAGAGCGCGATGTCGGCGTTGCGCAAGAGATCGCCCGGCAGCACACCCGCGGCGGGTGCCATGGCGACGCCGATGCTGACCCCGATCCCGGCCGGAGCGATGGCCTCCTCGAAGGGCTCGGCGGCGATGTCGAGAATGCGGTGGCAGATGTCCTCGACGCGGCGCGTCGAGCCGTCGAGCCCGGTGAGGAGGACGGCGAACTCGTCGCCGCCGATCCGCGCCACCGTGTCGGTCGCCCGCGCGGCCGCCGCGAGGCGGGCGCCGAAGGCCCGGATGAGCACATCGCCGCTTTCGTGGCCGAGCGTGTCGTTGACGCTCTTGAAGTGGTCGAGGTCGATGTAGAGCACGGCGATCTCGCCGCTCCGCCGCACGCCGCCGAGCGCGTGCTCGAGGCGGTTGGCGAACAGCGCCCGGTTCGGCAGCCCGGTCAGCGAGTCGTGCAGCGCGAGGCGCTGAGCCTCCGCCTCGCTCGCGAGCAGCTCGGCCGAGGAGCGCCGCAACCAGAGGATGAGTAAGGTGATGATCGCGCCGACAACGAGAAGGGCGGCGATCAGGACCGGCATGATCTCGGAGAGCAGCCGCCCGCCCGGGCGGGCCGGCCGCCAGACGAACCAGCCGGCGGTATCGCCTGACGAGGTCTGCAGCCTGAAGGCGAGCTCGGCCTTCGAGGTCGGCGGCTCGGGGGAGAAGCGCGCCTGCGTCTGCAGATGCTCCTCGAGACCGCTGTGGACGAAGCCGCCGTCGAGAAAGCGGACGGCCACATGCACGAGCTCGGAGCCGGGCTCCTGCTTGATGTCGCCGCTGTCCGACACGATCGGCATGGCGCTCACCACGGCCGGCCGCCGGCCGAGCTTGACGACATCGACCGCCCGCGGCTGCGCGTTCTCGGCGTCCTGCCCGCCGGCCGCCGGCGGCGGCGGGGCGTCCGGCGATCGCGCACGCATCGAGTTTCGCACCTCCTCGACGAGCGGCAGCGCGACGCGGCGCATCTCCTCCTCGAGCGACGGGCCGACGCGCCCTTCCTCGGTGATGCCGTAGAGGACGCGGTTCCGGGGATCGATCAAATAGGCGCGGTCGTGCCCGAAATACTCCTGCATCCATTGGCCGAGATTGGTATCGACCCACTTCTCGTCGAAGGCGTGCCTGGCGTTCGTCACCGCGTCGTCCCAGATCGCGACGCTCTCTTGATCATGGGGGATTTTTCGCACCGCCTCGGCGATGAGGCTGCCGACATGCGCGGTCTCGCGCTCGTCGGACAGGCGGTCGGCGCGCTCCACCGCCCAGACCAGCACGCCGCCCACGAGGACGATCATGGTCACGACGAGGAAGACCACCGGGACGAGGATACGCGACGAGAAGCGCCAGTGCCGCGTGCCGCGCATCGTGATCCCTGGAAGAGTCCAATTAATAGGAATTATAGCCACATTCGCCGTCTTCACATCCCCCCGCGGGACGATCTGAAATCGGCGTTAACAAGCCGCATAGCCTCGCCGTTCGGGTGGCGAGGCACCCGCTTAGCGCAGCCGACGACCTTTAGCGCCGCGGCACGGCTTCGCACCGCACAAAAGTGCCGGCTCGCGGGAACGGCCCGCGCCGCGGTTAGTTCTCCTCGCAAGTCGCCGCCGCGGGGACACCAATCCCATCAACAGCGGCGGGCGGCAATCCCTTTCCTTGAAGGAGTGTATGATGGGCTGGTTCTCCAAGGACATCGCCACGATGGACGATCTCTTCGTCCACACGCTGCAGGACATCTATTACGCCGAAAACCAGATCCTGAAGGCGCTGCCGACGATGATCGAGAAGGCGACGTCGCCGTCGCTGAAACAGGCTTTCCAGGCGCATCTCGCCGAGACGCAGAACCATGTGAAGCGGCTCGAGCAGGTGTTCCGCCTGCACAAGCAGGAGGTGAAGGGCGTCGACTGCCCGGCCATCGACGGCATCATTGCCGAGGCCAAGGAGGTCATGGGCAACGTCGCCGACAAGCAGGTGCTCGATGCGGCCATGCTCGCCAATGCGCAGGCGGTGGAGCACTACGAGATCACCCGCTACGGCACGCTGGCGACCTGGGCGCGCGAGCTCGGCCGGCCGGACTGCGCCACCCTGCTCGAGCAGAACCTCGCCGAGGAGAAGGCGGCCGACAAGAAGCTCACGGTGATCGCCGAGGAGCGGGTCAACCGCCAGGCGGCGGCCTGACTTCGGCACCCCTATCGGCTCGGAAAAACGGCAGCGGCGGCTCACGGGCCGCCGTTCGCTCTTGAACCCTCGGCCGGAACCGCCGTAAGGCTTCGCCGACCTCCCGGGAGCGATGCCATGCAGTTCTTCGTCGATACCGCCGACACCAACGAGATCCGCGAGCTCGCCGAAACCGGCCTGCTCGACGGCGTCACCACCAACCCGTCGCTGATCCTGAAGGCCGGGCGGCCGATGCGGGAGGTGATCGCCGAGATCTGCGAGATAACGCCCGGGCCGGTGTCGGCCGAGGTCGCGGCGACCACCACCGACGAGATGCTCCGCGAGGGCAGGATTCTCGCCAAGATCGCGCCCAACGTGGTGGTGAAGGTGCCGCTCACCTGGGACGGGCTGAAAGCGTGCCGCGTCCTCACCGACGAGGGCACGAAGGTGAACGTCACCCTCTGCTTCGCCGCCAACCAGGCGCTGCTCGCCGCCAAGGCGGGAGCGACCTACATCTCGCCCTTCGTCGGCCGGCTCGACGACATCGGCCTCGACGGCATGGAGCTGATCGAGGAGATCCGGACGATCTACGACAATTACGAGGACATCGAGACGCTGATTCTGGCCGCCTCGCTGCGGACGCCGAACCACGTCAAGCAGGCGGCGATGATCGGCGCCGACGTGGCCACCATCCCGCCGGCGGTGATCCGCAGCCTGATCGGCCATCCGCTGACCGACAAGGGACTCGCCGCCTTCGTCGCCGACTGGCAGAAGACCGGCCAGAAGATCGCCTGAGGAGTCTTCTTCCCTCTCCCACGGGAGCCCACGGGAGAGGGCCGGCCACGGGGCGGAGCCCCGGGCCCGGTGAGAGGCTTTGCCCGGCTTGCGCGGGGTCTCGGACCCAGCGGGGCAGATCCGGCGTGCCATCAGGATGACGACGCGCTGCCGAGGAAGGAGCGCGCCGTCTCGACGGCGGGCGCGCAGCTGGGCGCTATCGCGACGAGCACCTCGTCGGGACGGGCCCAGCCGAGCCACAGCTTGATCGCGTTCGACGCCGCCCAGGCCGGATCGTTCGCGGCGCGCTCGAGCAAGGTCGGCACGGCGCCGCGCGCACAGGCTGATACCTCGGCGACGACGGCCTGTGGGACGCGAGCGGCGGCGAGCCTTTCGGCGATCTCGACCTGTAGCGGCTCGATCAGGAAGAACGAGACGAGGGTTGCGATGAGGTCCTGCATGAGGGCGTCTCCTTTGTGGCGGCGTCAGGAAAGGGCACGGTCGGCGCGCGGACCGTCGCTGGAGCGGGTCTTCAGCAAGCTCCAGGCGACGCCGGCCGCCAGGAGGCCGAAGGTGACGCCGAGCGACAGGGCCGGCGGGAACTTCTCGAGGCCGAGCATGTCGGCGAGGAAGACCTTCGCACCGACGAAGATCAGCACACCGGCGAGCGCGTAATTGAGGTAATGGAAGCGGTGCACCATCGCCGCCAAGGCGAAATAGAGTGCCCGCAACCCCAAGATCGCGAAGATATTGGAGGTGTAGACGATGAAGGGGTCCGTGGTGATGGCGAAGATCGCCGGGACCGAGTCGACCGCGAAGATCACGTCTGCGATCTCGATCATGACGAGCGCGAGGAAGAGCGGCGTCATGAACCAGGCGAGCCGGCCCGTCCGCGGGTCCGGCTTACGCACGAAGAACCGCTCGCCGTGCAGCTCGCTCGTGACGTTGAAGCGGCGCCGCAGGATGTTGAGGATCGGATTGGAGCCGACGTCGTACTCGCGGTCAGCGAACACCAGCATCTTGACGCCGGTGGCGATCAGGAAGGCGGCGAAGACGTAGAGGATCCCGGAAAACTCGGAGACGATCGCGGCGCCGAGGCCGATCATGACCGCGCGCAGCACGATCACCCCGAGAATGCCCCAGAACAGGACGCGGTGCTGATAGGCGCGGGGCACCGCGAAGAAGCCGAAGATCATGGCGATGACGAACACGTTGTCCATCGCCAGCGCCTTCTCGATTGCGAAGCCGGTGAAGTAGTTCATGCCCGGCTCGGGGCCGAGATACCACCAGACCCAGACGCCGAAGGCGAGCCCGAGGCCGATATAGAGCCCGGAGAGGACGAGGCTCTCCCGCATCTCGATCTCCCGCTGCTGCCTGTGCAGCACGCCGAGGTCGAAGACGAGCAGGCCGAGCACGATGCCGAGGAAGGCGAGCCACATCCAAACCGGCTTGCCGATGAAGTCGGCGAGCAGGAACCCGATCTCCAACGAGACCTCCTCCGTGCCGGCATGCGATGTCGAGCATCGGTCCGACATCGCAAGAGCGCCGGCAGCGCTCGCCAGAGGGGCCCGGACCACGGGTCGCGCCCGAGGTGGGAGCACGTCGGGGCTCTGTCAAGCCGCGCCCCGTTGCTTGCTGGCGCGGCAAAGGGCGGCGCGCACCGCGCCGGCGATCACAAATCCGCAACTCGGCGGCGCATGGCGCAGTCGCGCTTGGTCCGATGCCGCTCGCCGCGGACCACCCGATTGCCGCCGCCTATCGCGCCTTGCGCAGGCGGACATGCAGGAACAGGGGCGTCACGCGCGTGTCGGCGATGACGGGCTCGGCGGCCGCCTCCGCCTCGGTCGCGCAGGGCTCGCCCATCGCTTCGATGGCGAAGCCGGCCGCCGTGCACATGCCGACCCAGGCGCTGAGCGTCCGATGGAAGCGCGGCACGCGGAACGGGGGAATGCTCGCGCGCTGCTCGGCCGGCAGCGCCCCGAACCACCAGGTCTCGATCCGACCATCGGTGTCGGCGAAATAGTCGGCGACCTCGACGGCGGTCACGGTGCCGCTGTCGTCGCGGATGGTCCGGCGGCGCGGCGGCACGAAGCACGGATGCAGGATCGAGAACTGCAGGAAGCCGCCCGGCCGGACGACGCGAAACGCCTCGCCGAGCGCGCCCGGCTGGTCGGAAACGTCCATCAGCGACATGAAGGCGGTGGCGAAGTCGAAGCTCTCGTCCGCGAACGGCAGGCGCGCCGCGTCCGCCTCGAGATAGGCGATGCCGAGCGGGGAGGCCGCCTCGGCCTCGCGCGCGTAAGCCAAAAAGGTCGGGGCGATGTCGACGCCGGTCATCGCGGCGCCGAGCCGCGCCACGGCGCGGGTGTTCGCCCCCTCGCCGCAGCCGATGTCGAGGCCGGAAAGGCCTGCCACCTCGGGCAGGAAGGCGAGGAAGGCCGGCGTGTTGTGCTTGTCGCGGTAGACGTCGTAGCCGGCCCGCACCTGCGGCGCCCAGACGGCGGCATTAGCCTCCCAACAGGCCGCGACCTCGCGCGCATCCATGATGTGCCTCCTTGCGAAGGAGGCTGGTAGCACCGCGATCAGGTCGACGCGATGGCGGCCGTGGATTTGTCTCTCGCGCCCGCGCCCGGGAGGAGCGGCTGCGCGCGACGCGCCTCAGTACAGCCCGCCCGTCCCGCTTCGCACCGCGCGGTCGGCTTCCGGGCTCACCGTCAGCGGGCGGCCGCTCGCATCGCTGTAGCCGATGATCGAGTAGCTGTCGGGCGGCGCGGTGCCGGGCTTGAAGGCTTCGAGGATGACGCCGCCCGATTCGCCCGGGCCGGCGCGCAGGCCCGTCTTGGCGTTGATGCGGATCAGCTTGATGCCCGGCGGCACGCGGAAGGGCACCGCCGGCTTGTCGGCCAGTGCCACCTTCATGAAGTCGCGGAAGATCGGCGCCGCCACCTCGCCGCCGGTGGCGCCGCGGCCCATCGAGCGCGGCTTGTCGTAGCCGAGATAGACGCCGACGGCGAGGTCGGGCGAGAAGCCGACGAACCAGGCGTCCTTGTAGTCGTTGGTGGTGCCGGTCTTGCCGGCGAGCGGCTTGCCGACCTCGCGGATGCGGGTGCCGGTGCCGCGCAGCACGACGCCCTCCAGCATCGAGGTGATCTGGTAGGCGGTCATCGGATCGAGCACGCGCTGGCGGTTGTCGACCAGCGTCGGCTCGTCCTGCTTCTTCCAGGCGTCGGCGTCGCAGCCGCGGCATTCGCGCTGGTCGTGCCGGTAGATGGTGCGGCCGTAGCGGTCCTGGATGCGGTCGATCAGCGTCGGCTGGATCTTGCGGCCGCCATTGGCGAACATCGAATAGGCGGCCGTCATGCGCAGCAGCGTCGTCTCGCCGGCGCCGAGCGACATCGACAAATAGGGGGCCAGATCCTCGTAGACGCCGAAGCGGCGGGAATATTCGGAGATCAGCGGCATGCCCATGTCCTGGGCGAGGCGCACCGTCATGACGTTGCGCGACTTCTCGATGCCGAAGCGCAGCGTCTGCGGGCCGTAGAACTGCTGCGTATAGTTCTCAGGCCTCCAGACGCCGAGGCCGGCGCCCTGGTTGATCTCGATCGGCGCGTCGAGCACCACGCTCGACGGCGTGTAGCCGTTGTCGAGCGCGGCGGCGTAGATGAAGGGCTTGAACGAGGAGCCCGGCTGCCGCAGCGCCTGCGTGGCGCGGTTGAACTGGCTCTCGTCGTAGGAGAAGCCGCCGACGAGGGCGAGCACGCGGCCGGTGAACGGATCGACGACGCTGAGCGCGCCGGAGATCTCCGGGATCTGCCGCAGGCGGTACTGCCCCTCCTTGCCCTCGAGCTCCTCGACATAGATGACGTCGCCGGGCTTGAC
Organism: Pseudomonadota bacterium; assembly: GCA_023430145.1. Taxonomy (GTDB): domain Bacteria; phylum Pseudomonadota; class Alphaproteobacteria; order Rhizobiales; family Methylopilaceae; genus JAEZCD01. Next base: position 7,173 of record JAEZCD010000119.1, read on the forward strand.
GATCTGCGCGACCGACTTCACCGCCGCGCCGCGCTGCGGGCCGGTCGCCCAGCGGGCCCATTTGACGCCCTCGAGCGGCAGCAGCGCCGTGGTACGCTCGTTCGACTGCGCGCCGGAGGGGGTGCGCGGCGGCTGCAGGCCGATCGTCGCCTGCTCGGCGCCCGACTGCAGGACGATGGCGAGCTTCCAGGGCACGTCGCCATAGGCGGCGATGTCGGAGAGCGCGGCCGCCCAGTCGCCCGAGAGCTGCGTCTCCTTGATCGGCCCGCGCCAGCCGAGGCGCTCGTCGAAGCGGACGAGGCCGGCGGTGAAGATCTTCTTGGCGGTCGACTGCATCTGCGGGTCGAGCGTCGTGCGCACCGACAGGCCGCCCTCGTAGAGGCCCTTCTCGCCGTACTTCTCGTAGAGCTCGCGGCGGACGTCCTCGGCAAAATACTCGGCGGCGAAGATGTGCGCGCCGGTCGGCCGCGGCGTCACCGCGAGCGCCGTCGCCTTGGCCTTCTCGCCCTCCTGGCGGCTCGCATGCCCGTCCTCGACCATGCGGTCGATGACCCAGTTGCGGCGCTCGATGGCGCGATCGGGGTAGCGGAACGGGTGATAATTGTTCGGCGCCTTCGGCAGCGCGGCGAGATAGGCCGCCTCGGCGAGCGTCAGCTCGTTGACCGACTTGTCGAAATAGACGAGCGCGGCGGCGGCGACGCCATAGGAGCCGAGGCCGAGATAGATCTCGTTCAGATAGAGCTCGAGGATGCGGTCCTTGCTGTAGGCCTGCTCGATGCGCAGCGCCAGCAGCGCCTCCTTGACCTTGCGCTCGATGCTGGTCTCGTTGGTAAGGAGGAAGTTCTTGGCCACCTGCTGGGTGATGGTCGAGGCGCCCTGCGGGCGGACGTTGCGGCCGCGGTTCTGCAGGTTGGTCACCGCGGCACGGATGATGCCGGTCGGGTCGATGCCGCCGTGCTGGTAGAAATTCTTGTCCTCGGCCGCCATGAAGGCGTTGACGATCAGCTTCGGCACCGCCTGGATCGGCATGTAGAGCCGCCGCTCCTTGGCGTACTCGGCGATCAGGCTGCCGTCGACCGCATGCAGCCGCGTCATCACCGGCGGCTCGTATTTGGCGAGCGATTCGTAGTCCGGCAGGTCCTTGGAGAACTCGTAGAGATAGAAGCCGACGCCGACCGCCCCCACCACCGCCACGATCGTGCCGGCGGCGAACAAGAATCCGAACAACCTCAGGAGACCGCGCATCACTCTCGCTTCGTCAGGTGCCTCGGATCAGCGAGCGTCGGCTGGCCTCACGCTCCCCCGTCGTCCGGCATCGCGGGGCTTTGTGGAGAAACTGCGGCCGAGCGCCCCGCTGCATGCCGGCCAGGTCAGTTTAGCTTAGGAACCGGGGTTCCGGCGACACGCAATTTGAAGAAGCCGTCGATCGCCTGCGCCACCGAGCCGGTCGCACGGTCGCGCCAGGCTTCCGAGGTCATCAGCTTCACGTCCTCGGGGCTCGACAGATAGCCGAGCTCGAGCAGCACGGAGGGCACGTCGGGCGCGCGCAGCACCCGGAAACCCGCCGAGCGGACCGGATTCTTGTTCAGTCGCAAGGAGGTGCGCAGCTCCCCGACCAGCGTGCGGGCGAACTGCATGGCGAAGGTCTTGGTCTCGCGGCGGGCGAGATCGATGAGGATGCCGGCGACCTCCTCGGGCTCGTCGGTCAGATCGATGCCGGCGATCACGTCTGCGCGATTCTCCTTCTCGGCGAGCCGCGCCGCCTGCTCGTCCGAGGCCGTCTCCGACAGCGTGTAGACGGTGGCGCCGCGCACCCCGAACGGATCGTCGCCGAGTGTGTCGGCATGCACCGAGACGAACAGCGCGGCGGCGTTCTCGCGGGCGATCTCGACCCGGTCGCGCAGCGACACGAAGGTATCGGAGGAGCGCGTCATCACCACCCGGTAGCGGCCGCCGGCGGACAGCTTCTCGCCGAGCCGCTGGGCGAAGGCGAGCACGAGGTCCTTCTCGGTGGTCCCCGAGCCGGAGGCGCCCGGATCGATGCCGCCATGGCCGGGATCGATGACGATCACCGGCGTGTCGTCGGTCGGTGCGCGCGGCACCGGCGGCTGGGCCGGCACCGCCGCGGCGCGGCGCTCGCTCTCGCGCGCCGAGACGGCGCGCAGGAAGCTCTTGCGGTCGCTCTTGACGAGGTCGAGCACGAGGCGGGCCGGCTGGTCGTCGATCGGATCGAGCACGAAGGCCTTGTCGACCGCCACCGGCCCGGTCGCGTCGACGACGATGCGCGCCTTGCCGGGCGCGAACAGGCCGTAGCGGAAGGCGCTGATCAGCCCGCGCCCCTGCGTGCCCTTGCCGGGCGGCAGCTGAAAGCTCACATCAGGCAGATCGATGATCACCCGATACGGGTCGGCGAGCGTGAAGGCGCGCACCGGCACCGTGCGGTCGAGATCGATCACGAGCCGGGTGCGCAGGCCGTCGCCGCCGAGGCGGGCGTCGCGGGCGACGACCGGCGGCTCGGGCGCCTGGGCACGGGCATCGCCGGCGGCGATCACGAGGATCGCCGTGGCGAGGACCGACATGTGCCGGGCGAACGTCATGGAACCTGCCGCTTGCCGGATTGCTCTCGGAATCACCTTTACCGTCGTAAGCCGGCGCGGTTAACCGCTTCTTGTGGTTTGCGGACCCGCTCTGCGGCCGCTTGTGGGTTTCCGGTCACAAGATCGGCGGCCACGGCGACGCCGCTGCTTGTCAATCACGAGACCGAGAGGCTAAAGAGAGACGTCCACGGTTGTCCCCGAGTCGATGCGGCTAATGGGACGGCCATCCTTCCGGCCACCGCGCCCCGTCGCCGATCGCGACCGATCGGCCGCGGCGACGATCGCAGCGCGGCCTGTCGCACTCGTTTCGGTGGCCTGCGAAGCAGGCTCCGGCCGTGGCAGCCGCGTGCCGCTCGCCTTGGCACGCATTTGCAACCCGGCGCCTTCGGGCGCCCGACCGGGATATGTCGGCATGCTGGTGGATCGATCCGCCCTCCGCGACAGCCCCGGCCTGTTCGATCCTCAGATGCGCCCGCCCGCGCCCCGTAGAGGCAGCCGGCCCGTGCATCGTTTCAAACGAGAAAATCCATGGCCAACAACAAGATGCTCATCGACGCCACCCATCCCGAGGAGACCCGGGTGGTGGTGGTGCGCGGCAACCGCGTCGAGGAGTTCGACTTCGAGAGCGCCAGCCGGCGCCCGCTGCGTGGGAACATCTACCTCGCGAAAGTCACGCGCGTAGAGCCTTCCCTGCAGGCCGCCTTCGTCGAGTACGGCGGCAATCGGCACGGCTTCCTCGCCTTCAGCGAGATCCATCCCGACTATTACCAGATCCCGGTCGCCGACCGCGAAGCCCTGCTCGCCGACGACGCCCGCGCCGAGGC
>JAEZCD010000223.1 GCA_023430145.1 Pseudomonadota bacterium
GCCTCGGCGAGCGCCAAAAGCTCCGCCGGGCCGAGCCGCACATCGAGCGCGCCGAGCGCCTCGGCGAGCCGGTCCCGGCGGCGGGCGCCCACCAGCGGCACGATGTCCTTCCCCTGCGCCGCCACCCAGGCGATGGCGACCTGGGCGACGCTCGCGCCGCGCCGGTCGGCGACCTGCCGGATGGCCTCGACGAGGCCGAGGTTCCTGTCGAGATTCTCGCCCTGGAAGCGCGGGCTCATGCTGCGGAAATCGCGGCCCGAGCGCTCCTTGCTCCAATGGCCGCTGATCAGGCCGCGCGACAGCACGCCATAGGCCGTGATGCCGATCCCGAGCTCCCGGCAGGTCGGCAGGATCTTTTCCTCGATGCCGCGCGAGATCAGCGAGTACTCGATCTGCAGGTCGGCGATCGGATGCACGGCCGCCGCCCGCCGGATCGTCTCGGCGCCGACCTCCGACAGGCCGATGTGGCGCACATAGCCGGCCTTGATCATGTCGGCGATGGCGCCGACCGTGTCCTCGATCGGCACGTCGGGGTCGAGCCGCGCCGGGCGGTAGATGTCGATGTAGTCGGTGCCGAGCCGCTGCAGCGAATAGGCGAGGAAATTCTGCACCGCGGCGGGGCGTGAATCATAGCCGTTCCAGGTGAAGCCGGGGCCGCGCAGGGCACCGAACTTCACGCTGATCACCGCCTTCTCGCGGTCTCGTCCGGCGAGCGCTTCCCGGATCAGAAGCTCGTTGTGGCCCATGCCGTAGAAGTCGCCGGTATCGAGCAGCGTGATGCCGGCATCCAGCGCGGCGTGGATGGTGGCGATGCTCTCGGATCTGTCGGCCGGGCCGTAGAAGTCGGACATGCCCATGCAGCCGAGACCGAGCGCCGAGACGGTCGGGCCCATCCTGCCGAGTTGCCGCTGTTCCATCGCGAAGACTCCTCCGTTTTCGGCGCCGTGCGTGCCGCCTCGCCCCGAAGATGGCGCAGCTCGCATCGTGCGATAAGCTGGCGGAATGCGGATGCACTGTTCGTCTGGATGAACAATGGAAGACCTTCGCGATCTCAACGCCTTTCGGGTGGTCGCCCGGCACAAAAGCTTTCGCCGCGCGGCGATCGAGCAGCGCGTTTCGGTATCCGGCCTCAGCCAGCGGCTGCGCGACCTCGAGCGGCGGCTCGGCGTGCGCCTCCTCAACCGCACGACGCGCAGCGTCGCGCCGACCGAGGCGGGCGAGGAGCTGCTGCGCAAGATCGGCCCGGCGCTCGACGAGCTTTCCGCGGCTGTCGCGGCAACCCGCGAGCGCAGCGCGGTGCCGCGCGGGCGACTACGGATTTCCGCGCCGGCGCCGGCGATCGACCTCGTGCTCGGGCCCATGCTGCCGCCGTTCCTCGCCCGCTATCCGGAGATCGCGCTCGAGGTCTTTGCCGAGACGGCCCTCGTCGACATCGTCGCCCGCGGCTACGACGCCGGCGTCCGCTGGGAGGAGCATCTCGCCCAGGACATGGTCGCGGTGCCGCTCGGGGGCCCGCAGCGCTATGCGGTCGCCGCCTCGCCCGGCTTCCTCGCTCGGCACGGGACACCGCGGCAGCCCTCCGACCTTCTCGGCAAGCCGATGATCGGCATACGCTTCGCGAGCGGCGTGCTGCTGCCCTGGGAGTTCGAGAAGGACGGCCGCACGGTGAAAATCTCGCCCGCCGGCCCGCTGACCACGAACCGCATCACGCTGCAGCTCGCGGCAGCCGAGGCGGGCCTCGGTTTCCTCGGCACGTTCGACAGCTATCTCGGCGAGGCCGTCGCCACCGGCCGGCTCGTCCGCGTGCTCGACGACTGGTGCCAGCCTTTTCCGGGTCCCCTGCTCTACTATCCGAGCCGCCACCGCCCACCCGCGCCACTCGCCGCCTTCGTCGGCTTCGTGCGGGAATGGACGCGGAAGGCGACGGGCGCGACGGCCAAGTGACGGCTATGGCGCGCTCAATCGTGGAAGCCGGACACGACGCAGCTCGGCGGCTGCTGTATCTGCCCGCTATGGACGGAGAAGACGAGGAAGCTTCCGGCCGAACGGGGCACATAGATGGAGACGGTCTGGCTGATGATCTTGATATTGGTTCCGGTCGGCGTCATCAGAATGAAGAAGCCACTCTCCTCATCGGCCCTGGTAATATTGAGCTGGGGGCGCAGCTCGCCACTATAGGTTAACCAACAGGAGACAAAATTTATAGTCGTCCGATCGGATTTAGGTACATCGATGTCGCCGGTGCATCTAGTGTTGCCGTCCTTGCATTCGAATTCGACCCGCCGGTTGAACGGCTGTTCCTTCGCGCTGGCCGCTTCGGCGAAAAAACACGTGGCAATGGCCGCACAAAGCAGACCGGACGCCAATCGGACGATCATTCGCCTCTCCTCCCCGATGCCGCGCGGAATGCGCGCAACGCGAAGCTAGAGCATGAGATTTGCGGCAGGCAACAGGGCGAGGGCGGTCGAGCGTATCGAACGCTTCGTTCTGCGAGAAAAGTGGTAGCTTGAGCGCGGCCGCCTCGTGGCCCGAGGCAAGTGCTCGCACAGGAGAGCGAACATGAAATCGATCTCGTCGATCGCGGCTGCGCTCTTCGCGTCCGCCGTGCTGACCGCATCGGCCGCATCCGCCGACCCGTTCACGGTCGAGTACGGCTGCGTGGCGGAGAACGATTTCTGCAAGTTCACGGTACCGATGCGCGACAACAGCAGCGAGATTCGCTTCGTCTCGTGCACGGTCTTCACAAAGGACGAGGCCACATCCGTCTATCGGGTCCAGCTGACGGTCGCGGGCTCGCGGACGCAAATCCCGCTCTCCTGGCAGCGATTGAACGAGCATGGCCCGCGCAAGATCTACACGTTCAACCAACAGCTGCTGCTCTTTCATAGGGGCGCGAAGTCGCCCGAGTTCTTCATCTCTGCGACCGGACCGTTCCAGGCCGATTGCACCGTGTCGATGGTTTAGGCGCGGTCTCGACGATCGCCGCGGACCGCCCGCGGCACCGCTCGCCTGAGCGTGTCCTCACCCTTTGGAGGAAGAGCCGCTCCGGCTCCAGAGGCGGAAGATTCGACGGTCACGATGTGGGCCGGATCGACCTGCTTCGACGCGCCCGCGCTCGACGACCTCGCCGGCCGCCAATGAAGGCCGCATTTCGCTGCCATCGTCGGCGCCTGGACGGAGGGGCGGGGACCAGCAGTGCAGGCCGACTTTACGAGCCAAGACTTCTTTCGCGATCCGGCGGCCGGGATCGCCCGGCTGCGGGCGATCGGGCCGCTGGTGCAGGTGCGGTTCCCGCTGATCGGCACGGTGTGGGTGACGACGACCCGCGCCGCCGCCGAGCGCCTTTTGAAGGACGACAAGACCTTCGCCATGCGCATGGACGGGCGCATCGCCGGCCTCAGATGGTGGCTGCCGGGCCTGTTGCGCACGCTCACCGAGAGCATGGTGACGATGGACGAGCCGGACCATCGCCGGCTGCGCGAGCTCGTCGACGAGGCGTTTCGCCGCCGCGCCGTGCTCGACATGCAGCCGCGCATCGAGGCGATCGCCGACGACCTCGCCAAGCGCCTGTTCGGCGCCGGCAACCCGGCCGACCTCGTCGAGCGGTTCGCGCGGCCGCTGCCGCTGGCGGTGATCTGCGAGTTGCTCGGCCTGCCGGACGAGGACCGGCCGAAATTCACCGCCTGGGGGCTCGCCCTCACCCGCTTCACGAGCGGCTTCGGCTTCGTCGCCGCGCTGCCGGCGATCGCGGCGATCAAGCGCTATCTCCAGAAACGCCTCGACATCGCGCGGGAAGGCGACGGCGAGGGGCTGATCGCCGAGCTGGTCCGTGTCGAGCGCGAGGGAGGGCGCATAAGCCGCGACGAGGCGGTGGCGATGCTGGTGCTGCTCCTGTTCGCCGGCCACGAGACGACCACGCATCTGATCAGCGGCTCGGTCTACGAGCTGCTGCGCAATCCCGGCCTGCGCGACTGGCTCGAAGAAGACCAGGCCCGCATCGAGCCGGCGGTGGAGGAGTTTCTGCGCTTCGTCGCGCCGGTGCAGTTCTCGAAACCTCGCGTCGCCCGCGCCGACGCCGAGATCGGTGGCGTCCGCGTGAAAAAGGGGGAGCGGGTGATGGCGATGCTGTCCGCCGCCAATTTCGATCCGCTCGCCAACGAGCAGCCGGAACGGCTCGACCTCGCGCGCAAGCCGAGCCGGCACGTCTCGTTCGGCACCGGCATCCATTTCTGCCTCGGCCATCAGCTCGCCCGCATCGAGGGCGCCTGCGCGTTGAACGCCCTCTTCCGCCGCTGGCCGAAGCTCGAGCTGGCGGTGCCCGAAAGCGATATCCGCTGGCGCGAGCGGGCGGGCCTCAGGGCGCTCGTCGAGCTGCCGGTCAGGCCGGGCGCGTGAGCCGCGCGTCGGCGAGACTGCCGGCTCGATGCCGGCCGCCTTGCGCTCGCTGTAGCGGTCGACGAGGTAGTCGGCCCGGTCGCGGGTCAGCAGGGTGAACTTGTAGAGCTCCTCCATCACGTCGACGAGCCGCTCGTAATAGCTCGATGGTTTCATCCGGCCGGCCTCGTCGAACTCCTCGAAGGCTTTTGGCACCGAGGACTGGTTTGGGATGGTGATCATCCGCATCCAGCGGCCGAGGATGCGCAGCGCGTTGACGGCGTTGAAGGATTGCGAGCCGGCGTTCACCTGCATCACCGCCAGCGTGCGGCCCTGCGTCGGGCGGACGCCGCCGCTCTCCAGCGGCAGCCAGTCGATCTGGCTCTTGAAGATGCCGGTGATGGTGCCGTGCCGCTCCGGCGAGCACCAGACATGCCCCTCGGACCAGAGCGACAGCGCGCGCAGCTCGGCCACCTTCGGATGCGTCGCCGGCGCGTCGTCCGGCTGCGGCAGGCCGCGCGGATCGTAGATGCGCGTCTCGGCGCCGAAGCTACGCAGCAGCCGGTCCGCCTCCTCGACGAGCAGGCGGCTGTAGGAGCGCTGGCGCAGCGAGCCATAGAGCAAGAGGAAGCGCGGGGGGTGGGTGGAGACGCGGCGCGGCGCCAGCTTCTGCAGCGTGGGCGGATCGAGGAAGGTCGGCGCGAGGGCCGGAAACTGGTCGGTCATATCCTGCCGTTCTGACGATGACGTGCTTGGCAAAGCCAGATGTTTCTATTAGCATGGAAATATGGAAATCAAATCCGCGATAGGAGCGCTGTCGGCGCTCGCGCACGAGGGCCGGCTCGCCGTCTTCCGCATGCTGGTGCAGGCCGGCGCGGAGGGCATCGCCGCCGGCGAGATCGCAAAGCGTCTCGGCGTGCCGGCGAACACGCTGTCGGCCAATCTCAACGTGCTGTCGCATGCCGGCCTCGTCGAATCGCGACGCGTCGGCCGCTCGATCATCTACACCGCGGCCTATGGGCGCATGGCGGAGCTGCTCGGCTTCCTGCTCGAGGACTGCTGCCAGGGCTCGCCCGAGATCTGCGCGCCGCTGACGGAAATCGTCGAGCGGGCGGTCTGCTGCGCACCCGAGACGCGAACCAGTTGACGACGGGATATCCACGGAGAGCCCGCGCCCGACCATCCGTTAGGGCGCTGACGGAGAACCACGCTTGTCCACCTTCGAACGCTACCTGACCGTCTGGGTCGCCCTCTGCATCGTCGCCGGCATCGCTCTCGGCCATCTCTTCGCCGGCGTCTTCCAGGCGATCGGCGCGATGGAGATCGCGCAGGTCAACCTGCCGGTCGCGGTGCTCATCTGGCTGATGATCATCCCGATGCTGATGAAGGTCGACTTCGCCTCGCTGCGCCAGGTCGGCCGCTATTGGCGCGGCATCGGCGTCACGCTGTTCATTAACTGGGCGGTGAAGCCGTTCACAATGGCCGTGCTCGGCTGGGTCTTCATCGGCTGGCTGTTCCGCCCGTATTTGCCCGAAGCGCAGATCGACAGCTACATCGCCGGGCTGATCCTGCTCGCCGCCGCCCCCTGCACGGCGATGGTCTTCGTCTGGAGCAATCTCACCGACGGCGAGCCGAACTTCACGCTGACGCAGGTGGCGCTCAACGACACGATCATGATCGTCGCCTTCGCGCCGATCGTCGCCCTGCTGCTCGGGCTGTCGGCGATCACCGTGCCCTGGTCGACCCTGACGCTGTCGGTCCTGCTCTACATCGTCGTGCCGGTGATTCTTGCGCAGATCGCCCGGCACGTCCTGCTGGCGCGTGGCCCGGCCGCGTTCGCCTCGGCGCTCCGCACGCTCGGGCCGCTGTCGATCGCGGCGCTCCTCGTGACGCTGGTGCTGCTGTTCGGCTTCCAGGGCGAGCAGATCATCGCGCAGCCGGTGATCATCGCCCTGCTGGCCGTGCCGATCCTGATCCAGGTCTACTTCAACTCCGGCCTCGCCTACCTGCTCAACCGGGCGACCGGCGAGGCGCATTGCGTCGCCGGCCCCTCGGCGCTGATCGGCGCCAGCAACTTCTTCGAGCTCGCCGTGGCGGCGGCGATCGGCATCTTCGGCTTCCAGTCGGGCGCCGCGCTGGCGACCGTCGTCGGCGTCCTCATCGAGGTGCCGGTGATGCTGTCGATCGTCGCCATCGTCAACCGCTCGCGCGGCTGGTACGAGCGCGGGCAGGCCGTCTCACGGCGTGCTCCCGCGCCCATGATGAAGGAGAAGCACGCGCGTGGCTGACGATTTCCCGATCACCATCTTCCACAACCCGGCCTGCGGCACCTCGCGCAACACGCTGGCGATGATCCGCGCCGCCGGCTATGCGCCGACCGTCGTCGAATACCTGAAGGCCGGCTGGACGCGGCCGCAGCTCGAAAGCCTGCTCGCCGCCATGGGCATGTCGCCGCGCGAGGTTCTGCGCGAGAAGGGCACGCCGGCCGAGGAGCTCGGCCTGCTCGACCCGGCCGCGAGCGACGAGGCAATCCTGGAGGCGATGCTCGCGCATCCGATCCTCGTCAACCGGCCGATCGTCGCGACGCCGAAGGGCACGAAGCTGTGCCGCCCGTCCGAGGTGGTGCTGGAGATTCTGGAGCGCGGTCCCGAAAGCTTCACCAAGGAGGACGGGGAGGTCGTCCGCCCCTGAGTCCTACATCACCGCGCCGATCTGCCAAGGCACGAACTCGCTGTCGCCGTAGCCGAGGTCCTCCGACTTGGTGTGCTCGCCCGAGGCGACGCGAAGAAGCTTGGCAAAAATCTCCTCGCCCTTCTGCTCGATCGAGACGCCGTCCAGGACATCGCCGCAGTTGATGTCCATGTCGTCGACCATGCGGTTGTACATTTCGGTATTGGTGGCGAGCTTCAGCGACGGCGCGGGCTTGGCGCCGAAGGCGGAGCCGCGGCCGGTGGTGAAGGCGATGAGGTTCGCCCCACCGGCCACCTGCCCGGTCGCCGCCACCGGGTCGTAGCCGGGCGTGTCCATGTAGACGAAGCCGTGCGCGCGCACTGGCTCGGCATATTCGTAGACCGCGCGCAGCGTCGACTGACCGCCCTTGGCCGCCGCGCCGAGCGATTTTTCCAGAATGGTGGTCAGCCCGCCGGCCTTGTTGCCGGGCGAGGGATTGTTGTTCATCTCGCCGCCGTTGCGGGCCGTATAATCCTCCCACCAGTGGATGCGCTCGACGAGCTTCTCGCCCACCGCCCGATTGGCTGCGCGGCGGGTGAGCAGATGCTCGGCGCCGTAGATCTCGGGCGTCTCGGAGAGGATCGAGGTGCCGCCGTTGCGGACGAGAAGGTCGGAGGCGGCGCCGAGCGCAGGGTTGGCGGTGATCGCCGAGTAGCCGTCCGAGCCGCCGCACTGCAGGGCGAGGATCAGCTCGGAGGCCGGCCGCGTCTCGCGCTTGGCCCGCGCCGCGATCGGCAGCATGTCGCGGATCGCCGCCTCGACCGCGGCGACCGTCTTCTTGGTGCCGCCCGTCTCCTGGATGGTCAGGGTGCGAAAAGTGTCGGTCTCCTCGATCCCGTATTCCTTCTTCATGCGGCCGATCTGAAACACCTCGCAGCCGAGGCCGACCATGACGACGCCGGCGAAGTTCGGGTGGCTGGCATAGCCCCACTGCGTCCGGCGGAGGACGTCGAAACCCTCGCCATAAGCCGCGGTGCCGCAGCCGGTGCCGTGCACGATGGCGACGATGCCGTCGACGCCCGGATAGTCGGCGAGGATCCCCGAGCGCTCGACCGCGGCGGCCGCGAAGCGCGCCACGGACGCGGAACAATTCACCGAGGTGAGTATGCCGAGATAGTTGCGGGTGCCGGTGCGGCCGCTGTCGCGCCGAAAGCCCTCGAAGGTGGCGCGGAGGTTTTCGGGCAGGAGGTCGTCGTCGTGCGCATCGGCCGCGAAGGCATAGTCGCGGTCGAAGTCGCGCATGCCGGTATTGTGCTCGTGCACCCAGTCGCCCGGCGCGATGTGCGTCTTCGCAAAACCGATGATCTGGCCGACCTTCCTGACCGGCTCGCCCTCGCGGATCGGCGCGATGGCCATCTTGTGCCCGCGCAGGATCTTCTCGCGCGCCGTGATCCCGGCCGCGGTGGCGCCCTGCGGCACGAGGTCGACGGCGACGACGACGTTGTCGTCGGGATTGAGGCGAATGGTGCGCGGCTCGGCCATGACGGGTCCCGGAGATTTTTCCGCTCGGATGCGGCTGCCGTCTATGTAGGCGTTTCCGACGCGGTTCGCGACACGCATCCGTCATGGCGAGCGAGGCCCCGGGCTCGGCGGCCAGGGTCGATGAAGAGCCCAGTCCATCTCCTCGAGAAGACCGGATTGCCGAGTCTTCGTGCTCAGAAGCCTCGCCGCCCGCATGCGGCGAGGTGGCAGTTCCGCGTCATCGCGCGCTCGAGCAACACACCTCGTGGGCGCTACACGCCTTCGACGATGCGAATGTCCCGCTCGGCGCCGCCGGCCAGCGCGGCCAGCGCCTCCTGATAGGCCGGGCTGTCGTGCGCGTTTCGGGCCTGCTCCACGGAATCGAACTCGATGACGGCCGTGCGCTGTGCGAGCCCTGCCTCGTAGACCTGAGCGGGGAGACCGCGAGCGACAAAGCGCCCACCGGCGGCCGTGATCGCCGGGCCGGCGAGCTTGGCGTAGGCGGCCACCGCTTCGGGATTGCTGATCGACCGATACGTCGCGATCCAGTAGGCCTTGCTCAACGTTAATCCCCTCGCTTCTTGCATAAGGCGCCCGCTTCGGCTCGGCCGCCACGACGAATCGGACAATATCACCGATTCCAGCGGCCGGGCCGATACGCGCCCCGGCTTCTCTTCCGGCGCCCCCGAGTTGGATCGCGTCGTCGACGGCGCTCTTCGGAGGAAACTGGGGCTCCCGGTGGCATTCGACTCGTCTCGCGACTAATCCTCTCCCTCATTGCCGGGCTTGTCCCGGCAATCCAGTCTTCTCTCTTC
>JAEZCD010000282.1 GCA_023430145.1 Pseudomonadota bacterium
CCGGGGGCGGCGCGGGGCGCGCCGGGGGGCGGGCCCGCGCCGGCGCCTGCCTCGCCGCCGCCGCCATCGCCGGTGCAGTTTTGATCGGGCGCGAGCGCAGCCGGGCGGCGCCGATCGTGCCGGTCGATCTCGTGCGCATCCCGGCCTTCGCCTTCGCGGTCAGCGCCTCGACCTGCCTCTTCGCCGCGCAGATGTGCGCCTTCGTCGCGCTGCCGTTCCTGCTGCAGCGGGAGATCGGCCTCACGGCGAGTGGCACCGCGCTCCTGATGACGGCCTGGCCGGCCACGCTCGCCGTCTTCGCGCCGGCCGCCGGCTGGCTCGCCGACCGGTTCCCGGCCTCGCTGCTCTGCGCCGGCGGCGGCGCCCTGATGGCGCTCTGCCTCGCCGCCCTCGGGCTGTGGCCTGATGGCCTTGCCGGAACGCCGATGGCGATCGTGATCGCGCTCTCCGGCGTCGGCTTCGGCCTGTTCCAGACGCCGAACAACCGCGCCATGCTGCTCGCCGCGCCGCGCGAGCGCAGCGGCGCCGCCGGCGGCTCGCTCGCCACCGCGCGCCAGTTCGGCCAGGCGGTCGGGGCGGTCTTCGTCGCGCTGTGCCTTGCGATGTTCGTGCAGCAGGGGCCTCGCGCCGCGCTTCTGCTCGGGGCGGCACTGGCGCTCGTCGCGGCGACGATCAGCCTGCGCCGGCCCCCCGCCTGAACCACCGAAGCTTCAAAAGGAGGAGAAGACGATGTTCGTCGAGGAACGCATCTACACGCTGCAGCCGGGCACGCAGGGCAACTTCATCTCGGTGGTCGAGAACGAAGGCTTTCAGGTCCAGAAGGAGATCCTGGGCCGCCCGGCCGGCTATTACTACACCGAGTTCGGCCCGCTCAATCAGATCGTCCACCTCTGGGCCTATCGCGACATGGAAGAGCGTCGCGAGCGCCGCGCGAAGCTCGTCGCCGATCCGCGCTGGCAGGCGATCCGGCCGAAGTTCACCTCGCTGATCGTCGCCCAAGAGAACAAGTTCCTGATCCCGGCCAAGGGCTGGACGATCCCCGACTGATCCTTCTTCGCGCCGCGCGTTTTCGGGGGGGCGTCTCTCTCCTGTCGAAAGGATATTCGAGATGCAGCGCGTCGCCTTCGTTGGCCTCGGCGCCATGGGCGAGCCCATGGCCACCAATCTCCTCAAGAAGGGTTTTTCCGTCACCATCGTCGGCGGCCGCCGGCCGGAGCCGGTGGAGCGGCTGAAGGCGCTCGGCGCCAAGGTCGCGGCCTCGCCGGCGGAAGCCGCGCGCGACTGCGACGTCGCCATCGTCGTCCTGCCGAGCTCGAAGGAGGTCGAGGCGGTAGTCGCTGGCGCGAACGGTCTCGTCGAGGGAATGGCGAAAGGTTCGGTTGTCGTCGACTGCACGACCGCCGATCCGGCCAGCACCCGCATGCTCGGCGAGAAGCTGGCGCAAAAAGGCGTCGGCTTCGTCGACGCCGGTCTGACGCGCGGCGTCGCCGGCGCCAAGGCCGGCACGCTCGCCTATTTCGTCGGCGGCGAGGCGGCCGACATCGAGAAGGCCAAGCCGGTCCTCGAGGCCATGGGCGATACCTTCTTCGTCATGGGCCCGCTCGGCGCCGGGCACGCGACGAAGGTGCTCTCGAACGCGCTGTCCTACGCCACGGTCGCCCTCGTCGGTGAGGCGCTGATGCTCGGCGGACAGTCCGGCATCGACCAGGCGGCGCTGCAGGAGGCGCTGATGGCGGGCGCCGGCAGCAAGGCGCTGGAAGCCTTCGGGCCGCGCATCATCAGACGCGAATACACCGCGCCGCGGGTGACGATCGGCAATGTCTGCGCGCATTTCGGCATCGCCAAGTCGATGGCCGACGCCTCTGCGACGCCGCTTTTCGTCACCTCCGCGGCGCAGGAGGCCTATCGCTGGGTGGCGATGCGGGGCCACGGCGCCGACGACATGTCGAGCATCGCCGAGCTGTGGTCGACGGACGAGAAGAAGGGGTAGGGGGCGGGCCGCTCGGCCAAGCCGTCATTGCGAGCGCAGCGAAGCAATCCAGACCTTTCTGTGCCGCCGCAAGCCTGGATTGCTTCGTCGCTTCGCTCCTCGCAATGACGGAGCGCGTTCCGGGACGCCAGTGAGGAACCAACAATGCCCGTCATCGATTTTCGCCTGCGGCCGCCGCTGCGCGGCTTCCTCGACATGATCATGTACGCAAATCCCGAGCGCACCGCCCGGGCGACGCGGCAGCACGGCTTCGAGCCGGCGCCGTCGGTGGCCGCGAAGTCGATCGATCTCCTCGTCTCGGAGATGGATGCGGCGGGCGTGACGACCGGCGTCGTCACCGGCCGCTTCTCGGGCCGTTTCGGCTCGGTCTCCAATGCCGACGTGAAGGCGATCGTCGATGCCCATCCCGGCCGATTCGTCGGCGTCGCCTCGCTCGATCCGACGAGCCGGAAGAAGGCGACCGCGGAGATCGATGCCGCCGTCGAGGCCGGCTTCCGGATGATCAACATCGAGCCCGGCGCCTATCCGGAGCCGATGCTGGTCGACGACCGCCGGCTCTACCCGATCTACGCCCATTGCGAGGATCGGGGCCTGCCGGTGATGATCATGGCCGGCGGCAATGCCGGCCCTGACCTCTCCTACACGGTGCCGGTGCATCTCGACCGGGTGGCGGGGGACTTCCCGGATCTGAGAATCGTCGTCACGCATGGCGGCTGGCCATGGGTGCACGAGATGCTGCACATCGCCTACCGGCGGCCGAACGTCTTCCTGTCGCCCGACCAGTATCTCGCCAACATGCCCGGCATGCGCGAGTGGATCGACGCCGCCAACGGCTTTCTGGCCGATCGCCTCCTCTACGCCAGCTCCTATCCGTTCGCTCCGGTGAAGGAATACGCCGACTGGTTCCGGGCGCTGCCGTTCCGGCCCGAGGTTCTGGACCGGCTGATGTATCGCAATGCCGCAGGGCTGCTCGGGATCGCCTGAAGCGCGGCCGATTTTCACGCCCATTCGACCGCCGTTTCCGGCCCGGCGAATTGACAGGCAAGGCGATCGTCAGTCTATGTTGCGACATTGAGAAAACGGCCTTCTCATGGAGAGAGGGTAGCGGGTGCTCCCGTCGAACAAGCATGCTGGGGAAGCGACATCCATGAGCAGGATCATTCGGAACGGGTCGGCCGCCGGCGTCTCGCGGCGCCTGCTGCTGCAGAGCGGCGCCGCGGCGGGCGTCTTCCTGCTCGGCGGCGCGGCCTCGCGGCACGCCTTCGCGCAGCAGGCGCTGCTCTGGTACTCGGCCTCGTCGGTGGAATCGGTCGAGGACTGGACGAAGGTCTTCAAGGAGAAGACCGGCACCAGCGTCGAGTTCTTCCGCGCCGGCGGCGTCAAGCTCGCGCAGAAGCTCGAGCAGGAGGCGAAGGCCGGCCAGGTCCGCGCCGACCTCGTCGACATCTCGCTGCCCGGTCTCATGACGCAGTGGGCCAATCAGGGCATCCTGATGAAATACGATAGCCCGGAGGCCAAGCACTACCCGGCTGATCTGCGCTTGGACGGCTACTGGACGCCGGTGAAGGCGCTCGACACCTGCATGGCCTACAATTCGGGCATCATCAGTGAGGCGGAGGCGCCCAAGCACTGGGAAGCGCTGCTCGATCCCAAGTGGAAGGGCAAGATGGTGATGGCCGATCCGTTCTTCAGCGGCGGGGCCCTGCACTGGTACTACGCGGTGCGCAAGCTTCTCGGCAAAGGCTTCATGGAGAAGCTCGCCAAGCAGGACGTTCTCCTGCGCAACGGCAGCGGCGAGGTGATCGACACCGTCATCTCCGGCGAGCGGCCGCTCGCCGCCTCCGCGCTGCAGTACTACGCCTCGCAGAAGGCCGCCGAGGGCGTGAAGATCCGCATGGTGTTCCCGAGCGAGGGGGTGCCGAGCGGCATGGAGGTGATCGGCATTACCGCCAAGGCGCCGAACCCGGAAGGTGCGAAGAAGTTCTACGACTTCGCGCTCTCGAAGCCGGCGCAAGAGAGCTGGCAGAAGAAGTTCTACGCGCCCTCGCTGCGCGACGACGTGGCGCCGATGCCGGACGAGTTCGGCCGCACGCCGCTGAACAAGGTGAAGCTGATCTTCAGCACCGCCGCCGACACGCTCGAGGTGCACGAGAAGCAGGGCGAGCTGCTCGACGAGTTCGGCGCGCTCTTCAAGTGAGCCGCCGCACGAGACGATCTGCAAGGGACAGGAGTCGGACAGGCCGGTGACAGACGCTTCTCTGACTGCACTGCCCGCCGTGCGCGGGAAGCGGGTGCGAACGTTCTCGTTCAGCGACCCGCTTCTCTACGTGCAGATTCTGATCATCGCCTTCCTGTGCCTGCTGATCGTCTATCCGACGGTCATCATCCTGAACCTGTCGCTCCGCGACAGCAGCGGCGGGCTGACGTTCCGCTGGTTCTACGAGGCCTATGCCAATCCGCGGAACGTCCAGGCGATCGTCAACACGATCGTCATCTCGACCGGCTGCGCCATCGCCTCGACGGTCGCCGGAACCTTCCTCGCCTGGGCGGTTGTGCGCACCGACATGCCCGGCCGGCGGCTCGTCGAGATGGCCTCGATCGTGCCGTTCATCTCGACCCCGTTCATTGGCGCGCTCGCCTGGGTGCTGCTCGCCAGCCCGGAGACCGGGCTGATCAACCAGTGGTGGCGGGCGCTCGGCCCGGAGGGGCCGCTGGTCAACATCTACTCGATCTGGGGCATCATCTTCGTGGAGTCGCTCTACGAGATGCCGTTCGTCTTCCTGATGGTGGCCGGGGCGCTGCGCTCGATGGACTCCGCGCTCGAGGAGGCCTCGCTCTCGGCCGGCGCCGGCGTCGTCGGCACGACCATGCGCGTGACGCTGCCGCTCGTGCTGCCGGCGATCCTCGGTGGGGCGCTGCTCGTCTTCGTGCTGGCGGCCGAGCAGTTCGGCGTGCCGGCCGTGCTCGGCACGCCGGCGCGCATCCGCGTGCTGACGACGAGCATCGTCGAGTCGCAGGCGATCTATCCGCCGCGTACGGGGCTCGGCGCCTCGCTCAGCGTCACGCTGCTCGCCATGGCGCTCGTCGGCCTGTGGCTGCAGCGAAAGGTGCTCGGCAGCCGCTCCTACACCACCGTCGCCGGCAAGAGCACGCAGCCGCGGCGCTTCCATCTCGGCGCCTTCCGCTGGGTCGTGCTCGGCTTCTGCGCCGCCTATCTCGTGCTCGCCGTGGTGCTGCCGTACGGGGCGATCCTGCTCAGCTCGCTGCGCACCAACTGGACGCCCGAATTCACCCTCGACCAGCTGACGCTGCAGCACTTCAAATGGGTGCTGTTCGAGTATCCGATCACGCAGCGCGCCTTCCTCAACAGCCTGTTCCTCGCCACCGTCGGCGCGACCGTGACGATGCTGCTGTGCGCGATGATCTCGTTCCTGTCGATGCGCACGCGGCTGCCGGGCCGCAAGGTGCTCGACTATCTCAGCATGCTGCCGATGGGCTTTCCGGGCGTCGTGCTCGCCTTCGGCCTCCTGCAGGCCTGGATCTATCCGCCCTTCGTTCTCTACGGGACGATCTGGATCCTCTTCGCCGCCTACATGACGCGCTATATCCCGATCGGCGTCCGGTCCACCTCGGCGACGCTCGTGCAGATCCACCCGCAGCTGGAAGAAGCCTCGCTGTCCTCCGGCGCCAACTGGTTCCAGACGTTCAAGAACGTCGTCCTGCCGCTTCTGAAGCCGGGCCTGTTCGCCGGCTGGGTGCTGCTGTTCATCGCCTTCTCGCGTGAGCTCAGCGCCTCGATCATGCTCTACTCGCCGCGCCTGGAAGTGCTCTCGGTGGCGATCTACGATCTCATGCAGAGCGGCAATTACCGCGCCCTGTCGGCCCTCGCGTTCCTGCAGGTCGGCATGGCGCTCGGAATGCTTGGCCTCGCCAAATGGGCGATCGGCCTCGACCGCGTCACCACAAAATAGGACGGAGAAGAACAGTGCAGGGTCTCGCTGTCCAACGGCTGACGAAGCGCTACGACGGGGTTCTGGCCGTCGACGACATCTCCTTCGACGTCAAGGCGGGCGAGTTCCTGTCGCTGCTCGGGCCCTCCGGTTGCGGCAAGACGACGACCTTGCGCTCGATCGCCGGCTTCGAGCGGCCGGACGCCGGGCGCATCGTGCTCGACGGCACGCCGGTGTCGGACGCCGACGCCGGCGTCTTCGTGCCGCCGAACAAGCGCCGCTTCGGCATGGTGTTCCAGTCCTACGCGGTCTGGCCGCACATGACGGTGCTCGACAACGTCTCCTATCCGCTGAAGGTGCAGGGCGGCCGCTCGCGCGCCGAGCAGCGCGACCGGGCGATGGAGCAGCTGAAGGTGGTCGGCCTCGAGGGCTACGAGGCGCGCTATCCGAGCCAGCTGTCGGGCGGCCAGCAGCAGCGCGTCGCGCTCGCCCGCGCGCTCGTCATGGATCCGCGCCTGCTCCTGTTCGACGAGCCGCTCTCCAACCTCGACGCCAAGCTGCGCGAGCGCATGCGCTTCGAGCTGATCGAGATCCAGAGCAAGCTCGGCATCTCGGCGGTCTACGTCACGCACGACCAGGCCGAGGCCATGGTGATGAGCGGCCGCGTCATCGTCATGGACACCGGCGTCATCGCCCAGGAGGGCGCGCCGGAGGAGATCTATGCGACGCCGCGCACGCGCTTCGTCGCCGACTTCATCGGCCTGTCCAACTTCATCGACGCTGAGATCGTCGATCGCCGCGGCGACGGCTGGCTCGCGACGAGTGCGCTCGGCGAGCTCGAATGCGTCAGCGACATGCAGCACTCGCCGCGCGACAAGGTGCTGCTCGCGGTGCGGCCGGAGCGGGTGGAGATAGCCAACGAACCCTTCGCGGCGCCGAACAGCCTGAAGGGCACGCTTCGCCACCGCTACTTCCTCGGTCCCTACAGCGAGTACTTCATCGAGGCCGGCGGCATCGTCATCCGCGCCCAGAGGGCGGCCTCGGTCCCGATCCGCCCGGGCGAGACCGTGTTCGTGCGCATCGCGCCCGGCGACTGCCGGGTGGTGGGGGGAGGCCCCGAGCCCGGCACGTCGAAATCCGCAACGGCTGCTCTTCAGGAAAGCGTTTAGGCCCGCCATGACTATGCAAAACATGCTCGACGGTGGTCAGGTCATCGTCGACTACCTGATCCGCGAGAAGGTGCCCTACGCCTTCGGGCTCTGCGGGCACGGCAACATCGGCTTCATCGACGCGCTCTACGAGCGGCAGAGCGACATCGCCACCATCTCGGTCCACCACGAGAGCGTCGCCGGCTTCATGGCCGACGTCTACTACCGCGTCGCCGGGCAGCCGACGGCGACCTTCACCTCCTGCGGGCCCGGCTCGGCGAACATGCCGATCTGCCTCGCCAACGCCTTCCTCGACTCGGTGCCGTTCTTCGCCATCACCGGCAACATCCCGACCTCGCAGTTCGGCCGCGGCGCCTTCCAGGAGATGTACCGCCACTACCAGGCCGACTTCCCCTCGACCGTGAAGGCGGTCTGCAAGCGCGTCTTCCAGCCGACGCGCGGCGAGCAGGTGCCGGGAATGGTGCGGCAGGCCTGGAAGACCATGGTGACGGGTCGCCCGGGCCCGGTCGTGCTCGACGTGCCGTTCGACATCTTCAAGGAGGCGGCGGCGACCGAGGTCCCGCGGCCGGAGGAGTGGAGCGCCAACATCTCCTGCCGCGCCGGCGCCGATCCGGAGGGCGTGGAGAAGGCCGTGGACATGCTGCTCGCCTCCGAGCGGCCGGTGATCCTCGTCGGCCAGGGCGTGAAGTACGGCGGCCCCACGAAAGAGCTGCGCGAGATCGCCGAGCGGCTGCAGATCCCGGTCGCCTGGTCGGCGAGCGGGCAGGGGGCCATCCCGAGCGAGCATCCGCTGGCGCTCGGCCTCGTCGCCCGCAACGGGCCGTACCAGGCGAACCATGCGAGCCGCCAGGCGGACGTGCTCTTGGCGCTCGGCGTCCGCTTCGACGACCGCACCTCGAGCTCCTGGCTGCCCGGCTACTCCTTCACCATCCCGCCGACGCGGCTGATCCATGTCGACATCGACCCGGACGAGATCGGCCGCAACTATCCGGTCGCGCTCGGGCTGATGGCCGATGTCCGGACCTTTATGCGCCAGGTGCTGGCCGAGCTGGATCGGCGCGGGGTCGGGGTCATCCCGGCGGCGCGGAAAAAATGGCTCGCCGACATCGACGGCTACCGCAGGGAGTGGGACGCGCTGATCGCGCCCGGCTTCAAGGACGAGTCGAGCCCGATCGGCCCGCAGCGCGCCGCGCACGAGATCGACAAGGCGCTGCCCGAGGATGCCATCCTCGTCAGCGACATCGGCATCCACCACAACTGGCTGATCCAGTACTGCAAGCCGAAGCGGCCGGATTCGCTGATCGGCTCGATGGGCTTCGGCCCGATGGGCTTCGGCGTCGCCGGCGTCTTGGGGGCGAAGCTCGCCGCGCCGGATCGGCCCTGCGTCTCGGTCTGCGGCGACGGCGCCTTCCTGATGCATGCGAGCGTGCTCGCCACCGCGGTCGAGTACGAGATCCCGGTCGTCTGGGTGGTCTGGAACAATTACGCCTACGCCTCGATCCGCGGCCTGCAGCGCGGCTATCTCGGCGGCCGCGAGCTGGCGACGGACTTCAAGGATCCGAAGACCGGGCTGCCCTACAATCCGGACTTCGCCGCCATGGCCCGCTCCGCCGGCGTCGATGCCGTCAGCGTCGACAAGCCGGGCGAGCTGAACGACGCTCTGAAGATGGCGATCGCCGCGGGCAAGCCGTTCCTGATCGACGCCAACATCTCCGCCGACGAGAACCCGAAGGGGGCGGGCGTGTGGGAGCTGCCCGGCCTCGGCTACGGCAAGCCGGCGATCGGCTCGAGATACGTGCCGGCGTAGGCTATAGGCCCGAACCGGTATCGCCGAACGAACGAAACGCCCGCCGCTCGCGGGCGTTTCTCGTTTCGGCGCCCGGTGCGCCCGCCGCTGCTCACGGTCTCGTCAGCCGGTGCCGTTCCGGCCCCGGGCGCCGGAACGGACACGCTGTCGGTGGCGTTCGCCCGTGATCCCTCCGAACGATCCGAAAAGGACGCGAGTGCATGCTCCATGTCGACATCCCGACCCGGTCCGAGTTCGCGGCGCTGAACGATGTCCGCGCCGACGCCTGCGTGTCGATCTACCTGCCGACGACTCCTCTCACGCAGGAGGCGGACGCAGGCCGCATCGAGCTCGGCAATCTCGCCAGGCAAGCCCGGGAGCAGCTCGAGGCAAAGGATTTCGACAAGCGGCGGCTCTCCGCTCTGATGGAGCAGCTTGACGACCTCGGCGAGGATACGGCGTTCTGGCGCCTCCAGGCGAACAGTCTCGCCGTGCTCGCGACGCCCGACAGGCTCGTCACGTTCCGACTGGCGAACAAGCTGACGCCCACGGTGCAGGTCTCGGATCGATTCCACCTCAAGCCGCTGTTGCGTGCGATAACCTTCCCCCACGCCGCCTACGTTCTGGCGCTCTCGGAGAACGCGGTGCGGCTCGTCGAGGTCGATGCCGGTCTGCCGCCCGTCACCGTCAGGGTCGAGGACATGCCGAAGGATGCGGCGAGCAGTGTCGGGAAATCGACGCTGAACGACCGCTCACCGAGCGGTCGCATCCACGGCTCCGAAGGGCAGAACGTCCGGCTTCGCCAGTATGCCCGCAAGATCGACGCGGCGCTGCGGCCGGTCTTGGCCGGACAGGAGGTGCCGCTCATCCTCGCCGCGACCGGCCGGCTCGCCGATCTCTACCGCTCAGTGAACAGCTATCCTCACCTGCTGCCGAAGGGGATCGGCGACAGTCCCGACCGGATCCCGGATCACGCGCTCGCCGACGCGGCGCGGCCGCTGCTCGATGCCGCCTACGCGGCCGAGGTCGCCGAACTGCGAGCACGCTTCGATACCCTCGCCGGTGCCGGCCGGGCGACCAGCGACCTCTCGGATGCCGCGCGGGCGGCAACTCAGGGAGCGGTCGAGACGCTGCTGGTCGACATCGACTCCGTGGTTCCGGGCACCATCGACGAGGAGACGGGGGCGATCACCTTCGCCGATGACAATGATGCCGGCTCCTACGGCGTAGTCGACGAGATCGCCGGCCGGTCGCTGGCGAGCGGCGCGCGGGTCTTGGGCGTCCGCAAGGCAGATCTGCCGGGCAACGGCGAGCTAGCGGCGATCTTGCGCTACGCCGTCTGAAGTGTGCGAGGGACCGCCCGCGGCGGCGGCCGGTCCCTCGCTCAGCTCAGCTTCTCCCCCGGCTCGAACCCGTACAGCGCCGCCGGATTGTCGACCAGGATCCGCGTCCGCGCCGTCGCGTCCGGCACCCAGAGCTCCAACAGGTCGGCGAGCTCGCCGTCGTTCGGCATGCGCTTCTTCATCATCACGTGCGGCCAGTCGGTGCCCCAGACGAGCCGCTCCGCCGCCGCCGCCGCGAGCCTTTGCGCAGCGCGCGCGACGTCGTCGTAGGGAACGTCGGCCGAGGCAGAAATGCGGTAGGGGCCGGTCAGCTTGACCCAGCAATGGCCGCCATCGATCAGGCGCAAGAGGTGCGAAAAGCCCGGGTGCTCCGGCCAGCCGGCGGCGCCGCTCTTGGGATAGCCGAGATGGCCGAGGACGATGTCGACCGGCAGGTCTTTTACCTGCGCGGCGAAATCCTTCGCTTCGTCGAAATTGACCAGGAACTCGAGATGCCAGCCGTGCTCGCCGATCAGCCCGACGAGCGTCTTCACCAGCTCAACGGGCACGAGGTTCTTGCCCTCGCGGCGGTCGACGACGTTGAGCCGTATCCCGCGCACGCCGGCCGCGTGCATGTCGGCGATCTCGGCCTTCGACAGCGTCGGCTCGATCACCGCGACGCCGCGCAGGCCGGCCCCGGTCTCCCGCAGCGCCGCCAGCATGGCCGTGTTGTCGGTGCCGTAGACGCTCGGCTGCACCAGCACGGCCCTTTCGACGCCGAGCGCTGCGAGAAGCGCCCGATAAGCGCCGAGCGGCGCGTCCGGCGGTGTGTAGATGCGCTCGGCCGCATAGGGAAATGCTTCCGCCGGCCCGCAGACATGGGCGTGCGTGTCGCAGGCGAAGGGAGGGAAGGCGGTCTTCGGCGCGCGGGGAGAGGGATCGGCGGCGGCGCAGAGCGGCGCGTAGTCGGGAATGTTCGGCATGGCTCGTCGCGTTGCGGGGAGGCGGCTCCTTCTTAAACGAGGCGGTGGCGGGAACGAAGCACGCCCGTGCGCTGTCCGCGTCGCCCTTTGCGAAGAGTCATCCCCTCGTCATCCTCCCCGAACGCCCATCCGCTCGTCATCCTCCGCAAATCTCCGCCGTCATCCTCCGCGAAGGCGGAGGATCCAGCCTTTTTCGCCGGCGCGCAGAGAAAGAAAGCTGGGTCCTCCGCCTTCGCGGAGGACGACGAGCGGAGGGCCCTGCGTGCGGATGCATCGCCATTCTGCTTCACTCGTCGTGATACTCTCCGACATTTCGAATAAATTAGCCAATCATTCTCTGAAAACCTGCTTGGCAATCCTCGGCAAGTATCCCTCGTCATCCTCCGCGAAAGCGGAGGATCCAGCTCTTCTTCTCGGCGCCCCAAGAAAAAGACTGGATCCTCCGCCTTCGCGGAGGACGACGAAGGAGATGCCTCGGACACTACGAATCCCTCACGGATCCCTGTCCTCGGTGCTGCCGAAGATCTCCTCGAAGGAGTCGTCGACCTCGTCGAGGTCGCGCAGCGTCGCCACGCGGTCGAGCGGGATCGGCTTGCCGCAATGCGGGCAGGTCAGCTCGGTCTGCATGCGCACGGTGGCGAGCGGCTGCTCGGTCTCGTGCCCGCAGGCCGGGCAGCGGATGCTGACTGTCTTCGAGCCCATGGCCTCGCTCCGGCGCGGCCGTCGGCCGCCGCGCATTCATTGACGGATGTGAGCGGCCATATTGCGACAGCCGCGCGCGGCCGTCATGTCGAGCCCTGCCACGCATCGCTGCCGCCGGCGCCCCTACCCATCCGCCGCCCGAATATGTGAGAAAGCAGGCGCAACCATCGACAGGGAGCGCGACGTGCCGGAACGACCGCCGGACCTCCTCTACGCCGTCGACGAGCGGCCGCCGCTCCTCAAGCTCGTCGGGCTCGGGTTGCAGCACGCGGCGCTGGTCTCGATCTACCTCGTCTTCCTCGTCATCGTGGCCCAGGCAGCGGGCGTCGGCAGCCAAATGACGGTGACCGTCCTGTCGCTCGGCATGCTGGCGCTCGCCGGCGGCGCGGTCCTGCAGGCCTCGCTGATCGGCTCGGGCTATCTCGCGGTGCCCGTCTTCTCGGCCATCTATCTCGGTCCTTCGATCGTCGCCGCCAAGGCAGGCGGCCTCGGCCTCGTCTTCGGCATGACGATCTTCGCCGGCGCCTTCGAGGTCGCGCTGTCGCGCGCGCTGCCCTGGCTGCGGCAGCTCTTTCCGCCGGCCGTGTCGGGCTTCATCGTGCTGGTCGTCGGCATCAGCATCGGCCTCGTCGGCATCCGCCACGTCGTCGAGCTCGGCGACGCCGACCCGGGCGGCTATTTGAGCCACCTCGCCGTCGCCGGCCTGACGGGCGGCATCAGCATCGCGCTCGCCGTCTGGGGAACCGGGCCGTTGCGGCTGCTCGGCTCGATGGTCGGCCTCGTCGCGGGCTTCGTCGTCGCGCTCGCGCTCGGCCTCGTGCCGAAGGATGCGCTGCAGGCGATCGCGGCGGCGCCGATCGTCGCGGTGCCGGTGCCGGGGCAGGCCGGGCTCTCCTTCACGCTGGCGCTCGCGCCGGCCTTCGCGGCCGCCGCGCTCGCCGCCACGCTGCGCACCATCGGCGTCGTCACGATCTGCCAGAAGCTCAACGATGCCGACTGGAAGCGGCCCGACCTGCCCAACATCGAGCGCGGCGTTCTCGCCGACGGGCTCGGCTGCTCCCTCGGCGGCCTCGTCGGCGGCATGGGCATGTGCACGGCGTCGAGTCTGGTCGGCGTCTCGCGCGCGGTGCGCG
>JAEZCD010000286.1 GCA_023430145.1 Pseudomonadota bacterium
GCTTTCGGCCGTGCCAATGGCGACGCGGTGCTTCAGGCGGCTGCGCGGCGGATCGAGCGCCTCGCCGGCACGCTCGGCGCGATGACGCTCGCCGGCGGCATGAATGCCTCGCTCACCGAGGGGCCGCGCGGCACCCTCGACCTCGACTGCCCGGCACTGGCCAATCTCGGCGCGCTGCTGCCGCTTCCTCTGCGCGGCAATGCCTCGGCCAAGCTCGACTTCGTCGCCGGCGGGCTCGGCACCAATGTCCGCTTCTCGGGGCGTGGTGCCACGCTCGAGGGGGCCGGCGCGACGGCCCAGGGGATCCTCTTCGAGGGCGACGTGCGGGACCTGTTCGGCCTCGCGGTGGTGCGTGCGCGCGGCGAGGCGACGACGGTCGGCGCCTTCGGGGTGGTCGCCGACAAGCTGCGGGTGCAGACGGAAGCACGCGGGCCGGCGCTGCTGATCGCCGCCGAGGGCGCCGGCGGCGGCGTCGATGCGAGCGCGCGCTTCCGGCTGATCTCGCTGCCGGACGAGTGGCGCATCGGCTTTGAGACCATGCTGCTCGCCGCCCGCGGCGAGAAGATCACCCTGCCCAATCCGACCTTCCTGCGGCTCACCAAGGACGGGCTTCTTGCCGAGGGGGTGACGTTCCGCGCCGGCAGCGGCGAGATCGTGCTCGGCGGGCGCATCGGCGCCGAGAGCGACGTGCGGCTCAGCGCCAAGACGGTGCCGCTGGCGCTGGCGGAGATCTTCGTGCCAGGGGCCGAGCTCGCCGGCACGGTCTCGGTCAACGCCACGCTCTCCGGTCCGCTCGCCGACCCGCGCGGCCGCTACGAGATCGCGCTCGAGAATGTCGGCGCCGACCAAGCTGGCGCTGAGCGCATCTCCGGCCGCATCGGCGGCGATGTCTTCGGCCGGCGTGCCGGCGTCACCGCCACGCTGGCCGGGGCGTCGACCAGGCTCGCGGTGGAGGGCTCGGTGCCGCTCGGGCCCGGCGCGCTCGATGTCGGCCTCAAGGGCAAGCTCGACCTCGTCACGGCGCTGGCGCCGCTCGCGAACGGGGCGCGCGTCGCCGGCACGGCGACCCTCGACGCCCGCCTCGGCGGGACGCAGGCTGCGCCGCGCGTCACCGGCACCGCCAAGATCTCCGGCGGCGCCTTCCGCAACGGCGCCGTCGATCTCGGCGAGGTGGTCGCGAGCGTCTCGGGCCGCGGCGACCGGATCGAGCTCGTCCGCTTCGACGGCAAGCTCGCCGGCGGCGGCAAGGTGGCCGCCTACGGACCACTCTATCTCGACGGCGCCGCCGGGTTCCCGCTGGCGCTGAAGCTCGATCTCGACGGCGCGCGCATCGGTCGCGGCGAGCTCGTCACCGCCGTCGCCGATGCCGCTCTCGAGATCGAGGGCTCGGCGATCGGCCGCCCGACGCTGCGCGGCCTCGTGGCCCTGCGCGGGGTCGAGCTGCGTATCCCCGATCCGCCGATCGGCGATACGCCGCCGGCCGCGATGCCGCCGCTGTTCGGCGGGCTGCCGGTCGAGGCGCGCGTGAAGATCGTCGCGCCGAACCGGGTGCTGCTGCGCGGCCGTGGCATCGAGGCCGAGCTCGGCGGCGAGGTTCTGGTGACGGTCGGCACGGATGGGACGAGCGCCGAGGGCGCGCTCGACTTCCGCCGCGGCTATGTCGGCCTCGCCGACCTGCATGTGCCGCTGACCGGCGGCTGGGTGCGGTTCACCGGGCCGCTCGATCCGCGACTGTCGCTCGTGGCGCTGTCGCGTGATGCGCAGGGCGCGGTGTCGCTGGTGGTAGAGGGGCCGCTCTCCGACCCCGGCGTGCGGCTCGTCTCGACGCCGGCGGCGACGGACGCGGAGATGGTGACGCGGCTCCTCTCGAGCGGCACCGGCGGCAAGCTCGACCGGCCGACCGCCGTCTCGCGGGCGCTCGACGATCTGGCCGCGCGCGGCGCCGTCTTCACGACCGGTGCCGCGGCTCCTCGCTGACCCTGCCGCGCTTCACCCGGCCGGCGCCCGGATGCTTCGCTCACCGGCGAGGCCGCGCAGCGCGACACGGCAAATCTCGACCGTCGGCCGCGAGCAGAGTCGCGCGAAGGGCTCGGACAGCAGGAGGTTGCGGTCGAGCGCCTCGCAGAGATGCTCGATGCGCGCGGCCTCGTTGACCGCCGAGCCGATGACCGTGAAGTCGAGCCGTCGCGCGGCGCCGACATTGCCGTAGACGACCTCGCCGGCATTGAGGGCGATGTCGAGCACGAGCGCCGGCTCGCCGCGAGCGGTCCGATCTGCCTCGAGCGCCGAAGTGCCGACGAGCGCCTGCTCGGCGGCGGCGAGCGCGCGGTCGCAGGCCCGCCGGCCGGAAGCCGGATCCTCGGTGAACGGGAAGATCGCCAGCAGCCCGTCGCCGAGGAACTTCAGCACCTCGCCGTCATGGGCCTCCACCGCGGCGCCGATCAGCTCGAAGTGGTCGTCGAGCAGGCGGACGACGCTCGCCGGGTCGGTGCG
Organism: Pseudomonadota bacterium; assembly: GCA_023430145.1. Taxonomy (GTDB): domain Bacteria; phylum Pseudomonadota; class Alphaproteobacteria; order Rhizobiales; family Methylopilaceae; genus JAEZCD01. Next base: position 2,494 of record JAEZCD010000286.1, read on the forward strand.
GTCGGCGAGGGCCGTGAAGCCACGCAGATCGGCGATCAGCACCGCGGCCGAGATCGTCTGCCCGGAGCCGCGCCGGATCTCGCCGCCGAGCACGCGCTGGCTGGTGCGCGGGCCGAGATAAACGCGGAGCGCCTCGGTTGTGGTGCGGGTGAGGCTGAAGCATTTGGCGACGAGCCCGAGCGTCGGGATGAGCGCGTCGAAGACCTCGAGGTGCCGGTCGTCGAAGCCGTCAGGGCTGTCGGTGGCCATCGCGAAGGCGGCACCGTTGGCGAGGGCGCGCTCGCCGCCGAAAGAGACCAGTCGCAACACGTAGTCGGTGGCGCCCTCGCCGTGCAGCCGCAGGAGCATCGGCAGTCCGTCGGCGTCCTCGGTCCGGCGCAAGCGCCAGCGGTACTGTAGTAGTCCGCGCGACTGGGCGAAGAAGATCGGGCTCGCCTGGAAGCTGGCCTCGCCCTCCGCACCATGCGCCGCCGAGTCCAGACTCGGCGGGCGGTCGCGCCAGGCGATCAGCGAGAGGCCGCGGAGCAGCGGATCGACGGTCGGCATGCTCATGCTGAGCCGCCAGACCGGGACGCCGGCCTCGTTCAGCCGCTCGAGCAGTCCGTCGACGACCGCGAGCGTCTCTTCGTCCCTCGTGGCGGTGGCGAGGAGCCAGTCGATGATCTCTTGAAGAGGCGTCATGTGGACCAAGATGGGGGCGGCGGTGCCGTCGCCGAGCCCGGTGCGACACCAAAGAACTCCGCAGATCCGAGCCTGGCTCTATCCATCCTCGCGGCGGCCGACGAACCAGTCGTAGACATAGCGGTGCAGCTCCGGCTTGTCGCTGTTCCAGCGCCAGCCGCCGCCGGCATCGAGGGCGATGTCGGTGCAGGGGTCGTAACCGAGCTCGGCGAGCCGGGCGGAGCGCTCGCCGGCACGCCGGTTCGCCATCTCGCCGTGCCAGAGGTTTTGCAGGTCGAGATCGAGGACGCCGATCCGGCCGCCGACATCGTCGGCGAAGGGCCGGCCCCAGCGCAGGAAGTGATCGCGAAAGCCGGGCGCGCCGTGGTGCGCGCGCGCACCGGCCTCGAGAAGGCCGGTGGCGGCGGCGGCGAGCATGGTGTCGCCGCCGCCGATGATCGCGGCATCGTAGAAGCCGTGCCGATCGAGCAGCTCGCGCCGCGTCGCCCAGGCGAAGCCCGGCGACTTCATGAGCCGTCGATCGGTCTCGGAAGGAGGCAGCATGCACGCCTCGGCCGACAGGCCGGCGGCACGGGCGGCGGCGACCGACTGGCGGGAGAACTCGACCTCGGGCTGCGGATCGTCGGGGGTCCAGTGCCGCGTGAGGTAATGCACGCGGGCGAAGGGCTGCGCGATGGCGACGTCGTCGAGCAGCCGCTCGAGCGCCTCCGGCCAGCCGGGATCGGTGAAGAAGACGTCGCAGTCGATGCTGAGGAGCTTCGTGCAGGAGGGCGGCAGGGCGGCGAGCGCGAGGTTGAGCAGGCGCTCCTTCTGCCACAGCACGTCCACGCCCGGCCGCTGGACGAGGATCTCCGCATCGCCCGGACCGAGCTCGAAGAGGCCGCCATAGCCGAGCTCGACCGCCACGAGCGGCAGCGGCAGGCGCTCGCGGAAGACGCGGTAGTTCGCGAGCCGCCTCCGGTAGCGGATTGTAGTAGGAGGTGATCGCCCAGAGCGCACCGTCGGTCGGCTGATGCCGGTCGTTCATGGTGGGGGGAAGCGCTCTCCAAAGGGAGCGGCACGCTATAGGGACGGCCAACGCCGAGCAATCGGAGGCGTGACTGCGGCTCCGCGGAGCAGGGAGGCCGAACCCGCGTCGCGGCCGTCATCCTCCGCGAAGGATCCGGTCTGTTCGTTGTTCAGAGCGAGAGCAAAGGCTGAGTTGCTTTGCCTTTGGGGAGGACGCCGAGCGTAAGGTGGCCCGGTGTCCTCCTCGGTTTCACCGCTCGCGAGATGCGTCTCCGAGACGCCGATGCCTCACACGACGCCCAGCAGATGGAGCGCAACACCGGCGGCGGAGGTCCCGGCGAGCACGGCGATCATGCCGATGTCGAACCGGAAGACCGCGAGCGCCGCCGCGATCGCCAGCAGCAGCGCCCACGGGTCGACGCTCGAGATCACCGGCATGCCGAAACCGAGCGGCCCGAGCGACACCGGCTGCACCTGGCGAAAGATCGTGTGGATCGCAAACCAGAGCGCGAGGTTGAGGATCACGCCGACGACGGCCGCCGTGATCGCCGAGAGGGCGCCAGCGAGCGCCCGGTTGCCGCGCAGCCGCTCGATGAACGGCGCGCCGAGGAAGATCCACAGGAAGCACGGCGTGAACGTCACCCAGGTGGCGAGAAGGCCGCCGAGCGTGCCGGCGAGGAGCGGCGGCAGCGTGCCCGGATCCCGGAAGGCGCCCATGAAGCCGACGAACTGCAGCACCATGATCAGCGGGCCGGGCGTCGTCTCGGCCATGCCGAGGCCGTCGAGCATCTCGCCCGGCGCGAGCCAGTGATAGGATTCGACCGCCGCCTGCGCGACCCAGGCGAGCACGGCATAGGCGCCGCCGAAGGTGACCAGCGACAGGGTCGAGAAGAACAGCGCGATCTCGGTGAACACGTCGCCGCGGCCGAGGATCAGCAGCAGCGCCACGACCGGCACGAGCCACAGCGCCAGCCAGACCGCGGCGACGCGCAGCGCCTCGCCCGCGCTCGGCCGCGCATACGCCGGCAGCGCCTCGCCGAGCAGCGAGTCGGCATCGGCGACGACCGGCCCCTTGGCGCCGCCATGGCCGCCGCCGACGGCGAATTCGGGCCGGCCCGCGCGCCCGCCGACATAGCCGATGATCCCGGCGCCGAGCACGATGACGGGAAACGGGACGCCGAAGAAGAAGATCAGCACGAAGGCGGCGGCCGCGATGCCGATCATCAGCTCGTTCTTCAGCGCCCGCTTGCCGATCCGCAGCACCGCCTGCACGACGATGGCGAGCACCGCCGCCTTGAGGCCGAAGAACAACGCCGCGACGATGCCGACCTTGCCCCAGAGGGCATAGATCCAGCTGAGCGCCATGATCGACACGACGCCCGGCAGGATGAACAGGCCGCCGGCGAGAATGCCGCCGGCCGTGCGATGCATCAGCCATCCGACATAGGTGGCGAGCTGCTGCGCTTCGGGGCCGGGGAGCAGCATGCAGTAGTTGAGCGCGTGCAAGAAGCGCGTCTCGCCGATCCACCGCTTCTCCTCGACGAGGATGCGGTGCATGACGGCGATCTGCCCGGCCGGCCCGCCGAAGGAGAGGGCGGCGATTCGCAGCCAGACGCGGAAGGCCTCGCCGAGGCTGACGGCGTGCGCGGGCGCCGGCGGGGGCGGCACCGCGGGCGGGCGGGGGGGGTGGGGCGCGGAGCGG
>JAEZCD010000041.1 GCA_023430145.1 Pseudomonadota bacterium
CGCCCCCTCTGGCTGCTCGACGAGCCGACCACGGCGCTCGACGCCGCCTCGCAGGAAAAGTTCGCAAGGCTCGTCAACGCGCATCTGGCCGCCGGCGGCCTCGCGGTGGTGGCGACGCATGCCGAGACCGGCATCTCGCCGGCCGACGTGCTCGAGCTGCGGGGCGCGGCATGATCCGGGCGCTCGCCGCGCTACTCGTGCGGGAGCTGAAGCTCGCCACCCGGGTCGGCGGCGGCGCCATGCTCGGTGTCGTCTTCTTCCTCGTCCTCGTCACGCTCGTGCCGTTCGCCGTCGGGCCCGAGCGGCCCCTCCTCGCCCGCATCGGCCCGGCCATGCTCTGGCTCGGCGCCCTGCTCGCCACCCTGCTCGGTCTCGACCGGCTGTTCCAGGCCGACCACGAAGACGGCTCGCTCGATCTCCTCTCCCTGTCGCCGGTGCCGCTCGAGCTGATTTTCGCCACCAAGGTTCTCGCGCACTGGCTCGCCACCGGGCTGCCGCTCGTCGTCGCTGCACCGGTGCTCGGCACGATGCTCGACGTGCCCGTCGCCGGCCTCGGCTCGACGGCGCTGACCCTGCTCGTCGGCACGCCGGCGCTGACCCTGCTCGGCGCCATCGGTGCGGCGCTGACCGTCAGCCTTCGCCGCGGCGGCCTCCTGGTGCCTATCCTGATCCTGCCGCTCGCGGCGCCCGTGCTGATCTTCGGCGTCGCCGCCAGCAACGCCGCGGTCGGCGGCCCGGTGCCGATGGGAACGCCGCTGAAGATTCTCGCCGGGCTGACGCTCGCCTACATGGCGATCGCGCCGATCGCCGGCGCGGCGGCCTTGAGGGCGGCGCGGGAGTAGTTAGGCCACGAGATGCGTGCCGTCGTAGAAGTCTTCGATCGCGCAGGTGAGCCCGACGCTGTCGAGGCGGAGGGAGCCGCCGGGGCCGACCACCTCGGGGGCGTTCGGCCAGCCATCATCGGCGCCGCGGCGGAGAATTTCCGCTGCGATCTCTGTCGAGCGTACGACGAGGATTTCCCGAACGGTCGGGACAGTCGCGTAGGCGCGCAACGCCTCGCGCGTCTCACGCTCGTTGCCCGGCGAGAGGATCTCGACCACGAGGACAGGGTCGGGCACGGCGATCTGCCCGGCTGCGACACGAGCTCTGGTCACCGCGAGGTCGGCGACCCGTAGGTTCGTCGCCGACCGTGCTCCGGGGACGATGGCCGCTTCGGTCAGTGCCCGAAATGGAGGACGAGCGTCCGCGATTGATCGCGCAAGGAGGACGCCGATCTCGAGCTGGATCATCGAGTGCGTAGCGCTCGCCGGCGACATCGGGCGGACTTCCCCGTCGATCAACCGATGGTGCCGGGCACGCCCGTCGCCCGGCCAGTCGAGGAACTCCTCGAGGCTCATGCGCAACCGGGTGTCGACCGCGATGCTCATTGTGACGCTCCCGCTCACCGGGCGGTATCGGTTTGAAAGATAGCACGCCCGACGGTTCGCGGCGCGTCCGTGGAAGCGGCGAGGGGTGCGCCGGCCGCCGCGTGCAGGGGTGCGCGGGAGAAGTAGCTACGGGACGAGGTGCGTTCCGGCGTAGAATTCGTCGATCGGGCAAGTTAGGCCGATGCTGTCGAGCCGCACGATGCCGCCCGGACCAATCTCCTCCGGACCCAATGGCCAGTGATCGTCGACGCCGCGGCGTAGAATCTCCGCGGCGATGCGGGTCGATTGCACGACGAGAATTTCACGGACGCTGGGGATCGTGGTGTACGCCCAGACATTGTCGCGCGTGTCGCGCTCGTTTCCGGGCGAGAGGATCTCGACGAGGAGGATCGGCTCCGCCATCGCGATCTGGCCCGGCTGTGGCTTGCTGCATGTGACGCCGAGGTCGGGGATGCGGAAGTTGCTGTCGGCGCGTACGTTCGGAATGATGCCGGGCGTGATGAAGATCCCGCACAGGGAACCGATATCGAGGAGGCGCCGCTCTATCCGCCCGCTGATCCTAGCCTGGATCAATCCGTGGGTCAGGCTCGCCGGCGCCATCGCCCGGATTTCGCCGTCGACGAGCTCGTAGTGCTTGGCGGTGCCGTCGCCCGGCCAAGCGAGGAAGTCCGCGAGGGTCACGCGGGGCGGCTGCCGAACGGCCACGCTCATGGGTTGGTCTCTCATGCGGCGGACATAAGTAGACTACCACATTCTCGAAGCTCGTGATCGGTGGGAGCGGGGCCTGCTCCCCCTCGGCGCTGCGGACAACGGGCCGATGCGCCATTCAGCCCAGGTTCAATCGCCGTCGCCTTTGATATGCGTCATCACATCGCCCTGAATTGTCGGCGAAGTCACGAGACCCTAGAACCGTTCGCATCATGCCGAGCATCGCCAACCCGACCCGCTTCTCGCAGCTCGCCGGCCGTGCCATCCCCTGGCTCGCGGCCGCGACCGGCATCCTGCTCGCGATCGCGGTCTATCTCGACCTCTTCGTAGCCCCGGCCGACTACCAGCAGGGCGAGACGGTACGGATCATGTTCGTGCACGTGCCGGCCGCCTGGCTCGCCATGTTCGGCTGGACGTTGATGAGCATCGCCAGCCTCGGCGTGCTGGTCTGGCGGCATCCGCTGGCCGACGTCGCCGCCAAGGCCGCCGCCCCGCTCGGCGCCGCCTTCACCTTCCTCGCGCTCGCCACCGGCTCACTCTGGGGCCGGCCGATGTGGGGCACCTGGTGGGAGTGGGACGCGCGCATGACCTCCGTGCTGGTCCTGTTCCTGATGTATCTCGGCGTCATCGCGCTGCGGCAGGCGATCGACGATCCAGCGCGCGCCGCGCGGCCGGCGGCGATCCTGACCCTCGTCGGCTTCGTCAACATCCCGATCATCAAGTTCTCGGTCGACTGGTGGCGCACTCTGCACCAGCCGGCCTCGGTGATGCGGCTCGACGGGCCGGCGATCCACTCCTCGATCCTGATTCCGCTGCTCGTCAGCGCCCTCGCCTTGACGCTGTTCTTCGTGACCCTGCACCTCGTCGCCATGCGCACCGAGCTCTTGCGCCGCCGCCTCCGCACCATGCGGATCGTCGCCGCCGGTGCTGCCATGCCGGAGCCCGCCTGATGGACCATCTCGGCTTTGTCGCCGCCTCCTACGGCATCACCGCGCTCGTGATGCTCGGCCTGATCGGCTGGACGGTCTCGGACTACTTCGCGCAGCGGAAGGCCGTCGAGGCCATGGAGCGGACCGGCGCACGACGCGGGCGGCGCGGCTAGATGGTCGCCGACACCGGGCAGCAGCAGGCGGGCCCGCGCCGCAGCGGCCTGTTCCTGGCGCTGCCGCTGATCGTCTTCGCCGCGCTCGCGGTTCTCCTGCTTGTCCGCCTGTTCGGCGGCGATCCGGGAAAGATCCCCTCGGCGCTGATCGGCAAGGAGGTGCCGGCCTTCTCGCTGCCGGCGGTGCCGGGCCTCGTCCGCGACGGCGCCCCGGTTCCCGGCCTCTCCTCCGCCGACCTGAAGGGTCGGGTAACGGTGGTGAACGTCTGGGCGTCCTGGTGCGGCCCCTGCCGGATCGAGCATCCGCTGCTGATGGAGCTCGCCACGGATCCCGCGATCCGCCTCGTCGGCATCAACTACAAGGACGATCCGGAGAACGCCCGCCGCTTCCTCGGCGGCCTCGGCAACCCCTATGCCGCGGTCGGCGCCGACACGGCCGGACGTACCGCGATCGACTGGGGCGTCTACGGCGTGCCGGAGACCTTTGTCGTCGGCCCGGACGGCAGGATCGCGCTGAAGCATGTCGGCCCGCTGTCGGAGGAGGCGGTCGCGACGGTGCTGAAGCCGGCGATCACGGCGGCGGGGAGGTAGGTTCCCTGCTGGCGCGGATTGGCACCGCGAGCCGGCGCCGGGGCCCAAGGGCTCGTTCCCACTCCCCTTCAGGAAAGCGGCTTCGTGCTGCCGCCCCGGCCGGCGCGCACCGGTGCGAACGCTCGCAGAAAGGCAATGAGCTCGCTGATGCGGGCAGAGAGCAGACGGCGCGCCGGGTAGACGGCATACATCGTCTTGTCCTGCGGAGTGAGACCGGCGAGCGCGAGGCCGACGCCCACGGCACGCGCGAGATCAGCCGGCAGGTAGGCGACGCCCAATCCGGCCTCGACGGCGGCGGCGGCAAGGTCCAACTCGTCGATCCGGTGCACGATATTGCTCGGGCAGAATCCGGGCCGCCCCTCGAACTGCCAAGCCTGTCCCGTCCAGATGCAGGGGGTGGTCGACAGTCGGTCGATGTCGACCGGGCCTTCGGCATGGAGCCTGTCGGCCAGCCGCGGCGCGGCGCAGACCATGTAGGGGACGCTCCAGAGGCGCACCGCGACGAGGCTCGATTCCTCGAGCGGCCCGATCCGGAAGGCGATATCGATGTCGTCCTTGATGAAATCCAGCAGCGCGTTCGTGGCGATGAGGTCGAGCTGCACGCCCTCGTGTTCCGCCAGGAATGCCAGCAGGCCGGCACCGAGCCGCGTCCGCGCGGCAAGCGGCGGGGCGGTCGCCCGAATCTTGCCGCTCGACCGGACGCCCGTGCGCAGCACGCCGAGAAGCTCGTCGATCGGAGCTTCCGTCCTGTCCATCAACTGACGGCCGGCGGCGGTGAGGCGGAGCCTCCGGGTCGTCCGCTCGAGCAGCCGTTCACCCAGCCTGCCCTCGAGACCCGCCAAGCGCCGGCTGACGGTGCTCAGCGGCACGTTCAGCTCGCGGGCCGCGGCTGTGAAGCTGCCGCGGCGGGCAACCGCGACGAAGATAACGATGTCGTCGACCATCTCAGATTCGGGAAGATCATTGCCAAACGGCACCATTATCCTGTCCGACGACCCGGGATAGAGCAACTCTCTCATCGCATTCGAGGGTCGAGCATGAGAATTGTGATCAACCGGGCTGGTGGTCCGGATGCCCTTAAGGCGGAGGAAGCGCGCCGTCCCAGGGTGCCCGCCGGCCACCTGCTGGTCGAGAACCGATACGCGGCCGTGAACTTCATCGACACGCTCATCCGCCGCGGCGCCATGCCAGCCGGCGCGATGCCCGATCTGCCGCATGTGCCGGGGGTGGAGGGCGCCGGAGTCGTCGACACGATCGGCCCCGGTGTGACCGGCTACAGCCCCGGCGAGGTGGTCGCCTGGATGGGACGTCCGGGCGCGGGCGGGTACGGCCGATATTCCCTGGTGCCACCTCACGCCGTCGCGAGGCTCGCGGCCACGACGCCTCCGGCGGAAGCGGCCGGTCTGCCGGTCAACGCCGTCACCGCCTGGCAGCTGCTGGTGAAGATCGGTCGCGTCGAGCCCGGCGAGACGGTTCTCGTGCGGGCCGCGGCCGGAGGTGTCGGCACGATGCTGGTGCAGCTCGCCAAGCTTCTCGGCGCCCGGGTCGTGGCGGTGTGCAGCAAGGCCAAGCTGCCCTTCATCCGCGAGCAGGGCGCCGATCACGCCATCGCCTACGACGCCGACGATGTCGGCCGAGCGGTCATGGCGATCACGGACGACAGAGGGGTCGACATCGCCTGCAATCCGGTCGGCGGCGCCACGGTGGCGAGCGACCTTGCGTGCCTCGCACCCTTCGGCCGGCTCCTGATCTACGGCTTCCTCGCAGGGGAGCCGCAGGGCTCGTTCGCATCCGATCTCGTGCCGCACTTCGGGAAATCGGTCGGCCTCCACGTCTCGGACGTCTACACGCTGTACGACACACGTCCCGACGTGTTCGCCTCGGCGCTCGCCGAGGCTGTCGGACTGCTCGAGGCGGGGGTACTGAGGCCCCGGCTTCACGCCGTTCTGCCGTTGCGGGACGCGTCGCAGGCGCACGAGATGATCGAGAGCGGAGACGTCGCCGGCAAGATCGTTCTCGAGGTCGGGCCGTGATCCGGGCGGGAGACCGTCCCGGTGGGACGAGCCCTGCTGCCCCGTTGCCGGGGATCACGCCCCCCCGTGCAAGCCCGTAGCCCGGATGAGCGGAGC
>JAEZCD010000043.1 GCA_023430145.1 Pseudomonadota bacterium
CCCTGAAGCTGCTCCGGCGGCACCGGCAGCCCCGGCCGAGCAGCCCGCCGCCCCGGCGCCGGCGCAGCCCTGACGGGCTGACCGCGGTCGCTGCTAGCGAAGCGAACCGGGGCCGCAGAGAGGCAACCCGACTCGCCTCGCGACTATTCCTCTCCCTCATTGCCGGGACGAGCCCGGCAATGAGGAGGATATGGGATTGGCCTCTCAGCGAGGTTTCATCCGTCGGCCTAAGGCAGGCGCCCAACTCGCAATGACGGAGACAGCGCCGACATGCCTCGCGGCGATCCTCTCCGGGATTCCTGCGCCTCCCCTCCCCGGGTAACGTTCATGTCAGAGGCCGCGAGCCTTTCGCACGGCCGCGGAATTACGACATAATCCTGTTGTCACCGTCGCTCGCCGCGGGGGCGGATTCGAACGTCAGGATGCCCATGCTCCGTAGCCTCGCCTTCGCCCTCCTCGCCGCGCTGACGAGCCTGCCGGCCGCGGCGCAGGACGAATGGAAGCACGCGCTGTCGCTGTTCGGCGACGTCAAATACCCGGCCGACTTCAAGCATTTCGACTACGTCAATCCGAACGCGCCGAAGGGCGGCACGGCGCGGATGGCGACCATCGGCACCTTCGACAGCCTCAATGCCTGGGTCCCGAAGGGCAATGCGGCGGCCGGCATGGGCCTCGTCACCGAGACGCTGATGACGTCCTCCTGGGACGAGCCGTCGACCGAGTACGGCCTGATCGCCGAGGCGGTGAAGCATCCCGCCGACTACTCCTCCGTCAGCTACCGGCTGCGCCGGGAAGCGCGCTGGCACGACGGCAAGCCGATCACGGCCGAGGACGTCGTCTGGTCGCTCGACACGCTGAAGGAGATCAGCCCGACCTACCAATATTATTATCGCAACGTCGTGAAGGCGGAGGTCACTGGCGAGCGCGAGGTCACCTTCACCTTCGACAAGCCCGGCAATCGGGAGCTGCCGCAGATCGTCGGCCAGCTGACGGTGCTGCCCAAGCACTGGTGGGAGGGCACCGACGCGCAGGGCAACAAGCGCGACATCAAGTCCGGCACGCTCGAAAAGCCCCTCGGCTCCGGACCGTACGAGGTGAAGGACTTCGTTGCCGGCCGCTGGGTGAGCTTCGGCCGCGTTCCCGACTACTGGGGCGAGAAGCTGCCGGTGCATGTCGGCACCAACAATTTCGACGAGATCCGCTTCGACTACTACCGCGACTCGACCGTCCTCGTCGAAGCCTTCAAGGGCGACCAGTACGATTTCCGCAACGAGAACAGCGCCAAGGCCTGGGCGACGCAGTACGACTTTCCGGCCGTCAAGGAGGGCCGCGTCGTCCTCGAACGGTTCGCGGACAACGAAAGCGGCGTAATGCAGGGATACGTGCTCAACCTGCGCCGCGAGAAATTCCAGGATCCGCGGGTTCGCCGCGCCATCAACCTCGCGCTCGACTTCGAGGAGCTGAACAAGACGATCTTCTTCGGCCAGTACGAGCGGCCGAACAGCTACTTCTACGGCACCGATCTCGCCTCGAGCGGCCTCCCCCAAGGTCGCGAGCTCGAGATCCTCAAGGAGATCGACGCCGAGCACAAGCTGCCGCCGCAAGTCTTCACCGAGGAGTACAAGAACCCGGTCGGCGGCTCGCCGGAGGCCTCGCGGCGCAACCTGCGCGAGGCGCAGCGGCTCCTGAAGGAGGCGGGCTGGGAGATCAAGGGCGGCAAGCTCGTCAACGGCAAGACCGGCGAGCCCTTCACGATCGAATTCCTCTATGTCGACCCGAACAGCGAGCGTCCGCTCGGGCTCTACCGCCAGGCTCTGGAACGGCTCGGCTTCACGGTCACACAGCGGCCGGTCGACGATTCGCAGTACACCAACCGCGTGCGCGGGCGGGACTACGACGTCATCACCTCGGGTTGGGGCCAGAGCCAGTCTCCCGGCAACGAGCAGCGCGAATACTGGGGCAGCGAGGCGGCCGACCGGCCGGGCTCGCGCAACAGCATCGGCATCAAGAACCCGGCGATCGACGCGCTGATCGACAAGGTCATCTTCGCCAAGGATCGCGCCGAGCTGGTCGCCGCCACGAGGGCGCTCGACCGCGTGCTCCTGTGGAACGAGTACATCGTGCCGCAATGGGCGCTCGCCTACGACCGCACCGCCCGCTGGAACCGCTTCAGCCATCCGGACAAGATGCCGCCGCGCGGCGCCCTGTTCCCGACAATCTGGTGGTGGGACGCGGAGAAGGCCGCCAAGACCGGGGGCCGCTCGTGAGCGCCCACTTCACGCGTCGCGGCGCCCTTGCGCTCGGCGCCGGCGCCGCGGCGGGAGCCTTCGCCGGCCGCGCCTTCGGGCAGGCCCCCGTCGAAGGCGTGTCGGCCGCGCCGGCGCCCGGTGGCGATGCCGCGGCCGAGAAGCATGGCCTGTCGGCCTTCGGCGAGCTGAAATACCCGGCCGACTTCAAGCATTTCGACTATGTCCGGGCGGACGCGCCGAAGGCCGGCACGTTCTCGCAGACGCCCTCGCAGATCGCCTTCAACCAGAACTTCATCACGTTCAACTCGCTGAACAGTTTTGTCCTGCGCGGCGACGCCGCCGTCGGCATGGAGCTGACCTTCGCGACGCTGATGGCACGCGCGCTCGACGAGCCGGATGCGGTGTACGGGAACGCCGCCGCCTCGGTCTCGGCCTCGGCGGACGGCCTCGCTTATCGCTTCCGGCTACGGCCGGAGGCGACGTTCCACGACGGCTCGAAGCTGACGCCGGCCGACGTCGCCTTCTCGCTGATGGTTCTGAAGGAGAAGGGCCACCCGCTCGCCGCGCAGCTGCTGCGCGACCTCGATGCGGCCGAGCCCGCGGACGAGGACGTCGTGCTCGTCCGCTTCAAGCCGACGCGCACGCGCGACCTGCCGCTGACCGTTTCCTCGATGCCGATCTTCTCGAAAGCCTATTATGCGACGCGCGACTTCGAGGCGACGACGCTCGAGGCGCCGCTCGGCTCCGGCCCCTACAAGGTCGGCCGCTTTGAGCAGGGCCGCTACATCGAATACGACCTCGTCGAGGACTGGTGGGGGCGCGACCTGCCGGTCAATCGCGGCCAGTGGAATTTCGCGCGCATGCGCTACGAGTTCTTCCGCGATCGCGACGTCGCCTTCGAGGGCTTCAAGGGCCGCGCCTTCCTGTTCCGGGAGGATGCCACCGCGCGGGTGTGGGCGCGCGGTTACGATTTCCCCGCAGCGAAGGACGGCCGCGTCGTCCGCGAGACGCTGCCGGACGACACGCCGTCCGGCGCGCAGGGCTGGTTCCTCAATCTCCGGCGGCAGAAATTCCAGGACAAGCGGGTGCGCGAGGCGCTGATCCTCGCCTTCGACTTCGAGTGGATGAACAAGAACCTGATGTTCGACGCCTACAAGCGCACGGCGTCTTACTTCCAGAACTCCGACCTCATGGCGAACGGCCCGCCCTCCCCCGAGGAGCTGGCCTTGCTCGAGCCGCTGCGCGGAAAGGTGCCGGACGAGGTGTTCGGCGAGCCGTGGACGCCGCCGGTCTCCGACGGATCCGGCCAGGACCGCAAGCTCCTGCGCGAGGCGGCCCGCCTGCTCCGCGAGGCCGGCTACGCCAACCGCGACGGCCGGCTCGTCAACGGCAGCGGCGAGCCGCTGACGATGGAGTTCCTGGAGTTCGATCCGGGCCTCGATCCGCATGTCGGCGCCTACATCAAGAACCTCAAGATCCTCGGCATCACCGGCAATATCCGGCTCGTCGACCCGGCGCAGTTCCAGTCGCGCCTCAACAGCTTCGACTTCGACGTCATCAGCCGCCGCTTCTCGATGTCGCCGACGCCCGGCGAGGGGCTGCGGCAGCTCTTCTCCTCGACCTCCGCCAATCTCCCCGGCTCCAGCAACTATTCCGGCATCGCCGATCCCTCGATCGACGCCCTCGTCGAGAAGGTCGTCAACGCCCAGAGCCGCGCCGAGCTGACGGTCGCCACGCGCGCGCTCGACCGCGTCATCCGAGCCGGGCGCTTCTGGGTTCCGGCGTGGTACAAGGGCTCGCACACGATCGCCTATTGGGACGTGTATGCGCGGCCGCCCGAGAAGCCGCGCTATGCACGCGGCTTCGACAGAACGTGGTGGTGGGACAAGGCCAAGGCGGACCGCCTCGGCATTCCCGGCTGACGAAAGCGCGCCCTTGCTGCCCTACATCACCCGCCGGCTGCTCCTGATGATCCCGACCCTGTTCGGGATCATGCTGATCACCTTCGCCATCGTGCAGTTCGCGCCCGGCGGCCCGGTCGAGCGCGAGATCGCCCGGCTGCAGGGAACCGACACCTCGGCGACGGCGCGTTTCTCCGGCAGTGCGGGCGGCGATCTAGGCGGCCGGGGGCAACAGCCGGGCGGCCAGGTCGCGGCCGATCCGGTGACCTCGCGCTATCGCGGCGCCCAGGGGCTCGATCCGGAATTCGTCATGCGGCTCGAAAGGCAGTTCGGCTTCGACAAGCCGGCCCACGAGCGCTTCTTCATGATGCTCTGGAACTATCTCCGGTTCGACTTCGGCCGCTCCTATTTCCGCGACATCGACGTCGTCGACCTCGTCATCGAGAAGATGCCGGTGTCGATCTCGCTCGGCCTGTGGATGACGCTGCTGTCCTACATGATCTCGATCCCGCTCGGCATCGCCAAGGCGCGTCGCGACGGCTCCAAGTTCGACGTCTGGACCAGCGCCGTCGTCATCATCGGCAACGCGATCCCAGGCTTCCTGTTCGCCATCCTGCTCATCGTGCTGTTCGCCGGCGGCTCGTTCTGGTCGATCTTCCCGCTGCGCGGCCTCACCTCCGACGGCTGGTCGCAGATGCCCTGGTGGGAGCAGATCCTCGACTATTTCTGGCACCTCGCGCTGCCGCTGACCGCGATGGCGGTCGGCGCCTTCGCCACCTCGACGCTGCTCACGAAGAACTCGTTCCTCGACGAGATCCGCAAGCAGTACGTGCAGACGGCGCGCATGAAGGGCCTGACGGAGCGCCAAGTTCTCTACCGGCACGTGTTCCGCAACGCCATGCTGATCATCATCGCCGGCTTCCCCGGGGCCTTCGTCGGCATCTTCTTCGCCGGCTCGCTGCTCATCGAGACCATCTTCTCTCTCGACGGGATCGGCCTTTTGTCGTTCGAATCGATCGTCAACCGCGACTACCCGGTGGTCTTCGCCACGCTCTACATCTTCTCCCTGATCGGCCTCGTCGTTGGCCTCATCTCCGACCTCGCCTACACCTGGGTCGATCCGCGCATCGACTTCGAGACGCGGGAGGTCTGATGAGCGAGACGCTGGAACGGCCGCCGATCATCCCGGCCTCGGGCGGCGGCCCGCTCGAGCCGCCGATCCCGGCGCCTCGGCCGCGCTCGGTCTGGGTGCCCTCGCCGCTCAACCGCCGCCGCTGGCAGAATTTCCGCGCCAACAAGCGTGGCTTCTGGTCGCTGATCGTCTTCCTGATCCTGTTCGTCGTCAGCCTGTTCGCCGAGTTCATCGCCAACGACAAGCCGTTCCTGATCCGCTACGACGGCGCCTTCTACATGCCGATCTTCCAGGCCTATCCGGAGACGACGTTCGGCGGCGACTTCGAGACCGAGGCGGACTATCGCGACCCGTACCTGCAGGACCTGATCAAGGAGAAAGGCGGCTGGATGATCTGGCCGCCGATCCGCTACAGCTACGACACGATCAATCTCAACCTGCCGGTCCCGGCGCCCGCCCCGCCCTCCGCGGAGAACTGGCTCGGCACCGACGACCAGGGCCGCGACGTCGCCGCGCGGCTCATCTACGGCTTCCGCCTCTCGGTGCTGTTCGGGCTGACGCTCGCCGGCATCTCCTCGGTGATCGGCGTCGTCGCCGGCGCCGTGCAGGGCTATTTCGGCGGCTGGACGGACCTGCTGTTTCAGCGCTTCATCGAGATCTGGACCTCGGTCCCCTCGCTCTACCTTCTGATCATCATCTCCTCGGTGATCGCGCCCAATTTCTGGGTGCTGCTCGGCATCATGCTCCTGTTCTCCTGGGTGGCGCTCGTCGGCGTGGTGCGTGCCGAATTCCTGCGCGGCCGCAACTTCGAGTACATACAGGCGGCGCGGGCGCTCGGCGTCTCGAACGCCAAGATCATGTTCAAGCACCTGCTGCCCAACGCCATGGTGGCGACGCTGACCTTCCTGCCGTTCATCCTCAACGGCTCGATCACGACGCTGACGTCGCTGGATTTCCTGGGCTTCGGCATGCCTCCCGGCTCGCCCTCGCTCGGCGAGCTCCTGCAGCAGGGCAAGGCGAACCTGCAGGCGCCGTGGCTCGGGATCAGCGGCTTCGCCGTCATCGCGCTGATGCTGTCGCTCCTGATCTTCGTCGGCGAGGCGGTTCGCGACGCATTCGACCCGCGCAAGACTTTTGTGTGAACCGCATGGCGCACGATCACTCCCACGATCACGGTCTCGGCCACAGCCATGGCCCGGGCGGCCATTCGCATGCCGAGAACGCGAGCGAGACGCGCATCGGCATCGCCGCCGGGCTCACCGGCCTCTTCATGTTCGCCGAGTTCTTCGGCGGCCTCATTGCCGGCTCGCTGGCGCTGATCGCCGACGCCGGCCACATGCTGATCGACTTCGCCTCGCTCGCCTTCGCCTTCATGGCCTTCCGGGTCGCGCGGCGGCCGCCAGACCTGCTGCGCTCCTACGGCTACGACCGGCTGCAGGTCCTGGTCGCCTTCGCCAATGGCCTGATCCTGTTCCTGGTAGCGGCCTGGATCATCTGGGAGGCGGCCGAACGGCTGATGGAGCCGGCGCCGGTCCTCGGCGGCCTGATGCTCTGGATCGCCGCCGGCGGCCTCGCGGTGAACGTGATCGCCTTCCTCGTGCTGCATGGCGCCGACAGGGACAACGTCAACATCCGCGGGGCGCTGTTGCACGTGCTCGGCGACATGCTGGGCTCCGTCGGCGCCATCGCTGCGGCGATCGTGATCCTTCTCACCGGATGGACGCCGATCGACCCGATCCTGTCGGTGTTCGTCTCGGTCATCATCCTCGGCGGCGCCTGGCGGCTCGTCCGCGATAGCGGCCACATCCTGCTCGAGGGCACGCCGACGAGCCTCGACACGAAGGCGGTCGGACAAGCCATTGTCGAGGCTGTTCCGGGCGTCATCGAGATCCACCACGTGCACGTCTGGTCGATCACCGAGAAGCGGCGCATGGCGACGCTGCACGCCTGCATCGCCGAGGATACCGACGGCCCGCGTACGGTGCGCGCCATCAAGGCGCTGCTGAAGCGGCAGTTCCGGATCGAGCACGCCACCGTGGAGATCGAGCGCGGGACATGCTCGGACGGCGGCAAGTGCCACGACCACGCCGGGCATGGGCATCCGGCCCACGCGCACCCACATGTGCATTGAGTGCGGCACGGTCCAAGTTGTGTCGGATCTACGCGCGAGCGGCGCAGACGTAAGTTGCATCCGAGGTAGGTGACATGAACGCCAAAGCCCGCGTCGTGATCGACCGCTTTCCGACGCCCCGCTTGCCGGCCGAGATACGCGAGAGGGTGACCTTCAGGGCGGAAGTTCGCATCGAAGTGCAGCCCGCGGATATGGCTGCACCGGACGTCCCGTCACTCGGCGCGATTCTGGAATCCGTCGCTGCTTTGCGCGACGGATCCGACGATCCGGTTGCTCGCGTCCGGATGATCCGCGAGGAATGGGCCGCCCGCGACGAGCAGAGCGCCCGAATTCGGGCGGGCGATGCCGAGTTGAACTCTGACAGGTCGGTTCAGCGGTCATGAACAAGATCGTGCGACATCACTATCCTGCAGATAAGCTTCCGGAAGACCTCAGGGCTGCGCTCGACAGCGGAACGCGCGAGGTGACGGTGACGGTCGAAGGCGTCGATGCGCCGGCTGCCGGGCGAAGGCTTCTTGAAATCGTCGAGGAAGGCAGAAAGCATTCGTTGGGCATCTTCCGGTCCTCAGATGATATCGTCGACTATATCCGCGCCGTCCGCGACGGAGAGGACTTGTCGCCATGGCTCGGCAACGTGTCTACATCGACTCCAACGTCCTGATCGCTTTGCTCGAACCAACGATCCCCGACGCCGGGGGCCTGGATGCGTCTGTCGCAGCTTTAGCGGACAGGCACTCCATCATGACAAGCGAAATTACGCTCGGCGAAGTGTTGGTAGGCCCGCTGCGTGTCGGAGACCGGGAGCTCGCCGAAGCCTATCTGAAGCTTTTGGGGTCCCACGGCCCGATCGAGGTGGTGCCCGTCGATCGGCGAACCGTTCTAGAAGCCGCTGAGCTCCGCGCACGCTACTCAATGCGTCTGCCCGACGCGATCCATGTCGCCACGGCGTCGATAGCGGGCTGCTCTGCATTCCTTTCGCGTGACAAGCGACTTCACTTGCCGGCGGCCATGCAGCAAATCGATGCGACGTCCCTCCAGAAATGGCTCGCCACGTGACCACCCCCCTCCTCGAAGTCCGTGACCTCTCCGTGTCCTTCCGCCAGGCCGGCAAGGAGACCCCCGCCGTCCGGCACGTTTCCTTCACCATCGACAAGGGCGAGACGCTGGCCCTCGTCGGCGAGTCCGGCTCCGGCAAGTCGGTCACCGCGCTCTCGGTGCTGAAACTCCTGCCCTACCCGGCCGCGACCCACCCTTCGGGCGAGATCCTGTTCCGCGGCGAGAATCTGCTCGATGCCGACGAGACCGATCTGCGCCGGGTGCGCGGCGCCGACATCACGATGATCTTCCAGGAGCCGATGACCTCGCTGAACCCGCTGCACACGATCGAGCGGCAGGTCGGCGAGATTCTGTCCATCCACCGCGGCTGGTCGGCGACGAAGATCCGCGCCCGGGTGCTCGAGCTGCTCGAGCAGGTCGGCATTGCCAATGCGGCGGAGCGGCTCGACGCCTATCCGCACCAGCTCTCGGGCGGCCAGCGGCAGCGCGTCATGATCGCCATGGCGCTCGCCAACGAGCCGGATCTGCTCATCGCCGACGAGCCGACGACCGCGCTCGACGTCACCGTGCAGGCGCAGATCCTCGCCCTTCTGAAGGAGATGCAGAAGCGGCTCGGCATGGCGATGCTGTTCATCACGCACGACCTCGGCATCGTGCGCAGGATGGCCGACCGGGTCTGCGTCATGCAGGCCGGACGGATCGTCGAGCACGGCCCGACCGAGCGCGTGTTCACCGAGCCCACCCACTCCTATACGCGGCGACTGCTCGCCGCCGAGCCGAAGGGCGATCCGCCCCCGGTCGACACCACGGCTCCGGTCGTGCTCGAGGCCAAGGACGTCAAAGTCTGGTTCCCGATCAGGCGCGGGCTGTTCAAGCGCACCGTCGGCCATATCAAGGCGGTCGACGGCGTCAGCGTCGCCGTCCGCGCCGGCGAGACGGTCGGCATCGTCGGCGAGTCCGGCTCGGGCAAGACGACGCTCGGCCTCGCCATCCTCAGGCTGACGCGCAGCGAGGGGCCGATCGTCTTCCTCGGCCGCCGCATCGACGACCTCGGCTCGCGCGAGATGCGGCCTTTGCGCAAATCGATGCAGATCGTCTTCCAGGATCCCTACGGATCGCTCTCGCCGCGTCTGTCGGTGGCCGAGATCGTCGAGGAGGGACTGCTCGTGCAGGGCAAGGGCCTCTCCGCCGAAGCCCGTCGGAGCCGCGTCGCCGAAGCCCTCGGCGACGTCGGCATCGACCCGGCGGCGATGGACCGCTACCCGCACGAGTTCTCCGGCGGGCAGCGGCAGCGCATCGCCATCGCCCGGGCGCTCGTGCTCGAGCCGAGCTTCGTCGTGCTCGACGAGCCGACGAGCGCGCTCGACATGTCGGTGCAGGCGCAGATCGTCGACCTGTTGCGCGACATCCAGCACCGCCGCCGGCTCGCCTACCTGTTCATCTCGCACGATCTGAAAGTGGTACGGGCGCTCGCCTCCGAGGTGATCGTGCTGCGCCACGGCAAGGTGGTGGAGGCCGGCCCCGCGCGGCAGATCTTCGAGGCGCCGCAGAACGGCTACACGAAGGCGCTGATCGCCGCCGCCTTCGACATCGAGGCCGCCTCGGCCGACGTCGTTGCCCAGTGAGCCTGCCGTGACGCCGCCCGCCGACGCCCCCGGCGATGCCGTCCTGTCGCCGCCGCGCCGGCTCGTCGACAGCTTTCGCCCGCTCGACCGCTTCGACGTCACCGTTCCCGGCGAGGAGCGGCCGATCGAGCGCGATGTGCTGCGCGGCGGCCGCGTGATCGCGCTCCTGGCGGTCGACCTGCCGCGCGACCGCCTCGTCATGCTGCGCCAGTTCAGGCCCGGCGCCGCGCTCGCGACTGGTACCGGCGACCTCGTCGAGGTGGTGGCCGGCCGCGTCGAGAAGGGCGAGGATCTTGTCGAGGCGGTCCGCCGGGAGGCGATGGAGGAGATCGGCATCGCCGTCGGCGAGCCGGTGCCGGTGCTCGATTTTCTCTCCTCGCCCGGCATCTCGGACGAGTTCGCGACCCTCTTCGTCGCCGCCGCCGACAGCGCCGGCCTGCCCTCCAACGCCGGCGCCGCGCACGAGCGCGAGATGACGCGGCCGTTCGCGGTGACGATCGACGCCGCGCTCGCCGCGCTCACCGCCAATACGGTGCGCAGCGGCTATACGCTGCTCGCACTGCAATGGCTGGCGCTCAATCGCGCCCGGCTCGCGGGGCTGATCGGCTGAGCGGCGGCGGCCGCGCTTGCCTCGCCGCCGCCGCGGATGGGAAACTGGCCGCCATGCCCGGCCGCAGCAACGCCATCGAAGACATCCGCCGCGCGATCCAGGACCATGTCCGCGACCTCGTCGGCTCGTCGTCGAGCAGCCCTCGGCAGCCGCGGCGCGACACCGGCCTGTTCGGGCCGCGCTCGGTCGCCTGGCGCGTCCATCGCGATTTCTCGACCATGATGATCGGCGGCGTCGCGGCCCTGCTCCTGCAGATGCTGCACCCGGCCGCCCTTGCCGGCGTGCGCGAGCACTCGGACTTCCGCGGCGACATGAAGGGCCGGCTGAAGCGCACCGCCCGCTTCGTCTCGGTCACCACCTACGGCTCGAGCGAGCAGGCCCGCGAGCAGATCGAGCGCGTGCGCCGCATCCACGAGCGCGTTCGCGGCAGCCTGCCGGACGGCACGCCCTATTCCGCCACCGATCCCGATCTCCTCACCTTCGTGCACGTCGCCGAGGTGACCTCGTTCCTCGATGCCTATCTGCGCTACTGGAACCCGTTCCTGCCGCCCGAGGACCAGGACCGCTATTTCGCCGAGACCGCGGTGGTCGCGCGCGAGCTCGGCGCGACCGGCGTGCCGGAGACGCGGCGCGCGGCAAAAACCTTCCTCGAAGCACGGCGGCCGCAGCTGCGCTGCGATGCGGCGACGTACGAGGTCTCGTCGGCGTTGCTCGACAGCCCGCAAGGCGGCGCCGCCGGCGCATTTCAGAAGGTCATGCTCGACGCCGGCATCGACCTTTTGCCGGACTGGGCGGCGCGGATGCACGGCTTTCCTGTGCCGGCGGCCCGCAAGCCGCTCGTCCGCGTCGGCGCGATGGGCGCCGCGACCGTACTGCGCTGGGCGCTGCGGTAGGACGAACGGAGAGAGCCGGATGAGCAAGCGCTACATCGTCGCGGTGGAGGGCGTGCCGCCTTCGCCCTCACCGATAAGCAACGCGGTGGTCGTCGCAAGCCAGTGCTGGATCAGCGGCCAGCTCTCGGTCGGCGACGACGGCGCCTATCTGCCGGGCAGCGCCCGCGAAGAGGCGGAACGGGCCTTCGCCTCCGTCTTCCGCATCGCCGAGGCTGCCGGTTTTGCGCGCGACGACATCGTCTATGTCGACATCGCCTTCGCCGACCTCGCCGACGTGAAGGAGGTGAACGGCCTCTACGCCGAGCTGTTCGCGGAGGGACGGCGGCCAGCGCGCACCATCTACCAAGCGGCGAAACTGCCTTTCGGCGGCAAGGTCAAGGTGCAGGCGGTCGCAGCGCGGGAGGACACCCGGGCGACGGATGAACGCCGTCGAGGCTAGCGTCCTTCGCTGCCGCCCTCGAGCGCGCCTGCATTGGCCTCGCGCACCTTCGCAGCCTCCTCGTCGTAGAGGAAGGGCAGGAAGGCGTATCGCCGCCCCGACGTGACGCGCGACACCGCGTGCAGCAGGCTGCACGAGAAGACGACGGCGCCGCCCGGAGGAGGCTTGAAGCCGCGCGCCGAATATTCGGGAAAGCTCACCTCGCCCCCGTCGAACTCGTCATTGAGGTTGATCGACGCCGCGAACCGGCGATGGGCGGTGGCAGCCGTGTTGTTGTCCCTGTGCGGCCGGAAGTGTCCGCCCTCCTCGGCCGCATAGCAGCCGACAATGTAGCGTTCCATGCGGGTCGGCTTGAAGACATGGATGCGCTCGATGTCCGGGAAGACCCGTCGCCGGAAGCGGATCTGCACCTGCCGGACGAGGTCCGGGTCCTCGATCGTGAAGTCCCGTCGAACCTTGTACGCCCGCTGCTCGACGAGCACCGTCCTGCCGGCGACCTGCTGCATGATGCCGCTCGCCTGTCCGCCGGCGGCCTCGTAGAGATCGATCAGGCGCCGGCAGAGCGCCGGCTCGAAGACGTCCGGCATAACGAGCACCGGCGGCGGCAGTTCGAAGCCGAGCCGGCGATCCGGCGGCGGCAGATTTGCGAGGTAGGCGAAGAGTCGCGCGTGCCGGCGATTGGAAAGATCTTCAGGCAGCGCATCTGCGGGCCGAGCACGGCGCAGAACCTGCGGAAAGAGCTCGGCTCGACGGCGCCCCCGGTCGGCAGAGCGCCGTAGAGCCGGCTCGCGACACCGTCGAAATCCAGGAAATGCCTTATCCCTGGCAGTTGCTCGGCGATGCGCTCGGCGGCATCGCTCGGATCGACGCTGACGCCGAAGAACGTCGTCCGCAGGTCGTCGAAGCGCGCCCGTTCGGCGAGAATGGCGTCGATGGCCGCTCGCCCCTCGCCGTCCGCCGCCGTGCCGTAGAAGCCGAGCACGATGTAGCGTCCGGCGACTGCGTCGAGAGCCTGGGCCGGACGCGACGTCGTCCGTTGGCTGAACCAGGGGGCCGGATCACCGGGAAGAAACTGCGCGTAGCGGCTACCGTCAGCCGCTTCCTGCGAGGCCGGGCAACATAGTATGCCACAGGAAATTGAAGCAATGGCGAAGTTTCGCCGATAGCAATAGCAGTGCCATGCCCGTCGCGCAAACAGGATGGGAAGGCATGCCCATCGGGGTGTCGCCGACCCGCGGGACTTCAAATCGACGGACGCCTGCCCCAGATGTTGCCGATGCCCGTCCCGCCCGATCGGACCTCCTCCCGACCGCCGCGCACCACGCGGAGCACGCGCTGATGTGCGGCCGCTTCGTCCAGAAGAGCCCGGCGGCGGAGATGGAGTTCTCCTTCCGCACCAAGAATCCGCTGCCGAACGTGCAGCCGCGCTACAATGCGGCGCCCGGCCAGGAGATCGCCGTCGTGCGCAAGCACCCCGAGACGGGCGACCGCTCGCTCGACCTGCTCGTCTGGGGCCTCGTGCCGCATTGGGCCAAGGACCGCAAGATCGGCTGGAAGACGATCAATGCGCGTGCCGAGACGATCGCCAGGAACGCCTCCTTCAAGGAGGCTTATCTGAAGCGCCGCTGCCTCGTTCCCGCCGACGCCTTCTACGAGTGGACCGGCGAGAAGGGGTTCCGGCAGCCGCACGCCATCGCGATGAAGGACCGGCACCTGTTCGCCTTCGCCGGGCTGTGGGAGGGCTGGAAGGATCCGGCCACCGAGCAGTGGCTGCGCACCTTCACCATCATCACCACCAACGCCAATCCGCTGCTCGCGAGCCTGCATCCGCGCATGCCGGTGATCGTCGCGCCGGAGGATTACGAGCGCTGGCTCACGCGGGGTGAGCCGGTCGAGGATATTCTGCGCCCCTACCCGGCCGAAGCGATGGAGCACTGGACCGTGAGCCCCCGCGTCAACGGCAGCGCGATCGACGAGCCGAGCCTGCTCGAGCCGACGGCGTAGGCGACGCCTCGCCGCCGAGCACTCCCGAGGGGCTCTCGCGGCGGAGTCCTCCGCCGCGGCCGACCCCTCATCCCGCCCGAAACACCCGGCCGAAGAACGCCTTCGCCGCCTCGAACGCCTCGTCGCCCTCTTTGAACAGGTGCGGGAAGAAGTAGTAGCCGTGCGGCATGCCTTCGCGGACGAAATGCGTCACCTCGCGGCCGAGATCGCGCAGGCGGGTGGCGAAGGCCGTGTTGTCGTCGATCATCGGATCCTCGGTGCCGGAGACGATCAGCGCCGGCGGAAAGCCGGTCAAATCCCCCCGCGCTGGACTCGCATGCGGATGCGACCAGTTGCGGTAGTGGACGAGATAGGCGCCGCGAATGAAGCCGACGAACGGCGTGTCGTAGACGACGCCGAGCGGCGCGAGGCGCTCGTACGACGCGAACTGCTCGACGAAGAAATCGGTCACCGGGCAGAGCAGCAGTGCCGCCTCGGGTGGACGCACCGCCTCGTCCTTCGCCTTCAGGGGCAGCGCGGCGGCGAAATTGCCGCCGGCCGAATCGCCGCCGACGGCGATTCGCTCGGGATCACCGCCGAGCTCGGCGCCGCTCTCGCGCAGCCAGCGAAGCACCGCCATGCAGTCGTCGAGGCCGGCCGGGAAAGGCCATTCGGGCGCCAGGCGATAGTTCACGCTGACGACGACGAGGCCGTTCTCGGCCGCGAGCCGGCTCGTGATGTAGGCGGTATCCTCGGACTGGCCGACCGTGAAGCCGCCGCCGTGCACGTAGAGCAGCAGCGGCGCTGCGGCGGGCGATTCGGGCGAGCGGAAGACCTGGCACCGCACCGGGCCTGCCGGCGAGGGCACGAAGACGTCGGCAACCGCGATCTCGGGATAGAGCGCGGCGGCGCTCGGCGGCAGCTCCGCTGGATCGATCGGATGATCCTGGCCGATATAGCCGGTGCGCACCGGCTCGATCATCAGCTCGCGCAGGGTCACCGGCGAGCGCATCTTCGCCAAGAGCGCGTATTGCGGATAGGCGGGGTCTTCCCGATCGAGATGTGTGACGCCCGGTCCGTCGGGGAGCCTGTCGACGGCCGGGGTTCGGGGAGTGGCGAGAAGCGAGGGCGGCAGAGGCTGCGGACGAAGCGGCATCGAAAAGCCTTCGGGCTGGAGGAGAAGGTCGCGATTTCCGGCGGCACGGCCCCGCGCTATCGTCCGCGCCGCGAGAAACCCACAACAACGGAAACGCCATGCCGGCCCAATTGTTCGACCAGAAAGACGAGCGCTTCGCCAAGCTCTTCAACCCGAATGCGCGGCTCGACACGCTCGCGGGCGGCTGCCGCTGGGCCGAGGGCCCGGCCTATTTCCCGGCCGGCCGCTACCTCGTCTGGTCCGACATCCCCAACGACCGCATGCTGCGCTACGACGAGTGCAGCGGCCAGGTCGCCGTCTTCCGCCATCCCTGCGGCCATTCGAACGGCAACAGCTGCGACCGACAGGGCCGCTTGCTGACCTGCGAGCATGGCGGCCGTAGAGTCAGCCGGACCGAGCCGGACGGCTCGATCACCACCATCGCCGACCGCTACGAGGGCAAGCGCCTCAACAGCCCGAACGACGTCGTGCAGAAGTCGGACGGCTCGATCTGGTTCACCGATCCGACCTACGGCATCGATTCGGACTACGAGGGGCACCGGAGCGAGATGGAGCAGGCCGTCTGCCACGTCTACCGCGTCGATCCATCCGGCAGCATCCGCAGCGTCGCCGACGACTTCGTGCGGCCCAACGGCCTCGCCTTCTCGCCGGACGAGAGCCTGCTCTACGTCGCCGACACCGGTCGCACGCATGTCAAGGACGGCCCGGCGCACATCCGCCGATTCCGGGTCGCCGAGGACGGGACGCTGAGCGGCGGCGAGGTTTTCGCGAGCTCGACGATGGGCCTCTTCGACGGCATGCGCTGCGACGTCGACGGGCGCATCTGGGTCTCCGCCGGCGACGGCGTGCACGTCATCGGCACCGACGGGACGCTGCTCGGCAAGATCCGCGTGCCCGAGGTGTGCGCCAACGTCTGCTTCGGCGGCCCGAAGCGGAACTACCTCTACATCTGCGGCACCACCTCGCTCTACGGCATGCGGGTGATGACCAACGGCGCGAAGGTGGTGTGAGGGCGCTCCTCTTCCCTCTCCCCTCGTGGGAG
>JAEZCD010000366.1 GCA_023430145.1 Pseudomonadota bacterium
GCCCCGCCCGTCTCCGCCAGCACCTTCGTGATCGCCGCCGTCAGCGACGTCTTGCCGTGGTCGACGTGACCGATCGTGCCGATGTTGCAGTGCGGCTTCGTCCGCGCAAACTTCTCTTTGGCCATAGCGGAGCTCTGTCCTGTCCTGGATTGTCGTGCGCCCGGGCTCTGCGGCTCAGGCGAATTTCTTCTGTACTTCGGCAGCCACCGCCGAAGGCACCTGCTCGTAGTGATCGAACTGCATGGTGAAGCTCGCCCGGCCCTGGCTGAACGAGCGCAGCTGGCTGACATAGCCGAACATGTTGGCGAGCGGCACCATCGCGTTCACGACGTTGGCGTTGCCGCGCATGTCCTGGCCGAGGATCTGGCCGCGCCGCGAGTTCAGGTCGCCGATGACCGAGCCGGTATATTCCTCCGGCGTCACCACCTCGACCTTCATGATCGGCTCGAGCAGCACCGAATGCCCCTTCTGCAGGGCATCGCGAAGCGCCGCCCGCGAGGCGATCTCGAACGCCAGCGCCGAGGAGTCCACCTCGTGGTAGGCGCCGTCGATCAGCTCGACCTTGAGGTCGACGACCGGGAAGCCGGCGACCACGCCCGCACCGAGGACGCTGTTGAGGCCCTTCTCGACGCCGGGGATGAACTCCTTCGGCACGTTGCCGCCGACGATCTTCGACTCGAACGCGAAGCCCGAGCCCGGCTCGCCGGGGCCGACCACCAGCTTCACGCGGGCGAACTGCCCGGTGCCGCCGGTCTGCTTCTTGTGCGTGTAGTCGACCTCGACCTGGCGGCCAATCCGCTCGCGATAGGCGACCTGCGGGGCGCCGATATTGGCATCGACCTTGTAGGTGCGGCGCAGGATGTCGACCTTGATGTCGAGGTGCAACTCGCCCATGCCCTTCAGGATCGTCTGGCCGGACTCGAAATCGGTCGAGACGCGGAAGGACGGGTCCTCGGCGGCGAGCTTGTGCAGCGCGACGCCGAGCTTCTCCTGGTCGGCCTTGGACTTCGGCTCGATGGCGATCTCGATGACCGGCTCGGGAAACTCCATCTTCTCGAGGATCACCGGCTTGTTCGGGTCGCAGAGCGTGTCACCGGTGCGGACCTCCTTCAGCCCGGCGAGAGCGACGATGTCGCCCGCATAGGCCTCCTTGATGTCCTCGCGGTTGTTCGCATGCATGAGCAGCATGCGGCCGACCCGCTCCTTCTTGTCGCGCGTCGAGTTGACGACCCCCATGCCGGTCTCGAGCACGCCCGAATAGATGCGGCAGAAGGTGATCGTGCCGACGAACGGGTCGTCCATGATCTTGAAGCCGAGCAGCGACAGCGGCTCGCTGTCGGACGAGCGGCGGACTACTTCCTCGCCGGTGCGCGGATCGATGCCCTTGATCGGCGGCACGTCGACCGGCGACGGCAGGTAGTCGACGACGGCGTCGAGCAGCGGCTGAACGCCCTTGTTCTTGAAGGCGGAGCCGCAGAGCACCGGGAAGAAGGCGCTGGTCAGCACCGCCTTGCGGATCAGGCGCTTCAGCGTCGCCTCGTCCGGCTCGGTGCCGTCGAGATAGGCGCTCATGGCATCGTCGTCGAGCTCGACGGCGGCCTCGATCAGCGCCATCCGGTACTCGGCGGCCTGCTCCTTGAGATCGTCCGGAATCGGGATGTCGTGATACTTCGCCCCGAGCGACTCGTCCTCCCAGACGACGCCGACCATGCGGACGAGGTCGACGAGGCCCTTGAAGTTGTTCTCGGCGCCGATCGGCAGCTGGATGGCGACGGGCTTGGCACCGAGCCGCTTCTTGATGTCGTCGAGACACTTGAAGAAGTCGGCGCCGATCTTGTCCATCTTGTTGGCGAAGACGATGCGCGGCACGCGGTACTTGTCGCCCTGGCGCCATACCGTCTCGGTCTGCGGCTCGACGCCCTGGTTGGAGTCGAGCACGCATACGGCGCCGTCGAGCACGCGCAGCGACCGCTCGACCTCGATGGTGAAGTCGACGTGCCCGGGCGTGTCGATGATGTTCAGGCGCTTGCCGGTCCAGAAAGCGGTCGTCGCGGCCGACGTGATGGTGATGCCGCGCTCCTGCTCCTGAGCCATCCAGTCCATGGTGGCGGCGCCCTCATGGACCTCGCCCATCTTGTGGCTCTTGCCGGTGTAGTAGAGGATCCGCTCCGTGGTCGTGGTCTTGCCGGCATCGATGTGCGCCATGATGCCGAAGTTGCGGTAGTCCTCGATGGGGTGGCTGCGTGCCATGTCCTAAGCTCCGTCCTGCCCCGGTCACCAGCGATAGTGGGAGAAGGCGCGGTTCGCCTCCGCCATGCGATGGGTGTCTTCGCGCTTCTTGACCGCGTTGCCGCGGTTGTTGGAGGCATCGATCAGCTCGTTGGAGAGCCGGTCGATCATCGTCTTCTCGTTGCGGGCCCGCGAGGCGGTCAGGAGCCAGCGGATGGCGAGCGCCTGGCGGCGGTCCGGCCGCACCTCGACGGGCACCTGGTAGGTGGCGCCGCCGACGCGCCGCGACCGCACCTCGATCGAGGGAGCGACGTTGTCGAGCGCCTGATGGAAGACGGTCACGGGGTTCTGCTTGACGCGCGCCTCGATCGACTCGAAGGCGCCGTAGACGATGCTCTCGGCGACGGACTTCTTGCCGTCATGCATGACGACGTTCATGAACTTGGTGACGACGACGTCACCGAATTTCGGGTCCGGAAAAATCTCGCGCTTGTCGGCGCGGTGTCGGCGGGACATGGCGTCGTCCTTGGTTCGTCTCGGTGCCTGCGCAGGCGCAGGTGAATTTCTCGGGATGCCGTCCACCGCCGAGCGGCGGACGCCTCACTCTCCGTCGTCCTCCACGAAGGGCGGAGGACCCATCTTCCTTCCGGCGGCGCGCCCGGCGCTCCGTCCGGATGACCTCTTCGCGAGCTGTCGCCCGCTACGGGGTCACTTCGGCCGCTTGGCGCCGTACTTGGAGCGGCGCTGCTTGCGGTTCTTGACGCCCTGCGCGTCGAGCACGCCGCGCAGGATGTGGTAACGCACGCCCGGCAGGTCTTTCACGCGGCCGCCGCGGATCATGACGACCGAGTGCTCCTGCAGATTGTGGCCCTCGCCCGGTATGTAGCCGATGACCTCGTAGCCGTTCGTCAGCCGCACCTTGGCGACCTTGCGCAGCGCCGAGTTCGGCTTCTTCGGCGTCGTCGTGTAGACGCGCGTGCAGACGCCGCGCTTCTGCGGGCAGGCTTCGAGATGCCGCGCCTTCTCCCGGTAAACCGGGCTCGTTCGCGGCTTCCGGATCAACTGACTGATCGTCGGCATGCGTTCGTCCGCCACCTTCGTGCCGTTGCGGGACAGGTCCACGCAAAAGGAAACTGCGCCGACGACCGGGCACCCGGACCGGCGGCGCTTGCTAAGCAGAGGACCGCGGCGCGGGAGCGCCGAGGTCATGACCCTCGAACTGACTTTGGTCAGCGACAGCGTCCAAGCCGATGATTCCGCGCCAAAGGCGCCGAAGCGAGGCTTACCGCCTGTCGGAAAGTGCGCGGAACCTAATCGCGGCGCCCCGGCCCGTCAACCCCGAAAGCCCTGCGCAGGGCGCATCCGGCAGGTTAATTTCCGGCAATCCTCCGCTCGGGGGAAGTCGCCGCCGCCTCGACGGAAGAAAAAGGGCCGCCCGGAGGCGGCCCTTGCGTCGTTCTCAGACTGCCGCCCTGCCCTATTCGGCGGCCGACAGGCTCTCGGCCGGGGCCGGCGATTCGATCGCCTCGTCCTCGGCCTTCTGCTTGACGATGAGGTCGTCGCGATGCGTGGCGATCTGGCGGACGCGGTCCATGATGGCGCCGGTGCCGGCCGGGATCAGCCGACCGACGATGACGTTCTCCTTGAGGCCGTCGAGCGTATCCACCTTGCCGTTGACGGCGGCCTCGGTGAGCACCCGCGTGGTCTCCTGGAACGACGCCGCCGAGATGAAGCTGCGCGTCTGCAGGCTCGCCTTGGTGATGCCGAGCAGGACCGGCCGGGCGGTGGCGAGCTTCTTGCCCTCCTCCTCCGCCTTGGCGTTGGCCTCGTCGAGCTCGACGCGGTCGACCTGATCGCCCTGGATCAGATCGGTATCGCCCGGATCGTCGATCTCGACCTTCTGCAGCATCTGCCGGACGATCACCTCGATGTGCTTGTCGTTGATCGTCACGCCCTGCAGCCGGTAGACCTCCTGGATCTCGTTGACGAGATAGGCGGCGAGCTCCTCGACGCCCTTGATGGCGAGGATGTCGTGCGGCGCCGGGTTGCCGTCGACGATCAGGTCGCCCTTCTCGACGACATCGCCGTCCTGCAGATGGACGTGCTTGCCCTTCGGGATCAGGTACTCGACCGGGTCGATGCCCTCCTCGTTCGGGACCAGCGTGATCCGCCGCTTGTTCTTGTAGTCGCGGCCGAACTGCACCGTGCCGGCGATCTCGGCGATGATCGCCGCGTCCTTCGGCCGCCGCGCCTCGAACAGCTCCGCCACCCGCGGCAGGCCGCCGGTGATGTCGCGCGTCTTGGCGCTCTCGGTCGGGATGCGGGCGAGCGTGTCGCCGGCCTTCACCTTCTCGCCCGGCGACACCGACAGGATGGCGTCGACGGCGAGCAGGTAGCGCGCGTCGCTGCCCTTCGGCAGCTTCAGGAGCTTGCCCTTGGCGTCCTTGACGACGATCGCGGGCCGCAGATCCTGGCCGCGCGAGCCGGTCCGCCAGTCGGTGACGACGCGCTTGGTGATGCCGGTCGACTCGTCGGTCGTCTCCCGGACCGAGGAGCCCTCGACGAGATCCTCGAACGCCACTGTGCCGGACACCTCGGTGAGGATCGGCCGCGTATAGGGATCCCACTCGGCGATCCGCTGCCCGCGCTTGATCGTGTCGCCCTCGTCCA
The DNA here is from genome assembly GCA_023430145.1 of Pseudomonadota bacterium. Classification (GTDB taxonomy): domain Bacteria; phylum Pseudomonadota; class Alphaproteobacteria; order Rhizobiales; family Methylopilaceae; genus JAEZCD01. The sequence continues at coordinate 4,900 of JAEZCD010000366.1, forward strand.
CCCGGAGGCGGGCGCCGAACTGGATGCGATGCACCGCCCGCTCGGTGCCGTCGGCGTCGACGATCACCACCGAGAGGTTGCGGCCCATCGAGATCAGCTCGCCGCTGCTGTTGCGCGCCACGTTGCGGTTGCGCATGCGGACCGTGCCTTCGAAGTTCGACTCGACGAAGGACTGGTCGGCGATCTGCGCCGTGCCGCCAATGTGGAAGGTGCGCATCGTCAGCTGCGTGCCCGGCTCGCCGATCGACTGCGCGGCGATGACGCCGACAGCCTCGCCGTGGTTGACCGGCGTGCCGCGAGCGAGATCGCGCCCGTAGCAGGCGGCGCAGACGCCGGTCGCCGCCTCGCAGGTCAGCACCGAGCGGATGCGCAGCTCCTGCACGCCGGCGCGGGTGATCGCGTCGACCTCGGGCTCGCCGATCAGCGTGTTGCGGGTCAGGATGACCTCGCCCGTCGTCGGGTGCGTCACGTCTTCGACCGCCGTGCGGCCGAGGACGCGGGCGCCGAGCGAGGACACCACCTGGCCGGCATCGATGATGGCACGCATGGAGATGCCCGCCTCCGTGCCGCAGTCCGGCTCGGTGATGATGCAGTCCTGCGCTACGTCGACGAGGCGGCGGGTGAGATAGCCCGAATTCGCCGTCTTCAGGGCGGTGTCGGCGAGGCCCTTCCGGGCGCCGTGCGTCGAGTTGAAGTACTCGAGCACCGACAGGCCTTCCTTGAAGTTGGAGATGATCGGCGTCTCGATGATCTCACCCGAGGGCTTGGCCATCAGGCCGCGCATGCCGGCGAGCTGCTTCATCTGCGCCGGCGAGCCGCGGGCGCCCGAATGGGCCATCATGTAGATGGAGTTGATCGGCCGCTCGCGGCCGTTCTCGTCCATCTGCACGGCGGAGATGCGGCTCATCATCTCGTCGGCGATCTTGTCGGTGCATTTCGCCCAGGCGTCGACGACCTTGTTGTACTTCTCGCCCTGGGTGATGAGGCCGTCCTGGTACTGCTGCTCGTATTCCTTGGCGAGCGAGCGCGTCTCCTCGACGATCTTCACCTTGGTGTCCGGCACCACCATGTCGTCCTTGCCGAACGAGATGCCGGCCTTGAAGGCGTGCGTGAAGCCGAGCTGCATGATGCGGTCGCAGAAGATCACCGTCTCCTTCTGACCGGTGTGCCGGTAGACGGCATCGATCATGTTGGAGATCTCCTTCTTGGTCATCGTCTTGTTGACGACCGAGTAGGGCAGCTTCGGGTGCTTGGGCAGGATCTCGCCGAGCAGCATGCGGCCCGGCGTCGTGTCGTGCAGCGCCGAGACGCGGTTGCCCTCCTCGTCGACCGTCACGTAGCGGCCGCGGACCTTGGTGTGCAGCGTCACCGCCTTGGCGTTCAGCGCGTGCTCGAGCTCGCTCTGGCTCGCGAACACCATGCCCTGCCCGGGCTCGCCCTCGCGGGCCAGCGTCAGGTGGTAGAGGCCGAGGACGATGTCCTGGCTCGGCACGATGATCGGCGCGCCGTTGGCCGGGTGCAGGATGTTGTTGGTCGACATCATCAGCACGCGGGCCTCGAGCTGCGCCTCGAGCGACAGCGGCACGTGCACGGCCATCTGGTCGCCGTCGAAGTCGGCGTTGAAGGCCGCGCAGACGAGCGGGTGCAGCTGGATCGCCTTGCCCTCGATCAGCACCGGCTCGAACGCCTGGATGCCGAGCCGATGCAGCGTTGGGGCGCGGTTCAGCAGCACCGGATGCTCGCGGATCACCTCGTCGAGGATGTCCCAGACCTCGGGCTTCTCCTTCTCGACCAGCTTCTTGGCCTGCTTCACCGTCGCCGACAGGCCCTTGGCGTCGAGCCGGCTGTAGATGAACGGCTTGAACAGCTCGAGCGCCATCTTCTTCGGCAGGCCGCACTGGTGCAGCTTCAGCTCCGGGCCGACGACGATCACCGAGCGGCCGGAATAGTCGACGCGCTTGCCGAGCAGGTTCTGCCGGAAGCGGCCCTGCTTGCCCTTCAGCATGTCGGACAGCGACTTCAGCGGGCGCTTGTTGACGCCGGTGATGACGCGGCCGCGGCGGCCATTGTCGAACAGCGCGTCGACCGCCTCCTGCAGCATCCGCTTCTCGTTGCGGATGATGATGTCGGGCGCCCGCAGCTCGATCAGCCGCTTCAGGCGGTTGTTGCGGTTGATGACGCGGCGGTAGAGGTCGTTGAGGTCGGACGTCGCGAAGCGGCCGCCATCCAGCGGCACGAGCGGCCGCAGGTCGGGCGGGATCACCGGCACGACGTTCATGATCATCCACTGCGGCTTGTTGCCGGAGGCGATGAAGGCCTCGATCAGCTTCAGGCGCTTGGCGAGCTTCTTCGGCTTCAGCTCCGACGTCGTCTCGATGATCTCCTGCCGGATGTCGGCGGCCATCTTCTCGAGGTCGAGGTGCTTCAGCAGCGTCTGGATCGCCTCGGCGCCGATCTGCGCGGTGAAGGCGTCCTCGCCGTACTCGTCCTGCGCGTGCAGGTACTCGTCCTCGCTCAGGAGCTGACGGTCCTTGAGCGGGGTGAGCCCGGGCTCGGTGACGACGTAGTACTCGAAATAGAGGATCCGCTCGAGATCCTTAAGCGTCATGTCGAGCAGCAGGCCGATGCGGCTCGGCAGCGACTTCAGGAACCAGATGTGCGCGACCGGGGCGGCGAGCTCGATATGGCCCATGCGCTCGCGGCGCACGCGGCTGAGCGTCACCTCGACGCCGCACTTCTCGCAGATCACCCCCTTGTACTTCATGCGCTTGTACTTGCCGCACAGGCACTCGTAGTCCTTGATCGGCCCGAAGATGCGTGCGCAGAACAGCCCGTCGCGCTCGGGCTTGAACGTCCGATAGTTGATGGTCTCCGGCTTCTTGATCTCGCCGAACGACCAGGATTCGATCTTTTCCGGGCTGGCGATCGAGATCTTGATCTGGTCGAAGACCTGGGCCGGCGTCTGCGGGCCGAAGATGTTGAGAACCTCTTGGTTCATCGTCTTCTCCTAGCCGGTCGGGCCGACGACATCGGCGGCCGGACCCGGCGAAATGAAACCTGCGACGGCCGGATCACGCAGAGCCGGCCGCATGGCGAATGTCGGCGGCGCTATTCGGCCGCGTCGGGCAGGCGCTGGTCGCCGGCCTGCACCGCTCCGCTCGAGCGCTTGGTGGCGACGAGGTCGACGTTGAGGCCGAGCGAGCGCATCTCCTTGACGAGCACGTTGAAGCTCTCCGGGATGCCGGCCTCGAAATTGTCCTCGCCGCGGACGATGGCGTCGTAGACCTTGGTGCGGCCGGCGACGTCGTCCGACTTCACCGTCAGCATCTCCTGCAGCGTGTAGGCGGCGCCGTAGGCCTCGAGCGCCCACACCTCCATCTCGCCGAAGCGCTGGCCGCCGAACTGCGCCTTGCCGCCGAGCGGCTGCTGGGTGACCAGCGAGTACGGGCCGATCGAACGGGCGTGGATCTTGTCGTCGACCAGGTGGTGCAGCTTGAGCATATAGATATAGCCCATCGTCACCTTGCGGTCGAACGGCTCGCCCGTGCGTCCGTCGTACAGCGTCGACTGGCCGCTCGAATGCAGGCCCGCCTGTTCCAGCATCTCGTTGATGTCGGCTTCGTGCGCACCGTCGAAGACCGGGGTCGCGATGGAGACGCCGCGCTTCATCTGATCGCCGAGGCGAACGATGGAGTCGTCGTCGTAGTCGCGAACCGGCTCGTTGCGGTCGTTGGCCGGGATCACGCTCTCGATGGTCTGGCGAAGCGGCTTGATGTCGCCGTTCTCCTTATAGGCCTCGATGAGCTGGCCGATCTTCCTGCCCATACCGGCGCAGGCCCAGCCAAGATGCGTCTCCAGGATCTGGCCGACGTTCATGCGCGACGGCACGCCCAGCGGGTTGAGCACGATGTCGGCATGCGTGCCGTCCTCGAGGAACGGCATGTCCTCGACCGGAACGATGCGCGAAACCACGCCCTTGTTGCCGTGACGGCCGGCCATCTTGTCGCCGGGCTGCATCTTGCGCTTCACCGCGACGAAGACCTTGACCAT
>JAEZCD010000390.1 GCA_023430145.1 Pseudomonadota bacterium
CGCCGCAGCGGCTCGAGCGGCTCGGCGCCAATCTGGAGCGCCTGAGGCTCTCGGCCGAGATCGTCGCGGCGGATGCGAGAAACTTCGCGGCTGAGCCATTCGATGCCGTGCTGCTCGATGCGCCGTGCAGCGCGACCGGCACCATCCGCCGTCATCCGGACGTCGCCTGGTTGAAGCGGGAGAGCGATCTTTCCGGGCTGACCGCCCTCCAATCCGAGCTGCTCGATGCGGCGGCGAAGCTCGTGAAGCCGGGCGGAAAGCTCGTCTATTCGGTCTGCTCGCTGGAGCCGGAGGAGGGCGAGCGCCAGGTCGAGGCGCTGCTCGCGCGCAACGCCGATTTCCGGCTCGCCCCGATCGCGCCGGCCGAGATCGGCGGCCTCGCCGAGCCGATCACCCCGGCCGGCACGCTGCGTGCTTTGCCGACGCACATGCCGCACGCGGAGCCGCGGCTCGCCGGGCTCGACGGCTTCTACGCCGCCCGCCTCGTGCGCAGGTAATCGCTGTCGGCACCCGCGCCCTTGGACTATGATGTTCGAGAATCGGATGAAGCGCATGCGAGCATGCCGGCCGCGCGGGGGGCGCGTCTAGTCATGGCCCGGAGTGCCGTGGCCGACCGTACCCGTCTCGCCCTCTTTCTCGCCGGCCGCAGCCTGTCGGCCGGCTCCGGCCGCCTGCTCGACCTCTCGTCGCTGCCGAGCCGCATCGCGACGCCGACCTCGGACCGGCTGCTGATCGCCCCGCAGGATCTGCGCACCACCGACCCGACGCGGGCGGCCGAGATCTATTCCGGCCGCTACACCTTCGCCGGCAAGACGCTCGACGGGCTCGGCCGCTCGCCCTTCTCGGTGCCGGCGCCGTCACCGGAATGGCGCGACGCGCTGCACGGCTTCGGCTGGCTGCGGCACCTGCGCGCCGCCGACTCGGCGCTCGCCCGCAGCCATGCCCGGGTGCTGGTCGACGAATGGATCTCGCTCGGCGGCGGCCCCGACGCCGGCGCCTGGACGCCGGAGATCGTCGGCCGGCGGGTGATCTCCTGGCTCTGCCAGTCGCCGCTGATTCTGGACGGCGCCGACCGCGCCTTCTATCGCCGATTCCTGCGCAGCCTGTGCCGCCAGGTCCGCTACCTGAAGCGCCGCCTGCCGGCGACGCGGCCCGGCCTGCCGCGGCTGACGGTGCTGGCCGCGCTCTCCTTCGCCGGCCTCTGCCTCGCCGGCCAGACCGGCCTGCAGCGCTTCGCCTCGCGCCGGCTCGGCGAGGAGATCGAGGCCCAGGTTCTCCCGGACGGCGGCCACGTCTCGCGCAACCCGGACGCGCTCGTCGCGCTGCTGCTCGACTTCCTGCCGCTGCGCCAGGCCTACGCGGCGCAGAACGCGGCGCCGCCGGTGCCGCTCCTCAACGGCATCGACCGGATGATGCCGATGATCCGCTTCTTCCGGCACGCGGACGGCAATTTCGCGCTCTTCAACGGCATGGGGCCGACACCGATCGACACCATCGCCACCGTGCTCGCCTATGACGATGCGCGCGGCGCGCCGGTGCTGAACGCCCAGCACAGCGGCTACCAGCGGCTCGAGGCCGGCCGCACCGTCGTCATCGCCGACACCGGGGCGCCCCCGCCGCTGCCGCTGAGCGGCGAGGCGCATGCCGGCTGCCTCTCCTTCGAGCTGTCGAGCCGGGCGAACCGCATCGTCGTCAATTGCGGCCTGCCGGTCTTCAATCGGGAGGGCTGGCGCTCGGTCGCCCGCTCGACGGCGGCGCATTCGACTCTCGTGTTCGAGGACACCTCCTCCTGCCGCATGGTCGCCTCGGCGCGGCTGAAGCGCGTCGTCGGCGCACCGATCGTCTCGGGGCCGACCGCCGTGCCGGTCGAGCGGGCCGATCGCGACGAGGGCGTGGCCGTGCGCGCCTCGCATGACGGCTACGTCGCCCGCTTCGGCATCGTCCATTCGCGCTCGCTGCTGCTCGCTATCGACGGCACGCGGCTGCATGGGCAGGACCGGCTGTCGCTGGCGCAGGGGCGCCAGCTGCGCGGCAGCGGCGAGTATGTTCTGCGCTTCCACCTTCACCCCTCGGTGCGGGCCAGCAAGGTGCAGGACGGCCGCGGCGTCCTCCTCGTGCTGCCGAACCGCGAGGCCTGGCTGTTCACCGCGAACGAGCTGCCGATCGAGATCGAGGAGAGCATTTTTCTCGCCGGAGCGGACGGGCCGCGGCGGGCCGAGCAGATGGTGGTGCGCGGCGTGTTCCGCGAGCGGCCGGAGACGAGCTGGCTGTTCCAGCGCACCGAGGCGCCGGGCGGCCGTCGCCCGCGCGACGAGGAGGAGTGGGCGGAGCTGCCGCTGTAGGCGGCATCCCCTTTGCTATGGCATTCACGCAATCTCAGAGGGAGGCTTATCCTCCCCCTGAAAGGGGGAGGTCGAGACGGCGAAGCCGTCCGGGTGGGGGTCCTCTGCGGCGACGCGGCGGCGAGAAGACCCCCACCGGCTCGCTGCGCGAGTCCGCCTCCCCCTTTCAGGGGGAGGATGGGAGCCCTCTCGACCTGTTGCGACAGAGCAACCCGCGGATGTTTGAATCTCGTAGCCCTTCCCCGCGGGCGACAGGTGGTTGCCGATCGCGCCGGTCCGCATGCGCCGGGGCGCACCCGTCCCGAGCAAAGGTCAATACCTGCCGAACAGCAGCTTCAGCCGCACCTCGCCGGCCTTGCGGATGTGGTCGCGGGCGGCGGCTTCGGCGCGGTCCGGGTCGCGCGCCTCCATCGCGTCGAGGATGGCGAGGTGCTCGCGATAGACCGCCTCGACGCGGCCCGGCAGCTCGAACGTGGTGCCGCGCACGAGGGCCAGCGAATCGGCGATCCGCGTCAGTGCCGGCTGCAGGTAGCGGTTGTGCGAGGCCTCGCTGATCATGGCGTGGAACTGCTTGTTCATGCGCGCATGCTCGGCCGGAACGTCCTCCGGAATGGTCCGGCTCACCTCGGCCATCTCGCGCAGCGATTCGAGCTCGAGCGGCGAGGCGTGCTGGGCCGCGAAGCGCGCGGCCGCCCCCTCCAGGAATTCGCGGACGGCATAAATCTCCATCACCTGCTGCTTGTCGAGTTCGGCCACCGCGAAGCCGCGGATGGGCGTCAGGGCCAGAAGGCCCTCCGACAGGAGACGGTTGATCGCCTCGCGCACCGGCGTCCGGCTGACGCCGAGCTTCTCGGCGATCTCGGCCTCGCGCACCCGCTGGCCGGGCTCGAGCACGCCGTCGCGGATGAAGCCCTTCAGCGTCGTGTGGACGCGCTGCGACCGCGAGATGCTCGAATTGTCCATGGTCCGTCCGGCTCCCTGTCCCGCGGATCGCTGCGACGATCGCCGGGCGCGCTTCGCCTTATGACTGCAGCAGCGGCCGCAGCGCAACGATGTCCGCCGCGGCATCGAGCGTCAGCACCGCCTCCACCAGCCTTTCGGCGCGCGCGCCGATCACCGGCTCGAGCAGGTCGAGCGATTTGGCCACCACCTCGGCGCGGGTCATCGGATTGGCCGGTGTGCCCTTCACCGCATGCGTGCGGAAGGTGACGTCGCGGCCGTCCTTGGTGACGACGCGCAGGATCACCTGACGCGGCGGCAGGGCAGTGGTCAGCTCGGCGTTCGGGATCAGCGTCGTCCGCTTGCGCAAGGCGAGAAGCGCCGGGTCCGACATGCGGGCGGGGTCGTGGCTGCTCTCGAAGGTCATCGCGCCCTCGACGAAGAACAGCGCGACGAGGTGCTGCACGTTGATGTTCGGCATCGCCCGGTCGTCGACGAGCCGGCAGCGGTCGTCCGGCAGCTCGATCACCATTTTTTCGATGTTCTCCGCCGTGACACCCTCGTTCTCCATCATGTGCGTCGCCGCATCGATGGCGCCCTGGATCGGCGAGCCGACGCACCATTTCTTGATGGTCGCCTCCATGACCTCGAACCGTTCGCCGAGCCCCTTCACGAGCTCGTCCGGGCGCGGGTCGTTCGAGAAGGCGGTGAAGAAATTATTCTCGCCCGACAGCGCGTCGGCGACACCCGTAAAACCCGCCGCGACCATGCCGGTGGCCGACAGGGCGTTGCGGGCCGTCATGCCGCCGAAGTCGAACGCCTTCTCGATGTGCTCCTCGTCGCGCGCCCAGCATTGCACGCCGGACGCCTGCTGCACGGTGTAGGAGAGCACGTAGCGGATCTGCTCGGGCGTGAACCGCATGAGCGCGGCCGCCGCCGCCGCGGCGCCGAAGATCGGCCCGACGCTGTGCGTCGAGTGGCCGCCGGCATAGAGCTTTCGCGGGCCGAGCGACAGGTTGAAACGGGTGCCGACATCATAGCCGAGGGCGACCGCATTGAGGAACGCGGGGCCCGACTGGCCGGCGATCTCGGCGGCGGCGAGCGCCGCGGCGACGATTCCGCAGCCCGGGTGAAAGCGGCCGCCGAGATGGGAATCGTCGGTCTCGTCGGCGTGGCCCATCATGCCGTTGGCGAGCGCCGCGTCGACCGGGTTGGCGAGGAAGCCCGAGCCGATCACCGTGCAGACCGGCTTGCCGCCGAGGCTTTTCACATAGGCGGCGGCGAGCCGGCCGACCTTCAGCTGCGAGCCCGAGACGGCCGCCGCCAGCGTGTCGAGGACATGGTGCCGCGTCTTCTCCAGCACCTCTTCGGGCAGCGGCCGATCGAGCGCCCCGGCTATGTAGCGGGCCAGCTTCTCCGTGCCCTCGGAAACCTGCTGGTCGGTCTCGATCATCGCTCTCTCCCTGCCAGCCCGGACACCCGGGCCGGCCCTTCATAGCGCATTTGCATGCCCCTGTTTAACCCGGTATTCGTCGGTATGCGCAATTTGCGCGGCGGACGGCTCGTGCCGCCGCGCCACGACAGGGAGCTGGGGGGAAGCCGTGAAGATCGTCGGGCTGAAGGCGACGCCGCACCACATCGAGGTCCCGCTACCGCTGTTCAAGGTGAACGTCGTCACCCGGCGCATCGTCTTCCTGCAGCTCTTCACCGACGAGGGGATCACCGGCTACGGCCTCACCGGCGGCCAGTTCCTGCCCTGGTCGGTGGTGGCGGCGCTCGAGAACGATTTTCTCGAGCTCGTGCACGGCATGGACCCGCGCGACACCGAGGCGATCCACGAAAAGGCCTGGTGGGCGCTCAACCAGAGGAGCTTCACGGGCGTCTTCTCCTTCGCCCTGTCGGCGCTCGACATCGCCTGCTGGGACATCAAGGGCAAGGCCGCCGGCCGCACGATCGCGCAGCTGCTCGGCGGCTTCCGCGACTGGGCGCCGACCTACATCACCTTCGGCTTCCCGGTCTACGACCGCGAGCAGCTCGTCGAGGCGGCAAAAATCCAGGTCGCCAAGGGGGTGACGCGGCTGAAGATGGTGGTCGGCGTGCACAAGAACGGCTGGGCCGAGGACGCCCGCCGCATCCACGCCGTCCGCGACGCGATCGGCCCCGACGTCGAGCTGATGCTCGACGCCAACTACAAGTTCTCGCCGGTCGACGCCAAACTTTTGGCGCGCGAGATCGAGGACGCGAAAATCGTCTGGTTCGAGGAGCCGGTGTTCGCCAACGATCTGCGTGCCATGGCGCAGCTGCGGCGCGAGACGCGCATCCCGATCGCCGCCGGCCAGATGGAGGGCCATCGCTGGCGCTACAAGGATCTCATCGAAGCGGGCGCGGTCGACATTCTGCAGCCGAACGTCTGCTACAATGGCGGCTATACGGAGACCCAAAAGGTCGCCGGCATGGCGCAGGCCTTCAACATCCCGATCGCCAATGGCGGCGGCTGGCCCCTGCACAATCTGCACACCATGGCCGGGCTGATGAACGGCTGGCGGGTGGAATACCACCTCGGCATGCAGGAGGTCGGCGAGCGCATCTTCGTCGACCCGCCGAAGCCGGAGGGCAACATCGTGCGGGTGGGGACGAAGCCCGGCCTCGGCCTCGAGCCGAACTTCGACGCGCTGGACGAGTTTTTGATGAAGCCGGGCCAGAAGCTGCCGGGGCATTGAGGGCTGGGGCGTCGGGACTTAGCTCGACCCTCCGCTCCCGTCATTGCGAGCGCAGCGAAGCAATCCAG
>JAEZCD010000039.1 GCA_023430145.1 Pseudomonadota bacterium
CGCCGCAGCCGATCCTGCCGCCGTCGGCGAGCCGCACGCCGGCGACCCGGCCCCCGGCGGCCTCGAGGCCGACCGCCTCCGCCGGCAGATAGACGACGCCCTGCGCCCGCGCCCTGGCCCGGAACGCCTGCATGAGGCCGTAGCCGTCGAACCAGCCTTCGCCGCTGCGCCCGAAGGTGCCGGCCGCGACGTCCGCGGTCGCGAGCCAGGGAAAGGTCGCCGTCAGCTCGGCGCCCTCGAGCCAGGCGATGTCGGCCCCGAGCCCTGTCGAGACCCGAAAGTTCTCGCCCAAGGCCGGCAGCCCAGCCTCGCTCGCGAGAAACAGGTAGCCGCCTTCGACGAGGCCGATTTCGGGCCGGGTGCCGCCGACCGCGAGGCGCTCGCCGATCTCGCGCAGGAAGGAGATGCCGTAGAGCGAGATCGCGACGTTCACCGGCGTCGAGAATTGTTGGCGGATCGACCCGGCCGAGAGCGCGGTCGCGCAGCGGGCGTAGCTCGGGTCCTTTTCGAGCACGAGCACACGCTCGCCGGCGCCCAGCCGCTCGGCGAGATGGCAGGCGATGGCGCTGCCGACGACGGCGCCGCCGATCACGACAATTTCAGCTTGGCCGTTCACCGACGCACCTCGCACCTCGCCGGCGGCCGTCGGAGATCACCCCGGCGGTTCGAAAGATCGAGACGGCACCGGCACCTGCCGGTCGGCCTTCGCGTTGCAATCGAGGAAAGCAGAGGGCTGCGATCGGCGCTTCGACTGCTGTCGGAGGCCGCGGCGTCACTCGAAACGGCAAGCTCGGATTCCTAGCTGTGGAACGAATTCGGCGACTTCCTTGTTGGAGCTGCAACGGACGAACTTCAGGTGCAGCCGCCACGCGGCGCCCTGCGAGCCCTACGGGGGAAGGACATGCGACTTCGCGAATCGATGACGGCTCTGATCGTCGCGGTCGGTGCAGCTTCGGCGGCGGCGACCTGGGTGGTGGGCGTGGACGATAACGGCCGCGGCGACAGGCTCGCAAGCCTGCGCCTGCCGGCGGACACGCATGGCGAATACACCGTCGGCATGACGCCCGGCAATGCCGCCGAGGCGCGCGAGATCATCGTCCGCAATGCTGCCGGCCAGCCCGTCTACATGTCCGACCCGCGCACGGCGACGACCACGGTGGTGCGCGGCGCCTCGGTGCCGGCGCTCGACGCGGTGCCGCGCCCGGCCTCCTCGCTCGAGCGGGCCTATGCGGTCCGCAGCACCAAGGGCGACCGGCTGCAGGTGGCCTCGCGGCGCATCGCCGACTGATCGCAGCCGATCGAGATTGCTTTCTGCGAAGCGCCCGGCCGATGCCGGGCGCTTTTGCGTTGAGCGGCGGCCGGCTTGCGGCGCCCGCCGCTCCGGCCGTAAGTGAGGCCATGCTGATCGTCGCCGATACCGTCGCCGCGCGCCTGCAAGAGGTTCGCACCCGCATCGCCCGCGCCGCCGAGGCCGCCGGCCGCGACCCGGCCGAGATCACCCTCGTCGCCGTCTCGAAAACCATGCCGGCCGAGGCCGTCCGCGAGGCGCTGCTGGCCGGCCAGAGAGTCTTCGGCGAGAACCGCGTGCAGGAGGCGAAGGCGAAATATCCGGCGCTGCGCGAGGAGTTTCCCGACCTCGAGCTGCACTTGATCGGGCCGCTGCAGTCGAACAAGGCCCGCGAGGCGGTGGCCCTGTTCGACGTCATCCAGACGATCGACCGCCGGAAGATCGCCGAGGTTCTGGCGGCCGAGATCGCCCGCGCCGGCAAGGCGCCAAAACTGTTCGTCGAGGTGAATACCGGCGAGGAGCCGCAGAAGGCCGGCATTCCGCCGCTCGAGGTGGATGCCTTCGTGGCGCTCTGCCGGGACCGGCTGAAGCTCGCCGTCGAAGGGCTGATGTGCATCCCGCCCGCCGAGGAGGCGCCGGCGCCGCATTTCGCGCTTCTGGAAAAGATCGCCCGCCGCAACGGCCTCTTGGGCGTCTCGATGGGCATGAGCGCCGACTACGAGACGGCGATCGCGCAGGGCGCGACGCATGTGCGCGTCGGCACGGCGATCTTCGGCACCCGGCCGCCGATCGGCTGATCCTATCGCCCGGCCGGCGTGAAGCGGGCCGTCAGCGAATAGAGGTGTCCGGGAAACATTTGGCGCACCCGGGTGATGGTCTGTCCCTCGCGCCAGGTGCTGCGCTCGACCAGCATGCAGGCGGTGTCGGGCGCGACGCCGAGGGCGGTTCCCCAGGCGCTGCCGGCATTCACCGAGACGATCCGGTGCTCGGCCTCGGTCCAGGGGACGTGCTCGACGAGCCAGGTGCCGGGCGGCCGCGCCGAGAAATCCGCCTCGGCTGCCTCCGGGACCGCGTCGAGATTGATCAGCCGCTCCTCGAAGACGAACGGGGTCTCGCCGGCGAAATGCCGGCAGGTGAGCGCGAGCACGTCGACGGGGGCGGCGTCGTCCGGGGCTTTTTCTTCTCCCCCTGAAAGGGGGAGGTCGGCGCGCCAGCGCCGGGTGGGGGTCGTCCCGATCGACTCGGTGGGAATGACCCCCTCCCGGCTCGCTCCGCGAGTCCGGCCTCCCCCTTGCAGGGGGAGGAAAGAGAGGTCCGGCCTCGCCCGCCGGCGCTGCGAAGAGATCAGCTCATAGCGATAGGCCTCGCCTCGGGAGAGGATCTCGGCCTCGAGATCGGGGATGGCGAGCACGGCGGACTGCATGCGCGGCCGGGCGACGAAGGAGCCGGCTTTTCGGCGCCGCTCGATCAGGCCGGCGGCGGCGAGGCCCGACAGCACCTTGTTCACCGTCATGCGCGAGCAGCCGTATTCGGCCACGAGCTCGTGCTCGAAGGGGATGCGGTGGCCCGGCGGCCATTCGCCCGAAAGGATTTTTCGCTCGACGTCGGCGCGGATGCGCTCGTGCAGCGAGGCCATCAGGCGAGCAGCCGCTTCAGCGTCTCGCGGTAGCCACGAACGATGGCGTCGCGGCGGACATGCCGGCCACCCGCGACGACCTGCACGCCGTTCCGCCACACCGAGTCGATCAGGCTTCGGCGGCTCGCGAAAATCCACCGGTCGAGCAGCGCATCGCCCCGCTCGGCCGGTGCGAGATCGGCGCAGTCGATCCCGAGCCCGACGATGTCGGCCGGCGCGCCCTCGAAAAAGCCGGGCTCCGGCTGCCCGAGCGCCTGCGCACCGCCGGCGAGCGCGGCGTCGAACAGGCTGCGGCCCGTAGAGGCGCCGGGCCCGTCCGCCAGCACGTTGCGGGCGCGATTCGTCAGGCGCTGCGCATATTCGAGCGCCATCAGCTCGCCCGCCGCATCGATGCGGATGTTGGAATCGGTGCCGACGCCGAATTGTCCGCCCGCTGCGCGAAAGGCCTCGGCGGGGAAGACGCCGTCACCGAGATTGGCCTCGGTGATCGGGCAGAGCCCGGCGACCGCGCCGGCACGGGCGAGCGCCGCCGTCTCGCCTTCGGTCATGTGAGTCGCATGGATCAGGCACCAGCGGGAATCGACGGGCGCATTGTCGAGCAGCCACTCGACCGGGCGCTTCCCGCTGAAGGCGAGGCAGTCCTCGACTTCCCGCGTCTGCTCGGCGGCATGGATGTGCACCGGGCCGCCCTCGGCCAGCGGCAGGATCTCGCGCAACTCCTCCGGGGTCACGGCGCGCAGGCTGTGCGGCGCGATGCCGACATTGGCGCCGGGCAGCGCCGCGGTCGCGCGGCGCGCATGCGCGACGAGGTTTGCGAAGCCCGTCGTAGAGGAGATGAAGCGCCGCTGGCCATGCGTCGGAGGAACGCCGCCGAAGCTCGCGTGGGCGTAGAACACGGGCAGCAGCGTCAGGCCGATGCCGGTTTCGTGCGCCGCGGCGCAGATGCGGTCGGTCAGCTCCCCGAGGTTGCCGTAGGGGCTGCCGTCGCGGTCGTTGTGGACGTAGTGGAACTCGCCGACGCGGGTGAAGCCGGCCTCCAACATCTCGGCGAAGGCGAGCTCGGCGATCGCCTGCATGTCCTCGGGCGTCATGCGGTCGAGCGAGCGGTACATGGCCTCGCGCCAGGTCCAGAAGCTGTCGGCGGTCGGGCCGCGCCGCTCGCCGAGGCCGGCGATCGAGCGCTGGAAGGCGTGGCTGTGCAGATTGCAGAGGCCGGGGATCGCGACCGAGTGCCGCTCGTCGGCGGGTGTCGCGGCGACGCCGGTCTCGACCGTGGCGATGGGGCCGCTGCGCAGCGTCAGCCGCACGCCGTCGCGCCAGCCCTCCGGCATCAGTGCAGAAGCGAACCAGAGCGCCATTCCAAAACCTCCCGCTTGACATCGCTTATACAGCTGCGCGATTATTATGTATAGACATTAGGTCGAGGGTCATGCCGAAAGCTCGCGCCGACGCGGCCGACCGCGTCTGGCACAATGCTCGTCTCGTCACGATGGAAGGGACCGGGCTCGGCATCGTCGAGCGCGGCGCCGTCGCGGCTTCGGGCGAGCGGATCGTCTTCGCCGGGCCGGAAGCCGATGCGCCCGACGCGGCCGAGCGGATCGACTGCGAGGGCCGCTTGATGACGCCCGGCCTCGTCGACTGCCACACCCACCTCGTCTATGGCGGCAACCGCGCCGGCGAGTTCGAGAAGCGGCTCGCTGGGGCGACCTATGAGGAGATCGCCCGCGCCGGTGGCGGGATCCTCTCCACCGTGAAGGCCACGCGGACGGCGTCGGAGGCGGAGCTGGTCGCAGCCGCGCTGCCGCGGCTCGACCGGCTGATCGCCGACGGCGTCACGACGGTCGAGGTGAAGTCCGGCTACGGCCTGTCGCTGGACGCCGAGCTCTCGCAGCTGCGCGCCGCGCGTGCGCTGGCGAAGGCGCGGCCGGTGGAGATCGTCACGTCCTTCCTCGGCGCCCATGCGCGGCCGCCGGAATTCGCCGACGCCGACGCTTATGTGGCCGAGATCTGCGAGAGAATGCTGCCGGCGGTGGCCGCGGCCGGGCTCGCCGACGCGGTCGACGCCTTTTGCGAGCGGATCGCCTTCACGCCCGAACAGACCGCCCGCGTCTTCGCGGCGGCGAAAGAGCTCGGGCTGCCCGTGAAACTGCATGCCGACCAGCTTTCGGACGGCGGCGGCGCCGGCCTCGCCGCCCGCCACGGCGCGCTGTCGGCCGACCATCTCGAATACACGAGCGAGGAGTCCGCCGCGGCGATGGCCTCCTCCGGCACCGTCGCCGTGCTGCTGCCGGGCGCCTTCTACTTTCTGCGCGAGACCAAGAAGCCGCCCGTCGAGACCTTCCGGCGGCTCGGCGTGCCGATGGCGGTCGCCACCGACTGCAATCCGGGCTCTTCGCCGCTCACTTCGCTGCTGCTCGCCGCCAACATGGCCGCCACCCTGTTCGGCCTTACCGTGCCGGAATGCCTCGCCGGCATCACGCGCGAGGCCGCGCGGGCGCTCGGCCGCGGCGGCGACATCGGCACGCTCGCGCCCGGCAAGCTCTGCGATCTCGCCATCTGGGACGTCTCGGAGCCGGCGGAGCTCGTCTACAATATCGGGCTCGTGCCGCTGCGCGCCCGCATCTGGAGGGGCGCATGACGGTGACGCTCGAGCCCGGCCGCGTGCCGCTCGCCGGTTGGCGCGCCATCTATGCCGGTGCGCCGGTGGCGCTCGATCCCTCCGTCCGCCCGAAGGTCGAGGTCGCCGCGGCGCTGGTGCAAAAACTCGCCGGCGGGGAGCCGGTCTACGGCATCAACACCGGCTTCGGCCGCCTCGCCAGCGTCCGCATCGGGCCGGCGGATCTGGAGCAGCTGCAGCGCAACATCGTGCTCTCGCATGCCGCCGGCGTCGGCGAGCCGATGCCGGCCGCGGTCGTGCGGCTGATGATGGCGCTGAAGCTTTCGAGCCTCGCCCGCGGCGCCTCCGGCGTGCGGCCGGGGACACTCGACATGCTCGAGGCCATGCTGGCGAAGGACATCGTGCCCGTCGTGCCCGCCCAGGGCTCGGTCGGCGCCTCGGGCGATCTCGCCCCGCTCGCGCACATGGCGGCGGCGATGATCGGCGTCGGCGAGGTCTTTTTCGGCGGCGCCCGGGTGCCTGCTGCCGGGGCGCTGAAGAATGCCGGCCTCGAGCCGCTTACGCTCGGCCCGAAGGAGGGGCTGGCGCTCCTCAACGGCACGCAGTTCTCCACCGCCTATGCGCTGGCGGGGCTTTTCGAGGCCGAGACGCTGTTTCGCACCGCGCTCGTCACCGGCGCCCTGTCGACCGATGCCGCGCGCGGCTCCGACGCGCCGTTCGACGCGCGCATCCACGCGCTGCGCGGCCAGCCCGGGCAGATCGAGGTCGGCGCCGCGCTGCGCGCGCTCCTCGACGGCAGCGCTATCCGGAAATCGCACCTTACCGGCGACGACCGCGTGCAGGACCCTTATTGCCTGCGTTGCCAGCCGCAGGTGATGGGCGCCTGCCTCGATCTCCTCCGCCAGGCGGCAAGCACCCTCGCCATCGAGGCGAACGGGGTTTCGGACAACCCGCTGGTCTTCGCCGAGGACGGCGAGGTTCTCTCGGGCGGCAATTTTCACGCCGAGCCGGTGGCCTTCGCGGCCGACATCATCGCCATCGCGATCTGCGAGATCGGCTCGCTCGCCGAGCGCCGCATCGCGCTCCTCACCGATCCGACGCTCTCCCGCCTGCCGGCCTTCTTGACGCCGAAGCCCGGGCTCAACTCCGGCTTCATGATCCCGCAGGTGACGGCGGCGGCGTTGGTGGCCGAGAACCGCGGCCGCGCCTTCCCGGCGAGCGTCGACACCATCCCGACTTCCGCCAACCAGGAGGATCACGTCTCCATGGCCGCGCACGGCGCCCGCCGGCTCATGGCGATGGCCGACAATCTCGGCGCCGTGATCGGCATCGAGCTTCTAGCCGCGGCGCAGGGCTGCGACTTCCACGCGCCGCTGACGTCGAGCGGGCCGCTCGAGGCGGTGCGCGCGCTCGTCCGCGGCGTCGTGCCGACCCTCGAGGACGACCGCTATCTGCACCCGGACATGGCGCAGGCGACCCTTCTCGTCCGCGCAGGCGATGTCGCCGCGGCGGCGGGACTCGACCTGCCGGGCCTCGAAGAGGGAGATCGCATATGACGGCGGCCGCCGCCTTCCTCCCCCTGCAAGGGGGAGGTCGAGACGGCGAAGCCGTCCGGGTGGGGGTCACTGCTTCGTCGCGCGCCGAAGAGGACCCCCTCTCGGCTCGCTGCGCGAGCCCGGTCTCCCCCTTGCAGGGGGAGAAAAGGCCCGTCCGAGGCCTCCGGTTGTTCTGCGTCGAAACAGGAGACCTCGCATGACCGCCGGTCTTCCCGCTTTCCTGTCGGTGGCGCGCGGCGAGACGCCGCTGCTCGTCAGCATCCCGCACACCGGCACCGAGATCCCGGTCGGCATCGCCGATCGCCTCGTCTCGCCCTGGCTGGCGCGGAAGGACGCCGACTGGTGGGTCGAGCACCTCTACGGCTTCGCCGAGAAACTAGGCGCCACCGTCGTGCGGACGGCGATCAGCCGTACCGTGATCGACGTCAACCGCGATCCGAGCGGCGCCTCGCTCTATCCCGGACAGGCGACGACCGGCCTCTGCCCGACGACGAGTTTTGACGGCGAGCCGCTCTACCATCCGCGCGCCGAGCCGGACGACGACGAGGTCGCCGAGCGGCGCGGCCTCTATTTCGAGCCCTATCACGCGGCGCTCGCGGCCGAGATCGCCCGTCTGCGGCAGGCCCATCCGCGGATCGTCCTCTACGATTGCCATTCGATCCGCTCCGTCGTGCCGCGCCTCTTTTCCGGCGAGCTGCCGCAGCTCAATCTCGGCACCAACAATGGCAGGAGCTGCGACTCGGCGCTGGAGCGGGTCGCGCTCGAGGCCTGTCGCGAGAGCCCCTGGGGCGTCGTCCTCAACGGCCGCTTCACGGGCGGCTGGATCACCCGCCACTATGGCGACCCCGCTGCCGGCGTGCACGCCCTGCAGATGGAGCTCGCCTGCCGCGGCTACATGGACGAGCCGTCGATCGTCGGACCGGACAACTGGCCGACGCCCTACGATCCGCATCGCGCCGAGCCGATGCGCGCCTTCCTCGAGAAACTGCTCCGGACGCTGCTCGGCTGGGCCGAGCAAGAGAGGATCCCGGCATGACCATGCATACCCGCCTCCGCAATACCCGCGACCTGCGCAGCCCCCGCGGCCCCGAGATCTCGGCGAAGAGCTGGCTCACCGAAGCGCCGCTGCGGATGCTGATGAACAATCTCGACGCCGAGGTCGCCGAGAAGCCGGAGGAGCTCGTCGTCTATGGCGGCATCGGCCGCGCCGCCCGTGACTGGGAGAGTTTCGACCGCATCGTCGCGGTGCTGCGGCGGCTGGAGGGTGACCAGACGCTGCTCGTGCAGTCCGGCAAGCCGGTCGGCGTGTTCCGCACGCATCCCGACGCACCCCGCGTGCTGATCGCCAACTCCAACCTCGTGCCGGCCTGGGCGACCTGGGAGCATTTTTCCGAGCTCGATCGGAAAGGCCTCATGATGTACGGCCAGATGACGGCCGGCTCCTGGATCTATATCGGCTCGCAGGGCATCGTTCAGGGCACCTACGAGACCTTTGTCGAGATGGGCCGCCAGCACTATGGCGGCGACCTGTCCGGGCGCTGGATCCTCACCGGCGGCCTCGGCGGCATGGGCGGCGCGCAGCCGCTCGCCGCCACCATGGCGGGCGCCTCGATGCTGGCGGTGGAATGCGACGCCTCGCGCATCGAGATGCGGCTGCGCACGCGCTACCTCGACCGCCGCGCCGACACGCTCGACGAGGCGCTCCTGATGCTCGAGCGCGCCAAGGCCGAGGGCCGGGCGGTCTCGGTCGGCCTGCTCGGCAATGCCGCCGAGGTCTTCCCGGAGCTGGTGCGACGGGGCGTGCGCCCGGACGCGGTCACCGACCAGACCTCGGCGCACGATCCGCTGAACGGCTATCTGCCGGCCGGCTGGACGCTCGGCGAATGGGAGGAGCGGCGCCGGCGCGACCCCGAAGGCACGATCGCCGCGGCGAAGGCGTCGATGGCAGTGCAGGTCGAGGCCATGCTGGCTTTCAATGCCGCCGGCGTGCCGACCTTCGACTACGGCAACAACATCCGCCAGATGGCCAAGGACGTCGGCGTCGAAAACGCCTTCGACTTCCCGGGCTTCGTGCCGGCCTACATCCGGCCCTTGTTCTGCCGCGGCATCGGTCCCTTCCGCTGGGCCGCGCTCTCGGGCGATCCGGAGGACATCTTTCGCACCGACGCCAAGGTGAAGGAGCTGATCCCGGACGATCCGCACCTGCACCGCTGGCTCGACATGGCGCGCGAAAGAATCGCCTTCCAGGGCCTGCCGGCGCGCATCTGCTGGGTCGGCCTCGGCCAGCGGCACCGGCTCGGCCTCGCCTTCAACGAGATGGTCGCGAGCGGCGAGCTGAAGGCGCCCGTTGTCATCGGCCGCGACCACCTCGATTCCGGCTCGGTGGCCTCGCCGAACCGCGAGACGGAAGCCATGCAGGACGGCTCGGACGCGGTGTCGGACTGGCCGCTCCTCAATGCGCTGCTGAACTGCGCCTCGGGCGCCACCTGGGTGTCGCTGCACCATGGCGGCGGCGTCGGCATGGGCTATTCGCAGCATTCCGGCATGGTGATCGTCTGCGACGGCAGCGCGGACGCCGCCCGGCGGCTCGAGCGCGTGCTGTGGAACGACCCGGCCACCGGCGTCATGCGCCACGCCGACGCCGGCTACCCGATCGCCATCGCCTGCGCGAAGGAATACGGCCTCGACCTGCCGTCGGTGGGGTAATTCTTTCTTCCTTCTCCCAGGGGGAGAAGGTGGCCGCGAAGCGGCCTGATGAGGGGGTACGGCGCTCGTCCTGAAGCTCCGTAACCCCTCACCCGCCTCGCGGGCACCCTCTCTCCTGGGAGAGGGAAGAGAGCTCACCCTCGCCGGATCGCCGGTGTCGGGCCCGGCCGCAGCCGCTTGGTGCGGGAGATCCACATCATGGAGGCGACCGGCGTCTGCGCGACGGCGCTCTCGATGGTGCGGCTCAGCGCCCCGGCGAGGCAGGCATAGCCGCGGTCGCTCATGTGGAAGCCGTCGCCAGACAGCATGCTCCTCAACAGGGCGACGTCGCGCTCGGCCCAGTCGCGCATCAGCGCGAAACGCGAGAACACGGGCACCGCGTAGGCCTTCGCAACCTCGGCGACGATGGCGACGTAGCGCTCGTAACGCGGCCGGTCCTTGATGGTGGGGAAGAACTGCTGGTCGATCAGAAGCAGGCTGACGTCCGCCGCCGCGGCGACGCCGATTCCGCGCTCGAGCGTCGCCTTGAAGCCGGCCTCGTCGCCGCCGCGGATCGCGTCGTTGGTGCCGACCTGCCACAGCACGAGATCGGGCTTGGCGGGCGCGGCGAGCGCCCGCTCGAACCGCAGCAGCGTCTGGTCGGCCGTCTCACCGTTGACGCCGGCGTTCACGACGTCGACCTCGGAGCGCGGCCAGATGTCCTCCAGCCGGTCCTCGAGCTGCTCGGGATAGGAGCTCTGCAGCGACGACGCGCCGACGCCCTGCGTCGACGACGAGCCGATGGCGAGAATGCGGACCGGATGGTGCGCCCGGACATGCTCGGCGAGCACCGGCATGACGGCGCTCGTGGCGACAGGACCGATCTCACCCGGACAATTGGCGGCAGCCTGGTCGGCTGCCGCCGACCTCACTCCGCCGCCTGCACAGACGCCGAGCGCAACGAGCCCGGCGAAGAGCGCGCGTCGAGCGAACCGCTCGGCGCCGACGTCGTTGAAGTCCATTCGATGAACCGCGCCAACAGGAAGAGACAGGCTGCCCCCGCGACGGTCGATAGCATACCGATCGTCTGCGGGCTAGCGTATTGCCTCGCCTCCACCAAGGTCATCGCAGTCTGCCCGGCGGCGCTGAGAAAGGAGCCGGCGACGAATACTGCCAAGCCGTGCCGGCCGAGGCGCTGCAGTTCACGGCCGGTGCGCGTCGTCATGGCCATCGCGGCAACGGGAAGCTGCGTCGCGACATAGGCGAGCGCCAGGAAGTGGAACAGGCGGAAGGACGCCAGATCGTTCTTCGACATGTCGAGGTAGGGGAAGACGGCTGCCCACGATCCCGGCACGAGGCCGAAGACGTTGGTCACCAGCAGCGCCGAGACGAGCAGGAATCCGAGCGAGAAGGCGAACAACGGCGGCGAGAAGGCGACCGGCTGGTCGCGCCAGAGGATGCCGGCGAGAATGCCGAGCGTGAAGATCAGCTGCCAGGCGAGCGGGTTGAAGAACCAGGTTCCCGGCTCCGGCCAAGTCGGCAGGTTGAGACCGAACAGCCGCGCCAGCACATAGGTGACGAAAGAGAGGCCGAGCGCCAGCGCCGGGTTGCGGACCGCGAGCCACAGGAAGGCCGGCGCGGTCAGCATCAACAGCACGTAGAGCGGCAGGATGTTGAAGTAGCCGAGCTGATGGCCGAGCAGCACGATGCCGGTCACGCCGCGCGCGGTATCGTCGAACACCGTGTTGCGCCCGTGACCGTCGAGGATCTCGTGCACGTCGCTGGCGACGAAGGCCACCGCGAACAGGGCGACCGCGCCGAGCGTCAGCACCAGATGCCAGCGATAGAGGTCGAAGGCGCGCTTGAAGCAGCGGCTGACGACGCGGCCGATCTCGCCGCGACCGATGCGCGGGCCGTAGACGAGCGCGAGCGACACGCCGGCGATGAAGACGAACGCCTCGGCGCTGTCGGAGAAGCCGATGTTCCGATAGGTGAGGTGCTCGAAAAAATTCCCAGGAATGTGATTGACGAAGATCATCAGCAGCACGAAGCCGCGCCAGAAATCGAGCGCCGCCGACCGCGAGCTCGGAGGGGAGTTGGTCATGCGATCTGCTCACGCGCCTGGGAATCGGCCGCGACTCTAGGCGGCGACCGTTCGAGCAACAATCGACCAAACGCCGCGGTTCCGCTTCGGGCGCGACGAATGCCGTCGACACACTCGAATGTGACCCCGCCGGGGACGGCCCGAGCTCAGGCCACCTTCTCTTCGGCAGCGGACGCCACCCGCTCGGGCCGCGTGAAAACCTCGAAGCCGTCGTCGCGGGCGATGGCGACGAGCGTGATGCCGGCCGCCTCCGCCATGCGCACGGCGAGCGCCGTCGGCGCCGAGACCGCGCAGAGGATCGGCGCGCCGAGAGCGGCGGTCTTCTGGATCAGCTCGACCGAGACGCGGCTCGTCAGCAGGACGATCCCGGACGCCGGATTGGTGCCGTGCCGGGCGAGCGCGCCGACGAGCTTGTCGAGCGCGTTGTGACGGCCGACGTCCTCGCGCACGGCGACGAGCCCCTCCGCCGCCGTCCAGAAGCCGGCGGCGTGCACGGCGCGCACCTCGCGGTTGAGCTTCTGTGCCGCCGACAGCGCCGCCATGGCGGAAAAAATCTGCTCCGGCGTCACCGCGGCGCCGGGCGCGTCGACGACGGCGACCGGCTTCATCGCCTGCTCGAGGCTCTCGATGCCGCAGAGACCGCACCCCGTGGGCCCCGCCATCGCCCGGCGGCGCTCGCCGAGCGGCCGGCCGCGATCCGGGTCGAGCCACATGCGCGTCTCGACGCCGAGCTCGCTCGGTACGAGCTCGAGCGAGCGGATGTCGGCGGGCGCCGCGACGATGCCCTCGGTGAGGCTGAAGCCGACGGCGAAATCTTCCAGATCGGTCGGGGTCGCCATCATCACGGCCTGCGTCGAGCCGTCATAGGTGATGGCGATCGCCGTCTCCTCGGGGATCGCCCGCTCGCCGCGGCTCGTGCCGCCGGCGCGGGTGGCGAGGCGCTGGGCGCGGACGGCGGGGGAGGGCAGGTCGGTCACGGGCCAAAACTCCGGGCGTCGAGCTGATTTAGGCGCGCCCTCCATGGAATAATAGGCGTTGCCTTCGCGCCCTGCTTGGCGGATTGAGTGCCGACCCCCGCCCCGCTCCTTCTCCGAGGCGTTCATGCACGATACGACCCACGCCGCCCGCAGCGGCGGCCGCATCCTTGTCGAGCAGCTGCGGCTGCACGGCGCCGATCTTCTGTTCTGTGTGCCCGGCGAGAGCTATCTCGACGTCCTCGACGCGCTGCACGACCACCGCGACCGGCTGCGGCTGATCAATGCGCGGCACGAAGGCGGCGCCGCCAACATGGCCGAGGCCTATGGCAAGCTCACGGGAAAACCCGGCATCTGCCTCGTCACGCGCGGCCCCGGCGCCTGCCACGCCTCGATCGGCGTCCACACCGCCTTCCAGGATTCGACGCCGATGATCCTGCTCGTCGGCCAGGTCGGCCGCGGCGAGATGGACCGCGAGGCCTTTCAGGAGATCGACTACCGGCAGATGTTCGGGCCCGTTGCGAAATGGGCGGCGCAGATCGACGTCACCGAGCGCATCCCCGAATACATGGCGCGCGCGTTCCATGTCGCGACCTCCGGCCGCCCCGGCCCCGTCGTGCTGGCGCTGCCCGAGGACATGCTGTCCGAGGAGGCCGTGGTTGCCGACGCCGCGCCCTTCGTACGTGCGCAGGCCGCGGTCGCCCCGGCCGACATCGCGCGCATGCGAGAAATCCTCGCCGCAGCCGAGCGGCCGCTGCTGCTCGTCGGCGGCCCGGGGTGGACCGACGAGGCGTGCCAGAACATCGTCGCCTTCGCCGAGGCGAACGGGCTGCCGGCCGCCTGCTCCTTCCGGCGGCAGGACGTGTTCGACCATGCGAGCCAAAACTACGCCGGCGATCTCGGCACGTCCGGCCCGCCGGCGCTGGTCAAGCGGGTGAAGGAGGCCGACCTGCTGCTCGTCGTCGGCGCGCGGCTCGGCGAGATGACGACGCAGGGCTACACGGTGATGGCCTCGCCGACGCCGAGGCAGCGCCTGATCCATGTGCATGCGAGCGCCGACGAGCTCGGCCGCGTCTTCACGCCCGACCTCGCGATCGTCAGCGCCTCGCCGGCCTTTGCCGCCGCCGCCGCGGCGATGCAGCCGGTCGACCCGGGCCGGTGGAAGGACTGGCGCGAGGCGGCGCGAAAAGACTTTCTCGAGGCGGTGACGCCGCCGGCCTATTCCGGGCCGCTCGATGCCGCGCGGGCGATGGTCGAGCTGCGGAAAGTGCTGCCGAAGGACGCGATCGTCACCGTCGACGCCGGCAATTTCTCCGGCTGGCCGCAGCGCTACCTCACCTACGCCCGGCCCGGCCGGCTGCTCGGGCCGACCTCGGGCGCCATGGCCTATGGCGTGCCGTCGGCGGTCGCGGCCTCGCTCGTGCATCCGGACCGGGTGGTCGTCGGCTGCGTCGGCGACGGCGGCTTCATGATGAGCGGCCAGGAGATCGCCACCGCCGTCCAGCACGGGGCCAAGCCGATCGTGCTCGTCTTCAACAACCGCATGTACGGCACGATCCGCATGCATCAGGAGCGCGATTATCCCAGCCGCGTCTCTGGAACTGAGTTGGTCAATCCGGACTTCGCCCGCTTCGCCGAAGTCTGCGGTGGCCATGGCGAACTGGTCGAGCGAACGGAGGACTTCGCTGCTGCCTTTGCACGCGCTCGCGCCTCCGGGAAGGCCTCCATCATCGAGCTTCGCATCGATCCCGAGGCACTGACCCCGAACGCGTCACTTTCGCAAATCCGAAGCGGCTTGGGCGGCAAGAAGCGCTGACGGGCACGCGGAATGTCGGTTGATTTCACAATCATCGGCGGTGGGATCGTCGGCATCTCCACCGCCATGCAGCTCGCAGAGCGTTTCCCTGGCGCATCGATCCTGCTCCTGGAGAAGGAGGCGAGCCTCGGGGCGCATCAGACCGGACATAACAGCGGCGTCATCCATGCCGGTGTCTATTACCAGCCGGGGAGTTTAAAGGCGCGCTTCTGCCGCGAGGGGCTAGCCGCGACGATGGAATTCTGCCGCCAGCACGGGCTGCCCTATGACGCGTGCGGTAAGCTGATCGTTGCCACCGATGATGCGGAGCTCGACCGCATGGTGGCGCTGCATCGGCGCGCAAAGCAGAACGACCTCGTAATCGAACGGCTGGACGCAGCCGAGCTGCGCCGCCGCGAGCCGCGCATTGTGGGCAAGGGCGCACTGTTCGTTGCCGATACCGGCATCGTCGATTACGGAGCCGTCGCCCGCGCCATGGCCGGCGTCTTCCAGGCGGCAGGTGGGGTGGTCCAGCTTTCCAC
>JAEZCD010000067.1 GCA_023430145.1 Pseudomonadota bacterium
CGACGCGGCAGCTCGGCATCGAAGGCGCCGTCCGCCGGCTCGAGCAGCTGGTGGAGGAGGGCATCGCGTCCATTCCGCCGGTGCCCGGCGCGCGCGCGCTGCAGGCGCTGATCATGCAGGAGGCCAAGCGCCTCGTGCCGAAGAGCCTCGCGCAGAGCGCCGCCTGAGGTGCCGGCCGTCCTGCGGTCGGTCGGCCCGGGGCTGCGCGAGCGGGGTCGGGCGCTGCTCGACCGCATGTGGGGCGCGCGCGATCGGCTGATCGCCAGCGCCGCGTTTCAGCGCCGCGCCGTCTCCTTCGCGCCGACCCGGCCGATAGCGGATGCGCAGGCGCGGGCCCTGTTCGATCTCTGCGCCGGCTTCGTCTACTCGCAGGTTCTCGTCGCCTGCGTGCGGCTCGACCTCTTCCGGCTGCTCGCCGCCGGGCCGAAGTCCGTCGCCGAGATCGCCCGCGCCTGCGACCTTCCCGAGGCGTCCGCCGAGCGCCTCGCGCTCGCCGCCGCCTCGGTGCGCCTTCTCGCGCCGCGCGGGGACCGGCGCTACGGGCTCGGCATGCTCGGCGCCGCCCTCGCCGACGATTCCGGCATCGCGGCGATGATCGCCCACCACGCGATGCTCTATCGCGACCTCGAGGATCCGGTCGCGCTGCTGCGCGGCGAGCGGGGCGGAACGGAGCTCGCCCGATACTGGCCCTATGCCGGCGCCGACGATCCGCAGGCGCTCGAATCGGCCGCCGTCGGCCCCTACAGCGCGCTGATGGCGGCCTCGCAGAGCTTCGTCGCCCGCGACGTGCTCGACGCCTATCCCTTCGCCCGCCACCGCGTGCTGCTCGACGTCGGCGGCGGCGAGGGCGCCTTTCTCGCCGCGGCCGGCGAGCGCTTCCCGGGCCTCGGCCTCATGCTGTTCGACCTGCCGCCGGTGATCGCCCGGGCGCGCAGCCGAGCCGAGCCCGCGATCGCCCGGGCAGCGATGCATCCCGGCAGCTTCCTCACCGATTCGCTCCCTCCGGGCGCCGACCTCGTCACCCTCGTCCGCGTCTGCCACGACCATGACGACGCGACGGTTGCCGCCCTGTTCCGGGCCGTCTTCGCCGCCCTGCCGGCCGGAGGCACGCTGCTCGTCGCGGAGCCCTTCGCCGGGGTGCGCGGCGCGGAGCGGGTCGGCGACGCCTATTTCGGCATGTACCTGCTCGCCATGGGGCAGGGCAGGGCGCGGCGGCCCGAGGAACTCGCCGCCATGCTGCGCCGTGCAGGCTTCGAGTCGATCACCCCGCACGTCACGCGCCGGCCGATGCTGGTCGGCGCTGTCAGCGCCCGTCGGCCGGCGAATGTGTAAATCGATATTGACACAAATCAACGTCATGATAGACTTACATTCTGGCTCCACCGGCCCTGCTGCCGGAGACGAGAGAAGAATGAGAACCGCCGCCATCGTCCTCCAACAGCCGGAACGCCTCGCCCTCCAAGAGGTCGAGCTGCTGCCGGCCGGGGACGCCGACATCCTCGTCGAGGTCGAGTGGAGCGGCATCAGCACCGGGACCGAGCGCCTGTTCTGGAGCGGCCGCATGCCGCCCTTCCCGGGCATGGGCTACCCGCTGGTGCCGGGATACGAATCGGTCGGACGCGTCGCCGCCGCCGGCCCCGCATCGGGACACGCCGTCGGCGAGCGCGTCTTCGTGCCGGGCTCGCGCGGCTTCAAAGATGTCCGCGGCCTCTTCGGCGGCGCCGCATCGACGCTGGTCGCCGCCGGCGACCGCGCTGTAACGCTCGACGACGACCTCGGTGAGCATGGCGTGCTGCTCGCGCTCGCCGCGACCGCGTACCATGCGATCTCGGCCGGCACGCCCGCCGACCTGATCGTCGGCCACGGCGTGCTCGGCCGTCTGCTCGCGCGCCTGTGCATCGCGCTCGGCGGCGAGCCGCCGGTGGTGTGGGAGATCCGCTCCGACCGCACGCAGGGCGCGCAGGGCTATGCGGTCGTCAGGCCGGGTGAGGACGAGCGGCGGGATTACCGCTCGATCTACGACGTCAGCGGCGATGCGACGCTGCTCGATGCGCTTATCCAGCGCCTCGCGCCGGGCGGCGAGATCGTGCTCGCCGGCTTCTACAGCGAGCCGCTCGCCTTCTCGTTCCCGTGGGCGTTCATGCGCGAGGCCCGGCTCCGCGTCGCGGCGGAATGGCGCGAGAGCGATCTGCACGCCGTCAAGGACCTGGTGCGCACCGGGGCGCTCGCGCTCGATGGCCTCATCACGCACCGCGAGCCGGCCCGCCGCGCCGCCACGGCCTACCGGACCGCCTTCGACGATCCGTCCTGCCTGAAGATGATCCTCGATTGGAGGTCCGCATGACCGTCCACGCCAAGATCGGCTCCGCGCTGCGCGCCGAGGCCGCGATCGAGCCGGACCCCGTCGCCGTCGGCCCGGCGACCAAGGAGACACAGATCATCGCCATCTACGGCAAAGGCGGTATCGGCAAGAGCTTCACCCTCGCCAACCTGTCCTACATGATGGCGCAGCAGGGCAAGCGGGTACTCTTGATCGGCTGCGATCCGAAGAGCGATACGACTTCGCTCCTGTTCGGCGGCCGAGCCTGCCCGACGATCATCGAGACCTCCTCGAAGAAGAAGCTCGCCGGCGACGAGGTGAAGATCGGCGACGTCTGCTTCAAGCGCGACGGCGTCTTCGCCATGGAGCTCGGCGGGCCCGAGGTTGGCCGCGGCTGCGGCGGCCGCGGCATCATCCACGGCTTCGAGCTGCTCGAAAAACTCGGCTTCCACGAGTGGGGCTTCGACTACGTGCTGCTCGACTTCCTCGGCGACGTCGTCTGCGGCGGCTTCGGCCTGCCGATCGCCCGCGACATGTGCCAGAAGGTGATCGTCGTCGGCTCGAACGACCTGCAGTCGCTCTACGTCGCCAACAATGTCTGCTCGGCGGTGGAGTATTTCCGCAAGCTCGGCGGCAATGTCGGCGTCGCCGGCATGGTGGTGAACAAGGACGACGGCACCGGCGAGGCGGCCGCCTTCTCGAAGGCCGTCGGTATCCCGGTGCTGGCCGCGATCCCGGCCGACGACGACATCCGCAAGAAGAGCGCCAACTACCAAATCATCGGCCGGCCGGGCGACCGCTGGGCGCCGGTGTTCGAGGAGCTGGCGCTGAACGTTGCCGGCGCACCGCCGGTCCGGCCGGCGCCGCTGAGCCATGATGCGCTTCTCGGCCTGTTCTCAAGCGCCAGCACCGGCCGCGACTACGTGCTCCAGCCGGCGAGCTTCGAGGACATGTGCGGCGGCGTCGTCATCGAGCGCCCGTCGCTCGAAGTCGTCTACGACACCGTCTGACGGGCGCCGCCATGAACGCGCTCGCGAGATTGGTGCAGGAAGCGGCGACCGGCGAGGTCGTCTACGACGCCGCCGGCGAGGCTCCGGTGTCGATCGCGAGCCCCGATTTTTCGGCGCAGGGCGATCCGGCGCGCCTCGTCGCCGCCGGCGACGGCGTCGGTTGCCATGCCGGTGCGGCCGAGATGCGCCGTGCCGCGGAGGCCGCCGGCAAGAGCGAGACGCTCGCCCGCTACGCCGCGGACTATCCGGCCGGCCCGCACGACCGGCCGCAGAGCATGTGCCCGGCCTTCGGCTCGCTGCGCGTCGGCCTTCGCATGCGCCGCACCGCGACGATCCTCTCCGGCTCGGCCTGCTGCGTCTACGGGCTCACCTTCACCTCGCACTTCTACGGCGCCCGGCGCTCGGTCGGCTACGTGCCGTTCAACTCCGAGACGCTCGTCACCGGCAAGCTGTTCGAGGACATCCGCGACGCCGTCCACGCGATCGCCGATCCGGAGCATTACGACGCCGTCGTCGTCACCAATCTCTGCGTGCCGACGGCGTCCGGCGTGCCGCTGCAGATCCTGCCGAAGGAGATCAACGGCGTCCGCATCATCGGCATCGACGTGCCGGGCTTCGGCGTGCCGACTCATGCCGAGGCCAAGGACGTGCTCGCCGGCGCCATGCTGAAAGTGGCGCGCGAGGAGGCGGGGCAGGGGCCGGTGCAGGCGCCGCGCGGCTTCGCGGGAGGCGGCCGGCCGACGGTGACGCTGCTCGGCGAAATGTTCCCGGCCGATCCGGTCGGCATCGGCGCCATGCTGGAGCCGATGGGGCTCGCCGCGGGCCCGGTGGTGCCGACTCGCGAATGGCGCGAGCTCTATGCCGCGCTCGACGGCGCCGTCGTCGCCGCCATCCATCCCTTCTACACCGCGTCGGTGCGCGAGTTCGCCACCGCCGGTCGCCCGGTCGTCGGCTCCGCGCCTGTCGGCCATGACGGCACAGCCGCCTGGCTCGAGTCCGTCGGCCGGGCGTGCGGTGTTTCGGCCGACGCCATCGCGGCGGCGCAGAACCGCATCCTGCCGGCCATCCGCGGCGCGCTCGCCGGCAAGCCTGTACGAGGCCGCATCACGCTCTCCGGCTACGAGGGCTCCGAGCTACTCGTCGCGCGCCTTCTCGTCGAGAGCGGCGCCGAAATCGCCTATGTCGGGACGGCCTGCCCGCGCACGCCCTGGTCGGATGCCGACCGCGACTGGCTCGAGGGCAGGGGCGTCCGCGTCCACTATCGCGCCTCGCTCGAAGAGGACATCGCCGCCGTAGAGGAGTTCTTGCCGGATCTCGCCATCGGCACGACGCCGGTCGTGCAGAAGGCCAAGGAGATGGCCATCCCGGCGCTCTACTTCACCAACCTCATCTCCGCCCGGCCGCTGATGGGCCCGGCCGGTGCCGGCTCGCTCGCCCAGGTCGTCAACGCCGCCCTCGCCAACAAGGCGCGGTTCGAGACGATGCGGGACTTCTTCGAGGGCGTCGGCACCGGTCATGCGGCCGGCGTGTGGAACGCGGTTCCGAAGGAGAACGTCGCCTTCAAGGACAAGTACAAGAAGCAGATCGCCGCCCTCGCCAAGGCCCGCAAGGCGGAGGAGATGATCTGATGCTGGTGCAGGACCACGACCGCGCCGGCGGCTACTGGGGATCGGTGTACGTCTTCACCGCGATCAAGGGATTGCAGGTGATCATCGACGGGCCGGTCGGCTGCGAGAACCTGCCGGTCACCTCGGTGCTGCACTACACCGACGCTCTGCCGCCGCACGAGCTGCCGATCGTCGTCACCGGCCTCGGCGAGGAGGAACTCGGCCAGACCGGCACCGAGGGCGCCATGCGCCGCGCCCACCGCACGCTCGATCCGGACCTGCCGGCGGTCGTCGTCACCGGCTCGATCGCCGAGATGATCGGCGGCGGCGTGACGCCCGAGGGAACGAGCATCAAGCGCTTCCTGCCGCGCACGATCGACGAGGACCAGTGGCAGAGCGCCGACCGGGCGCTGTTCTGGCTGCTCGGCGAGTTCGGCCCGAAGAAGGTGCTCGACCGCAAGCCGCGAAAGGAAGGCGAGAAGCCCCGCGTCAACATCATCGGCCCGGCCTACGGCATGTTCAACATGCCGTCCGACGTCGCCGAGATCCGCCGCCTCGTCGAGGGCATCGGCGCCGAGATCAGCCTCGTCTTCCCGCTCGGCAGCCATCTCGCCGACGTGCCGAAGCTGGTCGATGCCGACGCCAACATCTGCCTCTACCGCGAATACGGCCGGCTGCTCTGCGAGGGGCTGCGCCGCCCCTATCTGCAGGCGCCGATCGGCCTGCACAGCACCACGAAGTTCCTGCGCTGCCTAGGCGACCTGCTCGGCCTCGACCCGGAGCCATTCATCGAGCGCGAGAAGCACACGACGATCAAGCCGCTCTGGGATCTCTGGCGCTCGGTGACGCAGGATTTTTACGGCACGGCCACCTTCGGCGTCGTCGCCAACGAGACCTACGCCCGCGGCATCCGCCACTTCCTCGAGGAGGAGATGGGCATGACCTGCACCTTCTCCTTCGCGCGGCGCGCCGGCACCAAGCCCGACAACGAGGCGGTCCGCACCGCCATCCGCCAGAGGACGCCGCTCGTCCTCTTCGGCAGCTACAACGAGCGCATGTACGCCGCCGAGATCGGCGGCCGGGCGATCTACATCCCGGCCTCGTTCCCGGGCGCGATCATCCGCCGGCACACCGGCACGCCGTTCATGGGCTATTCGGGCGCGACCTACCTCGTGCAGGAGGTCTGCAACGCGCTGTTCGACGCGCTGTTCAACATCCTGCCGCTCGGCACCGAGCTCGACCGGGTCGATGCGACGCCGGCCAGGCTCGTGCCGGATCTGCCCTGGGACGAGGACGCCACGCAGGCGCTCGATGCGCTCGTCGAGGCGCAGCCGGTTCTGATCCGAATCTCGGCCGCCAAGCGCCTGCGCGACGCCGCCGAGCGGCATGCGCGGCACGGGCGCGAGGAGCGCGTCACCGTCGCCTGCGTCGATCGCGCCGGCGCCCCGCTCGCGGCGGGCGCGGCATGAGCATCCCCAATCCACGCGGAGGGAAGTCGTCATGACCATCGGCATCGAGAGCCACGGCCCCTCGCTCGGCAGCGGGCGGAGCGACGTCTGGGAGTATCGGCTGGCCTTCGGCGCGACCTTCGTGGTCATGCTGGTGCCGGCGGTCCTGTCGCGTCTCGGCCGCGATTACTGGTCGGACAGGCGCAATCGTCCCTCGATCATCAGGGATGCGGCGGCGCGGACCGACCGGATACTGCCCTTCGTCTTCATGAGTTGAGCCGTTCCGTCCGGGCGACCGGCGGGAGCGTGTGGCATCCGGCCACGAACCCAGCCGCGCGGGGGGCGCGGTAATCGGACCAGGACAACCGGAGATCAAGCATGGTCGATGATCGGACCGCCTCCCTTTCGGGGCTGACGGAATCGGAAGCGAAGGAGTTTCACAGCATCTTCGTGACGAGCTTCATCATCTTCACCGCGATCGCCGTCGTCGCTCACATCCTCGTCTGGATGTGGCGGCCATGGCTGCCGGGACCGCAGGGATACGCCGCCGCAGAGGACGGCGTGCTCCAGGCGGTCACGACCCTCGTCTCGTTGATGGCATAGGAGGGACGACAATGTGGAGAATGTGGCTCCTGTTCGACCCGCGCAGAGCGCTGGTCGCATTGTTCACCTTCCTGTTCGCGCTGGCACTGGTGATTCACTTCATCCTGCTCAGCACGGACCGCTTCAACTGGCTGGAAGGCCCCCGCGCGGTGCGGGCTTCGGAGGCGATCGTCCCGACGACGCCGGCGATGCCGGCGAGCGTCAGGATCGGCTGAACGGCGAAGCTGGCGGACGGGGCCCGGCAGCCGCCAGGCCCCGTTCGCCGATCGGGCGGGAGTGACCTCCTCCCCGGACGGGCGGACTTTCTGGAGGAGCCGGCGATGGCCATGCTCAGTTTCGAACCGAAATACCGTGTCCGCGGCGGCACGCTGATCGGCGGCGACCTCTTCGACTTCTGGGTCGGGCCGTTCTACGTCGGCTTCTTCGGCGTGACGACGATCTTCTTCTCGATCGTCGGCATCTCTCTGATCCTGTGGGGTGTTGCGCTCGGGCCGACCTGGAACCCCTTCGTCCTCAGCATCAACCCGCCGCCGCCGGAATACGGGCTCGCGCTCGCGCCGCTCAAGGAAGGCGGCATCTGGCAGCTCGTCACCGTCTGCGCGCTCGGCGCCTTCGGCTCCTGGGCGTTGCGCGAGGCGGAGATCTGCCGCAAGCTCGGCATCGGCTACCATGTGCCGATCGCCTTCGGCTTCGCCATCCTCGCCTACTTCACCCTGGTCGTCGCCCGGCCGATACTGATGGGCAGCTGGTCGTACGGCTTCCCTTACGGCTTCATGAGCCATCTCGACTGGGTGTCGGCGACCGGATACCAGTTCGGTAACTTTCATTACAATCCGGCGCACATGGTCGCCATCACCTTCTTCTTCACGACGTGCCTCGCGCTGGCGCTGCACGGCGGCGTCATCCTGTCGGCCGCCAACCCCGGCCGCGGCCAGGTGGTGAAGACCGCCGAGCACGAGAACACCTATTTCCGCGACACGATCGGCTACTCGATCGGCACGCTCGGCATCCATCGCCTCGGGCTGTTTCTGGCGCTGTCGGCGGTGTTCTTCAGCGCGGTCTGCATGATCATCAGCGGCCCGTCCTGGCTGTGGCCGGAGGGCGAGCAATGGGTCTCTTGGTGGGACTGGTGGCTCCGGCTGCCGATCTGGTCGCAGGAGTGATCGACGATGGCCGAATACCAGAACATCTTCACCTCGGTGCAAGTCAGGGCGCCGGCCTACCCCGGCGTGCCGATGCCGGCGACCGGCCCCTGGGACCGGACGAGGCCCGGCGGCTTCTCCTACCTGCTCGGCAAGATCGGTGACGCCCAGGTCGGGCCCGCCTATCTCGGCTGGCTCGGCCTCGCCTCGATCGCCTGCGGCATCGTCGCGATCGAGATCATCGGTCTCAACATGCTCGCCTCGGTGAACTGGAGCCCGATCGAGTTCCTACGCCGGCTGCCCTGGCTCGCGCTCGAGCCGCCGAAGCCGGAATGGGGCCTGAAGATCCTGCCGCCGCTGAAGGAAGGCGGCTGGTGGCTGATGGCCGGCTTCTTCCTGACGACGTCGATCCTGCTCTGGTGGGCGCGCATGTATGTCCGGGCGCGCGTGCTCGGCCTAGGCACGCACGTCGCCTGGGCCTTCGCCTCGGCGATCTTCCTCTATCTGTCGCTCGGCTTCATACGGCCGCTGCTGATGGGCAGCTGGAGCGAGGCGGTGCCCTTCGGGATCTTTCCGCATCTCGACTGGACGAACCAGTTCTCGCTCAATCACGGCAACCTCTTCTACAACCCCTTCCATATGCTCTCGATCACCTTCCTCTACGGGTCGGCGCTCCTGTTCGCGATGCATGCCGGGACGATCCTGGCCGTCAGCCGCTACGGCGGCGAGCGCGAGCTCGAGCAGATCACCGACCGCGGCACGGCGGCCGAGCGGGCGGCGCTGTTCTGGCGCTGGACGATGGGCTTCAACGCCACCGTGGAATCGATCCATCGCTGGGCCTGGTGGTGCGCCACTCTCTGCACGTTCACCGGCGCGATCGGCATCCTGTTGTCGGGCACCGCGGTCGACAACTGGTACGAATGGGGCATCAAGCATGGGCTGGCGCGGCCGTAGGGCGCGGACAATGATCGGGCCAGGTCGTGCTTCCCCGTTCTGCCCTGCGGTGCTCGCACATGTCCCGGAGCGCTCTGGCGCAGCCGGCGGGAAGGCTCCTCTCCTCCCCCTGAAAGGGGGAGGCGGACTCGCGCAGCGAGCCGGAGGGGGTCTTCTCGCACCAGCGCCGCTGACCCCCACCCGGACGGCTTCGCCGTCTCGGCCTCCCCCTGTCGGAGGGAGGAATAGGGGGGCGGCCGTCCTTCAGCGATGTGTGAATCCGCTGAGGCTCTTCCGGGGCGAGGGTCGGGCGCTATGCTGCGTGTCGTGAAGGAAAGCCCCCGACCCGACCCGTCGCCAACGCGCAGCGCCTCGCCGAGCCTTTCGGCACTGCTGCGCGAGCGCACCTCCCGCCTGCATGCGCAGGCCGAGCGATCCGGCGTCGTCAACGACATCCTGCGCGGCCGGGCCGATCTCGGCCGCTATGCGCTGTTCGTCCGCAATCTCCTGCCGGTCTATGCCGAGATGGAGCGCTGCCTCGTGCGCCGCCGGCGGACAGCGACCATCGCGCTCTTCGCCCGTCCCGAGCTCCGCCGGACGCAGCGGATCGTCGCCGACCTCGACGCCCTCTGGGGCGAGGACTGGCACTGCGAGCTGCCGGTGCTGCCGGCGGCCGAACGCTATGCGGCGCGGGTGTCCGCCGCCGGCCGCGGCGACGGCGCGACGCTTATCGCGCATGCCTATGTCCGCTATTTCGGCGACCTCAGCGGCGGCCAGGTGCTGAAGCGCCTCATCGGTGGTGCGCTCGCCATCGGCCCCGCGGGGCTGTCGATGTACGAGTTCCCCGGCATCGCCGATCCCGAGGCCGCAAAGCACGAGATGCGCACCGCGATCGATCGCGAGGGCGGGATCGCCGCGCGGGACGAACTGATCGTCGAGGAAGGGATGCGCGCCTTCGAGCACAGCATCGAGCTGTCGCTCGCCGTGCAGATGCACGCGCTGCCGGCCTGAGGGCCCCTCTCAGCCGCGCCGGCCGTCGTCGCCCATCGTGTGGCGGATCAGCCGGTCGATCGCCTCCGCCGTGCGGTTGACGGAGGTGCGGACGCTGTCGAGCATCTGCGCGATGCGGGCGCGGTCGACCCCGTCGGTGATCTCGAGCGCGGCGAGCTGCGCGTTTTCGAGCACCGAGGACAGGAGGCGCTGATAGGTGGCCGGGTCGGCGCCGCGCTGACCGATGCCGCGCATGCGCGCGTCCTCGACGAGGCTTTCCTGGAAGCGCCGTCCGGCGGCCTCCGCCGCCGTTCGATCGGACAGGTCGGTGAACAATAGGACGAGGCCGAGCACGCGGTCGGGCGAGGCGAACACCGGGTCGCCGCGAACCAGCATCGGCCGCGCGTCGCCGCCATTCGTCCGCAGCGCCACTTCGCCGCGCCAGGTGTGGCGCAGGTTGACGAAGTCGCGCAGCCGCCGCCGCGCCTCCTCGCCATTGGCGAACAGCGGCGCCAGGTCCTCCACCGACTGCAGATGCGGATGCGCCGGCGGCAGCAGCTGCTCGAAGGCCTGGTTGCAGACGAGGATGCGGCCGCGCGGATCGGCGATCACCACCGGCAGCTCGCAGACCTGCAGCTCGCGCGTCACGCTCTCGAGCTGGTCGCGGGCGATCAGCATGCGCACCGAGCGGAATTGCAGCACGACGTCGCTGACGGTCTCGGCGATCACGCGCGCCGCCGTCAGGTCGGCCGGCGTCCAGGGCTCGCACTTGCCCTCGACGAGCTGGTGCCACTTGGCGAAGGAACGGCGCGGCGACAGGTCGGACGGGTCGTCGCCGATCAGCACCGGCTCGAGCGGGTCGCCGCCCCAGGTGACCACCTGGATCAGCTCCGGCCTGAACCAGATCAGATACTCGCCCGGCGAGCTCGACACGGGCGCCGCGATCAGCCCGCTCGCCACCGAGCGCAGATGGGCGAAGCGCGCATCGTCGAAGCCGAGCGAGTTCGTCGACAGCACCGGCTGCCGCGGCCGCTCGTCGAGCCAGGCGGCGATGTCGCGCAGCTGCTGCGTGCCGGGCACCTCGCCTGCGGTCTGCACGGCACCCTCGAACAGCAGCGCCGCGCCGCGCGCATTGACCGGCGCCAGCAGCGCGGCGGGACTGTCGAAGAGGGCGTTGCGCCAGTCGCCGTCCTGCGAGATCGCCTCGATCATGCGCTGCTCGAGCCGGCGGACGGACAGTTCCGCCTGCGCCTGGGCGAAGCTCTCGAGCGCGGCGATGCGGGTGGCGATCGCCTCGGCGAGGATCTCGCAGGCCGCGCGCGCCTCGAACGGGATGTTGCGCGGCGAATAGTGGTGACAGGCGACGAGGCCCCAGAGCTTGCCGCCGACGACCAGCGAGGCGACGAGCGTCGCGTTCACCCCCATGTTCTTGAGGTACTGGATGTGGATCGGCGACATGCTGCGCAGGCCGCAGAGCGACATGTCGAGGTCGCGGCCGGTCGCCGGATGGTGGCGTGGCTCGAGCGGCACCGGCGCGTAGTCGACGTCCACGAGCATCCGCACCCGTGTCCGTTCGTAGAGCCGCCGCGCCATCTGCGGGATGTCGGAGGCCGGGTAGCGATTGCCGAGATAGGCCTCGAGATGCGGCTCCTTGCGCTCGGAGAAGATCTCGCCGTGGCCGTCCTCGTCGAAGCGGTAGACCATCACCCGGTCGTAGGCGATGAGGTCCTTGAAGATCGTCGCCGTCTCTTCGCAGAGCGCCCGCAGCGAGCTCGCTCCGACAATCGTGTGCAGCGCCCGCGCGACGGGACCTGTGAGATCGGTGGCGGGGCCCGCCGGCTCGAACTCGAGTGCGAAGCCTCCCTCCGGCGGGATGTGCACGAGCACGTCGAAGGCCTCGGCGACCCGATCGACCCGGCAGCGCAACGCGTGCGGCGCCGTGGCGAGCTTGGCTGCCGGCAGATCGGCGATGCGGGACCGGAGGTCGGGGCAGAGGCCGTCGAGGCCGCGGCCGACGAGCGGCGCCTCGGTGCGAAGAAATGCGCCGGCGTTGGCGCTCGCCTGGACGATTACGCCCCGCTCGTCGAGGAGCAGCAGGGCACCGTGCGGCTGGATCGAACCGGCGAGGTGGATCTGCTCGCGTTCGCAGTTCGATAGCGTCGCCTGCCCGAAGGCAGGCTCCGGCACGGTGCGCGTCGCCACCTCGTCGCCTCCCTAGGCATGTTCGGTTCCGTCCTCTTTCGGGTCGGTATCGTTCGCAAGTCCGTATCGGTTCAGCTTCGCATAGAGGCTCTGTCGGCTGAGGCCGAGAAGCTCGGCCGCGATGGTCCGGTTGTTGTTGGCGAGCTCGAGCGCGGAGGAGACGTAGTGGCGCTCGACGACGCCGACCGTGTCGCGCACGAGGGACCGGAGCGGCGTCTTGCCGATCCGCTCCGACATCGCGCCGAGCTCGGCGCGCAGCCCGCTCTCGTCATTGGCTCCGGTGATCCGGCGGCCGATGTCGCGGATCAGCACGCCGACATAGGCAGGGTCGCCGTCGTCGCTTCCCGCGGCCGAGATCTCGACCTCGGTGGTGGAGCCCAGCTCGCCCTGCAGCGTCGTCGTGAAGAGGCGGATGCTGCCATGGCGCTGGACGTTGGCGAGCAACACCGTCAGGTCGGCACCGGCCCGCCACAGCCACCGCGTCATCCGCTCGCCGATCACCGAGCCCTTGGCGCCGACCTCGACGAGATCGAGGAAGGCGCGGTTGGTCCGCCGCACGACGCCGTCGCGGTCGAGCACGACGAAGGCGTCGGGGAGCCGCTCGATCAGGTCCTCGATCGAGATCGTCTCCGGCTCGGCCGCGGGCGTGTGCCCGGTCCAGCCGGGCGAGAGCTGCAGCAAGAGGACCGCGCCCGACTCCGGCGACATCAGCGAGCCGCGGACGAGCCAGGGCTGCTGGTCCTTGCCGAAATGGATGACGATGCCGGGCGCCTTGCCCTGCTCGCGGACGCGCTGCAGCAGCGACTGGAAGGTGTTGCGGTCGCTCGCCGAGACCTCGGGCAGGATCGGACGGCCGACCACGGAGCCGGCGCCGAGGCCGATCGCCTTCAGCGCCGCGCCGTTGGCTTCCGAGATGCGCAGCGTCGCCGCGTTGAGGAGGACCACGGGCTCGTGCGAGGCGTCGAACAGGAGGCGGTACTTCGTCTCGACGTCGCGCATCTTCCAGTGGTCGCGCTCGAGCGCCTGCTGGGCGGCGATGAGGCGCGACTGCAGCTCGGCGACCGGCTGCAGGCTCTTGCCGATGGCGAGCAGCCCGGCGCGTCCGCCGAGCAGCACGGTCGTGTATTCCATCGGCAGCTCGAGGCCGCTCGGGAAGCGCTGCGTGACCTGGCGGAAGGCCGACACCCCGCTCGTGGCCGCGTCCTCGACGATCCGGCGGACCCGATCGCCGACGCCGTCGGCGATCGTCTCCCGCCACGGCTTTCCGAGCCAGCCCTGAACACCCTCGTCGGACAGGGCACGCGACAGAGTCGCCTCGCGGATCACCCCTTCGAGGTCGAGCAGGAGGGTCACGTCCGGCTGGGCCAAATCGACGTTGCTCAAGATGCAAACCTCAGTCGCTCGACCGGCGCTCGGGCGAGAGGGGGAACGCATCCGGCCTCACCCCGTTCCCGATCGTGTCACTTATTCCTTACAACCAATAGCGATCCAGTGAAACTGCCAAATCATCGCAGGAGGGAGAAAGTGAAGTCCATTCATACTGTTAGGGGACGCCGAGGCGGGCTCGCATGAAAAATGCCAGCCAACCGAGCGGCTTGACGCATTTGTCAGTCTGTCTTGATATGAAAAGTGTAAGTCTGATGGATCGCCTGCGCCGTGCGGGGAGTTCTCCATCCGACCGTCGAAACAAAGGTCGGGGTTCCAAACAATGATTCGAGGAAGCGTTCTGATTATCGCTCTCGCGCTCTCGATGCCGATGGCCGGTGCCGCCTCGGCTCAGGACGCGGCAGCGGGTGATGCCACCGCGGGCGAGGCCGTATTCAAGAAGTGCATGACGTGCCACCGTATCGGGCCGGGCGCCAAGAATGCCGTCGGGCCGGCGCAGAACGGGGTGATCGGCAGGCAGGCGGGCACGGTTCCCGGATTCGCCTATTCGAACCTGAACAAGGCGGCGGGCGCGGCGGGGCTGATCTGGACGGAGGAGAACATCATCGCCTACCTGCCCGATCCGAACGCCTTCCTGAAGAAGTTCCTCACCGATGCCGGCAAGGCCGACCAGGCGACCGGAACGACGAAGATGGCCTTCAAGCTGCCGAACGAGAAGGAGCGGCGCGACGTCGTCGCCTATCTGAAGAAGTTCCAGGACGTGAAATAGGCCAGGCCGGCCGGGTGTGACCGGTCGGGCGTAGCCGCCCACCGGTCCTCCGGAACGCCTTCAGGCGGCGCGCTGAAGGCCGATCTCGGACCACACCGCCGACAGGGAGGCGATGAGATGCTCGACATCGGCGTCGCTGTGCAGCGGCGTCGGCGTGACG
This sequence comes from Pseudomonadota bacterium, assembly GCA_023430145.1. Taxonomy (GTDB): domain Bacteria; phylum Pseudomonadota; class Alphaproteobacteria; order Rhizobiales; family Methylopilaceae; genus JAEZCD01. Next base: position 14,571 of record JAEZCD010000067.1, read on the forward strand.
CGCAGCCGCTCGGTGCCGCGCGGCACGGTCGGATAGTTTATCGGCTGCACGTAGATGCCGTAGTAGGTCAGCAGCTCGTCGCTGATCTGCTTGCATAGCACCGGATCGCAGACCATCACCGGCACGATGTGACTCGGATTGTCGAGATGTGGGATGCCGACCGCGTCGAGGCCGCGGCGCACCGCAGCGACGCGCTCGCGGTGCAGCGCCCGCTCTTGCGCACTCGATTTCAGGTGCCGGACGCTCGCGAGGGCGCCGGCGGCGATGCCGGGCGGCAGCGCCGTCGTGAAGATGAAGCCGGAGGCATTGCTGCGGACGAAGTCGCATAGGGCCGCGGAGCCGGCGATGTAGCCGCCGATGACGCCGAAGGCTTTGGCGAGCGTGCCTTCGATCACCGACAGCCGGTGCGCGATCCCCTCGCGCTCGGCGATGCCGCCGCCGCGCGGGCCGTAGAGGCCGACCGCGTGCACCTCGTCGAGATAGGTGAGCGCGCCGTGCTTATCGGCGACGTCGCAGAGCTCGGCGATCGGCGCCACGTCGCCGTCCATCGAGTAGACGGACTCGAAGGCGACCAGCTTCGGCCGGCCGGGGCGAACCGCCGAAAGCCGCGCGTCGAGATCCTCGGGATCGTTGTGGCGGAAGACGAATTTCTCGGCGCCGCTGTGGCGGATGCCCTCGATCATCGAGGCGTGGTTGCCCGCGTCCGAGAATACCGCGCAGTTCGGCAGCCGCGCGGCGAGCGTGCTCAACGTCGCCCAGTTGGAGACATAGCCGGAAGTGAAGAGCAGCGCTGCCTCCTTGCCGTGCAGGTCGGCGATCTCCTCCTCGAGCAGCACATGGTAGTGGTTGGTGCCGGCGATGTTGCGCGTGCCGCCGGCGCCGGCCCCGCAGCGGTCGATGGCCGCGTGCATCGCCTCGAGCACCGCCGGGTGCTGGCCCATGCCGAGATAATCGTTCGAGCACCAGACGGTGACTTCGCCTCTGCCGCCGCGGCCACGGTGGTAGGTCGCCGAGGGGAAGGCGCCGGCGCGGCGCTCGAGGTCGGCGAAGACGCGGTAGCGGCCCTCGCGGCGGAGACCGTCGAGCTGGTCGCGGAAGAAGGCATCGTAGTCCATCGGACGTCCCCTCAGGTCGGCGTGGGTCTGCCGGGCTCCGGCGGCCCGAGCTCGGGTTTCGGCGGCTCCATGCGCCAGAGCCTGGCGATCGGGATCGGCACCATCATGAAGGCGTGCTCGGCGACGGCGAGCGCCAGCAGCGAGGCGACGAGCAGGAAGGCGGCGGTCTCGAAGCCGGTCGCCTCCGGCGCCAGCGCCGCGCCGACGAGCAGCACCGTGACCACCGCCGGCACGAGCACCGAGACCGGCCAGAGCGCGTTCATGGTGCCGCGCGTGAAATAGCTGCGCAGATGCTGGAGCTGGCGCGGCAGCAGCTCGTCGTTGAGCGTGCGGACGCCGAGGAACAGGTTCAGCTTCGAGCTGAGGCGCATGATCCAGAGCACCGCGAAGGTGGCGATGGCGACCGGGTTGGCGCCGTTCCAGGCCGCCGCCAGCACAGCGGCGCCGGCGGCGACCAGCGCCAGCTCGTGATAGATGATCGCCTCGGTCGCGTAGCGCGCCCGCAGCCAGCCGCGGCTGTCGGCCGGGCAGTCGGTGGTGCGGCTGCCGGTGATCCAGCCGGTGAGGAAGGTCAGCTCGACGAAGCCCCACACCACCACCGCGGCCGCGAAGGCGACATAGGCCTCGCTCACCCCTTCGGCGCCGTCGTGCTCGGCGATGACTGCGAGCGCGAGGACGAGCAGGCAGCCGGCGATCGCGAGGCTGCGCGGATAGGTGCGGGGCGGCAGCCGGACCGCGAGGAGAATCACGCCCGTGCCGACCCACCAGACGACGAGGGCGAAGGCGACAGGGAGCGCGATCTCCAGCATCGGCCCGGGCTCACCAGGCCGGCTGCATGAGGATGCGGGCCGGCAGCTCGTTCTGCTTCACCGGCAGCATGTAGAGGCGGGCGAAGGTCGCCGCCGCCCGCATCCCGAGGCCGAAGCGCTCGAGCCGGCCGCCGAGGCCGCCGCGGGC